>DXCK01000089.1 GCA_019116045.1 Candidatus Bacteroides merdipullorum | reverse complement strand
CATCATTTCCTCATACAAGATGCTCGATACACAAAGATTGGAAAATAATTATTCACTGCAAGTAACCCAAGAGATTGCCTCTTTTAAACACAATAACCAATGAGCATACAATTCATGAGCCTGGCCAGTGGTAGCAATGGTAACTGTTACTATGTATCCACCCGTGAAGGAGCACTACTAATCGATGCAGGAATTGCTACACGCACAATACGTAAGCATCTGAGCAATCATCATCTAGAACTGGAGCATGTACATGCAGTCTTAGTCACACACGACCATGCCGACCATATCAAAGGCCTTCCAGGATTGGGAGAAGGTCTCCATATTCCAATCTACGCAACCGCGGCCACACACCGTGGTATCGCTCAAAACTATTGCACACGGCAAAAGCCACTAAACACGTCTGCCCACACATTCACTCCTGGACAACCACTCGAGTTGGCAGGCTTTCACATCGAAGCCTTCACACTACCTCATGACAGCCAAGACTGTGTAGGTTATAGTCTGAAAGCTGAGGGACGTCATCTTGTGTTCATGACAGACTTGGGACACATTCCAGACCATGCTCTCCCATATATCTATACCGCAGACTATCTCGTGCTCGAAGCCAACTACGATGAAGAAATGCTTCAAGGAGGTTCCTATCCAGCCTATCTCAAGGCACGTATCGCAAGTCCCACAGGCCACCTATCCAATCGCCAGGCTGCGACTCTACTAGACCAACATTTTCCACCCCATCTGCGCCATCTTTGGCTATGCCACCTCAGTCGTGAGAATAATTGCCCTAATCGGGCCGAAGAATGTATCAAAACCATTCTCCAACAGCATCTTCACCCTGATGAGACGCCTGTTATTGTTGAAGCTCTACAACGCACATCGCCTTCGCTCCTGTATGAATTGACTTAACGAACCCCTGTTAACCAGACCTGCAAAATTCCATTCTGATTATTTGCATATATTCCGGACAATGTCTACCTTTGCGCTCCATAAGAATATATAAGTGCACTCTTAGCTCAGTTGGTAGAGCAACTGACTCTTAATCAGTGGGTCCAGGGTTCGAATCCCTGAGGGTGTACACTTAAAGCTTACCATAAGGGTTAACAATAATGAAATCCCCACTACAAAAACTCAATAGAGTCTGGTAGTGGGGATTGCTTTTAATCAAATTCAGGCAAACCTGCCATACGGGGTCTGCCTGAACCACATTCAATCTAATTTCAATACAGCTAAGAAAGCTTTCTGCGGAACCTCCACATTTCCTATCTGCTTCATCCGCTTTTTACCGCGTTTTTGTTTTTCCAACAACTTACGCTTACGGCTGACATCGCCACCGTAACATTTCGCTGTCACGTCCTTACGCACAGCTTTGATAGTTTCTCTTGCAATGATCTTCGCTCCAATAGCTGCTTGAATGGCAATCTCGAACTGCTGACGCGGAATAAGCTCCTTAAGCTTCTCACACATACGACGCCCCAACTCATAAGCATTGTCAAAGTGCGTCAAAGTAGACAAGGCATCAACTGGCTCTCCATTAAGCAAGATGTCCAACTTCACTAATTTTGAAGGACGAAAGCCATTGGGGTGATAATCAAACGATGCATAACCTTTAGAAATGCTCTTCAATTTGTCATAAAAATCAATCACAATTTCTCCCAAAGGCATGTCATAATAGATTTCTACACGATTTCCAGAAATATATTCTTGCTTCACCAACTCCCCTCTCTTGCCAAGGCACAGGGTCATAATAGGGCCAATATACGTAGTAGCAGTAATGACAGACGCACGTATATAGGGTTCTTCGATATGATCAATCATGGTTGCATCAGGCATGCTACCCGGATTATGTACTTCGACGACATGCCCTTGCTTGTCATAAACGAGGTAAGACACATTGGGAACGGTAGTTATGACATTCATTCCAAACTCACGATCCAAACGTTCTTGAACTATCTCCATGTGTAACAGACCCAAGAAGCCGCAACGGAAACCAAAGCCCAATGCCAACGATGATTCTGGCTGGAAGGTAAGAGAAGCATCATTCAACTGCAATTTCTCCAGAGAAGAGCGCAGGTCTTCAAAATCTTCTGCTTCAATAGGATATACTCCGGCAAAGACCATAGGCTTAACTTCTTCGAAACCTGCAATAGCTTCTGAACAAGGCCGTGCAATGTGGGTGATAGTATCTCCTACCCTCACTTCGCGGGAAGTCTTTATACCGGAAATAATATAGCCCACATCTCCTGTACGTAATTCGTCTCGAGGGACAAGTTCCATTTTCAACACGCCTATTTCATCGGCCTCATATTCTTTACCGGTATTAAAGAATTTCACCTTGTCTCCTTTCCGGATGACGCCATTCTCTATCTTGAAGTAAGCAATAATGCCTCTAAAAGAATTGAACACCGAATCGAAGATGAGGGCCTGCAACGGGGCTTGTTCATCTCCCACCGGGTGCGGGATGCGTTCAATAACTGCAGCCAATATTTCCGGGACTCCCATCCCTGTTTTCCCTGAAGCACGGATTATTTCTTCACGCTTGCATCCAAGCAATTCGATAATCTCATCCTCTACTTCTTCTGGCATGGCACTGGCCATATCACACTTATTTATCACAGGTATGATTTCCAAGTTATGCTCGATGGCCATATAGAGATTGGAGATAGTTTGTGCCTGTACACCTTGAGAAGCATCGACAATGAGCAACGCACCTTCGCAAGCTGCAATGGAACGAGAGACCTCGTATGAGAAGTCTACGTGCCCCGGAGTATCTATCAGATTCAACACATATTTCTCTCCCTTATATTCATACTCCATTTGGATGGCATGACTCTTGATGGTAATGCCTCTTTCTCGTTCCAAGTCCATATCATCGAGCATCTGTCCCTCGGTGATTTGTATCGTATGAGTATATTCCAACAAACGGTCAGCTAGTGTAGACTTACCATGATCGATATGTGCGATGATGCAAAAGTTACGGATGTTCTTCATTTGCTATGTAGTAAATTGAATATTTATGAACAATCTCAAAAAGAGGTGTGCAAAGATACGAAAAAGGAGCAGATAATAAAAAAATGCGCAACGGACATGTATGTGTCTGCGCGCATCTTTTCAGCAAATACCTGATTGTCTGAAAGTCATTTCAACTTGACGAAGAGTTCGCCTTCCACTTCTGTTACTGACAGTTTGTCTTCGCGCAGAAGCCATCCAAAGCCCAGATACAGGTCTTTGTCTATCGACTTCGTTACTTTCTTTACTTGCTTGACTGTCATGCCTTCAGTCCCATCCAAGGCTTTCCAGATTTTGCCTGCAATTTCACCTGCTTTTTCTTGTAACATTTTCTATTGTGTTTAAGTTAGACATTATTGGCCGCCACTTTTTCCTTATCGACGGTTCTCGAAAGCGGTCATGTTTTATTTCACGCCACAAAGATAATATAAAAAAGCGAGATAGTGAGCGATTTCGTGGAAATATGATTGAGGATTAATGCTTTAAGAGGCGGTCCTTCGCTCTTTTCCGTGCTTCACATTTCCGTCCACTCCACCCGCTTGGGCACGATGGTCTTTTCGGTCACCTGCCGTTTCTGCGACCGGTGATATTCGGGGATAAAGGCCACGGTCAGCTTCTTGAATTGCTTCGGGCTGACTTCTTCCGGAGTGTCCACCCCTTCGCCGTTGGCATTACCCACCAGGTAGAACGTCCCCAGGCCGTCCAGTTTCACTGAGTTGCCCAGCGACATCAGCTCGCCCAGCACTTCTCCCAGCCCCAGGAGCACGGCGTAGGTATCGCCCACGGTCACGGTGGACATCAGCGACAGCCTGCGAGCTACTTCTTTCGTGTCGATAGTATCGACGGTAAACGAACGCGGGTACCACTTCCCGCGCAACTTCTGTTTCTTGTAAAACATGTCTTTTTTGTATTAAGTTATACATTCCGTTCCCCGCTGCCGTGACCTTGGCCGATTCATATCCGTGACCAGCCATGACCGGGCAAGCGTATCGGCATAAAATCATCGTATATGATTCTACAAATCATCGTACATGATTCCCTAAATCATCATATATGATTTCCAGAAACATCGCTTACTATTTCATGCCGTCTGCAAAGATATGTCTTTTCTATGATTCGTGCAAGCGTGGAAAGGGTCACGGTGGGTCAGACTGAAGGCTGCGAAGCATCCTCCGGGGGCAAGGTTCCTTCCAGATATTCCACCCAGATGCGGGCCGCACTCTCAATCATGCGCGCACAAGGGCGCTTGGCATAATATTCAGGCGTGCGTTCTTCCGGGACGGAGCTGCGCTCTATCTTGCGCAACTTCAATAGCTCCGCACAGGTAATGGAGCCATTGCGCCGCTTGAACTCTGCCGCCAGACGCTGCACCAGGGCGTAATTGGCCGACTTGCTGGCACGGTCGCTCCCCTCCAAGGCACATTTCTCCAGCCCTGCCAGCATCAACATGCCGCACACGGCACCGCAGGTCAGGCGCATCCGCCCGATGCCTGCACCGAATGATGCAGCCATGTGCAGCGCCTGTTCGCGCGTAAACCCATACATGTCGGCAAAAGCCGATACAACTGACTGCGAACAGTTGTATCCTTCATAGAAATTCCTTATCGCCAAATCTATCCGTTCTTCTAGTTCCATAATGATTTATCATATAAAAACAGGTTCTCTATATCAAGACATTTTACAAAGCCGAGCACAGTAAAGCGACATTGAGCACCGTCACCACCGTAGCAATGGCATAGAGCACAACACTGGTCAAACGACTATTGGCATACTCTCCCATGACCCTTTTGGAAGAAGTCAGACTCACCTGGAGAAATACCGTAAACGGCAATTGCATGCTCAACACCATCTGAGACAACAGCAAGCCTTTGAAGGGATTGCCTATGCACACTATCAGCAACAGGGCGATGCCCAAAGAAAGAGCCACTCCCACCTGCGAATGTGTATCCTTAATATTGTACGGCTCGTCAAACATTCCTGCGAAAATCGAGCCGGCAGCCATGCCACTCGTTATGGTAGATGACACCCCGGCCAGCAACAAAGCCAATGCAAACACAACCGCAGCATTATCTCCCAACAACGGGCGCAACAACGATTGCGCCTGCTGCAATTCCTCCACCGGCGTGCCGCTGGCAAAGAATGTAGTGGCTGCCAACAAAATCATGGCACTATTAATGGCCCATCCGATAACCATCGACAACATCGTGTCAAACAACTCATACTTCAATCTTCTGCGTATCGATTTCCCATCACGTTTGTTGTATTCATGGCTCTGAATGACTTCTGAATGTAAAAACAAGTTGTGCGGCATAACAACCGCCCCCAACACACTGGTCACCACCAACAAACTGCCTGACGGCAACGAAGGCACTACCCAACCGCTCGCAGCTTGCCCCCAATCCACTTCCACCAGAAACAATTCATAGATGAATGAAAGTCCGATGATAGATACAAAGCCAATGATGGCCCGCTCTATCCTTTTATAAGAATTGGTGAACAACATAATGAAAACGAAGACCGTAGTCAACATCGCCCCGACAATAATCGGCAAGCCGAACAACATCTGAAGAGCGATAGCCCCTCCTAATATCTCGGCCAAAGAAGTAGACACCGAAGCCAACACGGCCGTTGCCAACACCGGACGCGACACCCAGCGCGGTGCATATTTTGTAGCTGCTTCGGACAGGCAAAGCCCGGTAACGATGCCCAAATGTGCCACATTATGTTGCAAAATTATCAGCATGATAGTGGAAAGTGTCACCACCCACAACAATTCGTACCCGAACTCCGAGCCGGCAGCAAAGTTCGACGCCCAATTCCCCGGATCGATGAAACCAACTGTCACCAGCAATCCCGGGCCGATGTATCGCAACACATCTAATCCGCCCAAGTACCTTTTATGCTCTTTATTCCTTAGTTCTTTCCAGATATTTTTCATCACCCTCAATTTATGAAAGAAAGAAGCCGCACAGGTTTTTACCCCATACGGCCTTTTCTCCTTAAATACATTCTTGACAAACAAGCACGTTAAAAGCCCATCTCATGCAGAGCTTTGCATAATTGATCGGGACAGGAAGTCGGCCTCATGCCGCAACGGATACCTTCCAAGCGGTCCAGTACTTCCTGAACAGACATTCCTTTTACCAAACGCGATATACCTTGCAGGTTGCCGTTACAACCATTCCAGTACTCAACCTCGCGAAGTATGCCCTCTTCCACGTCCAAGAATATATCGGTGCTACACGTGCCTTTCGTCTTATAATGGTATCTCATCGTTCTTTTATTCGTCGCCTTCTTCGGGCTTCATGTTCGTATATACAGTTTGTACATCATCAAATTCTTCCAGACGCTCCACCATTTTATTGATTGTTTCGCGATGTTCGGGTGTCACGTCTTTCAGGTCGTTGGGGATGTAAGTGAAGTCACCGCCGACATCTTCGAAGCCTTGTTCCTCCAAGTGCTTCTGAATAGCAGCATAGCTCTTGGGGTCTCCATAGATAGTGATAGTGCCTTCTTCCTCGTCGATGTCATAGTCTTCGTCCACGTTGTAGTCGATCATGTCGAGCAGGAACTCGTCCATGTCCATGCCATCCTTCTTCTTGAAAGTAAACACACACTTATGGTCGAAGAGGAAAGCCAGCGACCCCATCGTACCGAGGTTGCCGCCAAACTTATTGAAGACTGAGCGGACGTCGGCCACCGTACGTGTAGGATTGTCTGTCAGGGTGTCCACAAAGACGGCGATGCCGTGGGGGCCGTAGCCTTCGTAAGTCATACCTTTGTAGTCACTCTGGTCCTTGCCCATCGCGTTCTTGATGGCTCGCTCAATGTTGTCCTTCGGCATGTTCTCACGCTTGCAGGTGGCAATGATGGAACGCAGTGTCGGATTGTTTTCGGGTTCGGGGCCTCCTGCCTTCACGGCAATGGCAATTTGTTTACCCAGGCGGGTGAATGTTTTGGCCATGTGGCCCCATCTTTTCAGTTTTGTTGCTTTTCTATATTCAAATGCTCTTCCCATTGGATGATTGTTTTATGATTGGTTTATTGATTAGCGAAGTTTGGCTCCCAACTTGTTTTCCAGGTTGGCGATGAGCTTCGACATGATTTTATCTATCTGCTTGTCGTTGAGCGTAGCGTTTTCGTCCTGCAGCAAGAAGCTGACGGCATAGCTCTTTTTGCCTGTTTCCAGGTTCTTTCCTTCGTAGACATCGAAGAGGGAAACGTCTTTCAATAGTTTCTTTTCGGTCTCGTAAGCAATCTTTTCTATTTCGGCAAACGGCACTGCCTTGTCGAGCAGCAGGGCCAGGTCGCGCTTCACGGCGGGGAACTTGGAAAGTTCTTGGAAGCTGGTTTTTACGTTTCTTACGGCTTTCAGCAGTTCTTTCCAGTTGAGGTCGGCGAAGTAGACTTCGTGTTCGATGTCGAAATCCTTGAGGAGTTTGCGGGTGACGATGCCGAAGGATGCCAGCCGTTTGCCGCCGCGGGTGTGGACGGAGAGTGCGGCTGCGAAGATGTCGTCGGTCAGGTTGCCGATGACGAGGTCGCGCTTGTTCAGGCCGAGGCGGGCGAAGATGTTTTCGACGTAGGCCTTCAGTTCGTAGACGGAGGAGTCTTCGTCGGGGTGCGCCCAGGAGCCTGCGACGCGCTTGCCGGTGAGCCAGAGACCGAGGTGCAGTTCTTCGCTGTAAGGAGCCAGGGGACGTCCGTCGGCGGCTTTGGCGGAATCGTAGTGATAGCAGTTGCCAAATTCGAAGAACTTCAGGTCGGAGTTCTTGCGGTTGGCGTTGCGTGCGATGCTCTCGAGTCCGCCAAACAGGAGGGTCTGGCGCAGGACGTTGAGGTCGGCGCTCAGGGGATTGAGGAGGCGGACCAGGCGGTCGGCGGGATAGGACTGGAGGGAATCGTAGTAGGCGGCGCGGGTCAGTGAGTTGTTGAGTATCTCGTTGAATCCGCAGCCTACGAGTTGTTCGGCCACGAGGTTCTGCAGGCGGTTCGAGGTGTCTTCTCCTCCTTTGGTGGTCAGACTGGAGTGCAGCGTGGTGGGTATCTCTACATTATTATATCCGTATATGCGGAGAATGTCTTCGACCACGTCGCAGGGGCGCTGGACGTCGACGCGGTAGGGGGGGACGTCCAGGGTGAGAGCGTCGGGTGTCTCGTCGACAATCTGCATCTCGAGGCTGGTGACGATGCTTTTAATCGTGGTCTCGGGGATGGTTTTGCCGACGAGGTCGTGGACGTATTGGTAGGGAAGCTCGACGCGGAAGGGTGGGAACTGTGCGTTGCAGACGTCTTTGATGTCGCTGGAGATGGTGCCTCCGGCGAGTTCCTTGACCATGATGGCGGCGAGTTTCAGGCAGTAGATGACGTTGTTCGGGTCGACGCCGCGTTCGAAGCGGAAGGAGGCGTCGGTGTTGAGGCCGTGGCGGCGGGCTGTTTTACGTATCCAGGTGGGATGGAAGTAGGCGCTTTCGAGGAAGACGTCGGTGGTGTGCTCGGTGGAGCCGGAGGCGAGTCCGCCGAAGACTCCGGCGATGCACATGGGTTCGTGGGCGTTGCATATCATGAGGTCGCGGTCGCTAAGGCGACGTTCTGTGCCGTCGAGGGTGACGAAGGGGGTGCCTTCGGGCAGGGTGCGGACGATGACTTGGCGGCCTTGCACCTGGGCGGCGTCGAAGCAGTGGAGGGGTTGTCCGAAGGCGTGGACGATGTAGTTGGTGATGTCGACCACGTTGTTGATGGGGCGGAGGCCGATGGTGCGGAGTTTGTCCTGGAGCCATTGGGGGCTTTCGCGGACGGTGACGCCGCTGACGGTGACGCCGGCGTAGCGGGGACAGGCTTCGGGGTTGTCGACGCGGACGGAGATGTCGAGGTCGTGGTTGTCGACGGTGAAGGTGTCTACCGAGGGTCGGCGGAGGGTGGCGGGGTGTCCGTTCTGGATGAGCCAGGCGTAGAGGTCGCGGGCCACGCCGTAGTGTGAGCAGGCATCGGCACGGTTGGGTGTGATGTCGACTTCGAGCAGGTAGTCGTTCTGCACATTATAATATTGGCTGGCGGGGAGTCCGACGGGTGTGTCGGCGGGGAGGACGATGATGCCGGCGTGGTCGGTGCCGACGCCTATCTCGTCTTCGGCGCAAATCATGCCGTTGGATTCGATGCCGCGGAGCTTGGAGCGTTTGATGGTGAAGCATTGGTCGCCGTCGTAGAGCTTGGTGCCGAGGGTGGCGACGATGACTTTCTGGCCGGCGGCGACGTTGGGTGCGCCGCAGACTATCTGTACGGGTTCGCCTTGGGGGGCGAGGCGGACGGTGCAGACGTGCATGTGGTCGGAGTTGGGATGGGGCTCGCAGGTGAGGACTTCGCCGACGACGAGTCCCTGGAGGCCTCCTTTGATGGTTTCGACGGGTTCGACGCTGCCTGTTTCGAGCCCGATGGAGGTGAGCGCGGCGGCTACTTCGTGGGGGTCGAGGGTGAAGTCGACGTATTCTTTCAACCAGTTGTAAGAGATGTTCATATCGTTGTTTTTTTGTAGTTCGCTTAAAATGACCCGCAAAGATAATAAGTTTTTCGCGAAGTTTGGAGGGATGGGGCATAAAAAAAGCGGGACGCCTCGCCGTGGGCGTCCCGCCGGGGTGTTGGGCGGAGGGTTATCCGAAGGTGCCTTGGCCGCTGTCGTCGCCGCTGTCGGGGTCTTCGGTGTCGGGCTGGTCGGGGGTGATGAGTCCTTTGGCCAGCTTGTAGGAGCGGGTGGAGCCGTACTTGATGCCGTCTTCGACGACGCCTTCTACTTCGAAGGTGGCCGTGGCGAGGGCTGCTTTCAGTTCTTTGGAGGGGGTGAAGATGAACTTGGCGTTCTGGATCATCGTGCGGGCGTCGAAGTCGTCGATGTTTTCCACGCCTTGGCTTCCGAAGGAGAGGCGGAGCTTGCCCAGCTTGCCGATGGTGACGGTCAGGCCGCTCAGGACGGCGGGGATGAGCTTCTCGCTGGCCACTTCCATGGCGTGGTTGAACTCGCCCTTGGAGAGCGTGGTGTCGACCACGGCGAGGGCGGCGGTTTCGTCATTGTCAAGCGCTCCTTTCGAAGCGGGTGTGGCATACCATTTCTTGGTTTTGGTCTTCAGGTCCAACTTCTTGGACAAGTTGTAAGTTGCTTTCATTGTCTTTTCATTTTAAAAGGTTATTATATCATCCAACTGTACAGGTCTCACCGTCATTGCGGGCAGGTTTCCGGAACGTTCCGCCCGGGCTCCGTCAAACTCTGCACCAGACTTCGGGTGAACTCTGCACCAGAGTTTGGGTAAACTCTGCACCAGGGTTTGGGTAAACTCTGCACCAGGGTTTGGGTAAGGTCTGGGCAGGGTTTGCAGCGACCCCGGTCAGAGTGTTAACACCGGGTGCCGATGGTTTGTTCACGGGCCGGGCGTTTTTTTTTCGTCGAGCTACTCATTTTTTTCGTCTCCGCCGCCTGTTTCCGTCCGCAGTTGCCGCCGGAAGTAGAGCATGTCGCGCAGCAGGCGTCCATCTTCCACGACGGGATGGTCGTAGAGGCGCGTGAAGAAGTCGGGCACGGTGTGCGAGTAGACGAAGCCGCAACTGCGGTAGAAGCCCACCGTGCGGGGGCTGTCGCCCGTGCCGACCAGCATGGTGTGGCACGTCGCACGGTAGAGCGCGCAGAGGTTTTCGACCATCCGCCGGCCCAGTCCCCGGCGCCAGTGGCGGGGATTGACGGCCAGGTTCTTCAGCTCGCAGACGCCTTCGCCTTCCAGGGTGACCACGGCCACGGCCAGCGCCTCGCCGTCGGCGGCCGAGAGGACGTAGAGGTCGCCCCGCTCCAGGTAGCGGTCTATCATCGACTCCTGCTCGTCGCCCAGCAGCAACAGGGGCAGGTAGCGTTTCTTGTCCGCCGTGACCAGGCGGATGTCGGGAGAAAGAGGTTGCATTTCCATCGCGTGATTGTTGTTTTCACCAGCCCGCCTGCCAGGCTCAACGCCTCCGGCCGTAGCTCATCGACAGAGCGCCCCGCTTCAGCACCAGGCTGTCCGCCGTCAGCTTCTCCACCGACAAGGTGTCCGAAAAATCAAGGGTCTGATGATTGCCGATGCTCTTCCCCTTCAGGATAAGCCGGTCTCCTTCCCTCGCCCACGACTCGTACTGCAACGTAGCTATGCCGATGGACTCAGCCTTGCCCCCCGCCTGCAGCGAAAAGCCCTGCTCACTGCCCACCATGCCGGGCACGGGCTGCACCCACTCACCTTCCAAGCCCGCACCGGGCGAGCACGCCACACACACGGCCGCCACCAGGCAACCGCCGGCCAAACGGCCTAAAATCTTCTTTCTTTTCATGTCCTGTTGTTTGATTGGGTCGATACACAAATCCCGCGGCACACGCCGTCAACCCACCCGACCGTGCCCGGAGCGGCAGCCAGGAAAGCCATCTCGCAGACACACTTTCCCCCGCCTTGTCCGGCAGACAAAAGTAGGCAATCCCGCCCGACGAGGCATCTTAAAACAAGTTACCCCGTCTTAACAAAACTTATCCGCCCGGGCAGCCAACAAGATTCCGCCCCGCCCATCCCAGATTCTCTCCAGAAAAACGTATCTTTGCGCCCGGAAACATCAAACATTCACTATGCAACACCTCGACATACTCGCCCGCCTGAACATCACCTCCCTCACCCCCATGCAAGAAGCCACGGCACAAGCCTGGACCACCGGCCGCGACCTCATCCTGCTCTCACCCACAGGCACCGGCAAAACACTGGCATTCCTCCTCCCCCTGGCCACCGGACTGGACGAACACCAACCCGACGTACAAGCCATCGTCATCTCACCCTCACGCGAACTGGCCCTGCAAACCACCCGCGTCTTCGCCGACATGCGGACACCGCTGCGCGCACTCTGCTGCCACGGAGGCCGACCCACCATGGACGAACACCGCCTGATGCAACAAACACACCCCGCCCTCATCGTCGCCACACCCGGACGCCTGGCCGACCATCTGCGCAAGAACAACTTCCCGACCGGCCAAGTGCACACACTCATCATCGACGAATTTGACAAATGCCTCGAACTCGGATTCCAGGAAGAAATGGAAGAAATCATCCGACTGCTGCCCGCCGTCAAACGCCGCGTGCTCCTCTCGGCCACCGACACCGCCGACCTGCCCCCCTTCGCCTGCCCCACACAAGACCCCGAAGCCGCACCCCTGCGCCTCGACTTCCTCCAAACCCATACAACCGACGACCGGCTCACCCTGCACACCGTCCCCTCCCCCGCCAAAGACAAGCTCGAAACCCTCTTCCGCCTCCTCTGCACACTGGGCAACGCCTCCACACTCGTCTTCGCCAACCACCGCGAAAGCGTCGACCGCATCGCCCGCTTCCTCCGCGACCGACGCTTCCCCGCCTCCCCCTTCCACGGCGGCATGGAACAAGACAACCGCGAACGAGCCCTCTACAAATTCCGCAACGGCACCACCCCCGTCCTCATCTGCACCGACCTCGCCGCCCGCGGGCTCGACATCGACGGCGTGGCCAACATCGTCCACTACCACCTCCCCCTCACCCCCGACACCTTCACACACCGCAACGGACGCACAGCCCGCTGGAACGCACGCGGCAACGCCTACCTCATCCTGCACACCGACGAGAAACGCCCCGACTGGCTCCCCCCACACATACCAGCCCTCGACCTGCCCGCCACCACGCCCCCCATCCCACGCCCCGACTGGGCCACCATCTACATAGGCAAAGGAAAACGCGACCGCCTGAGCCGCGCCGACATCGTAGGCTTCCTCTGCAAAAAAGCAGGACTCAGTCGCGACGACCTCGGACGCATCGACATACTCCCCCACTTCGCCCTCGCCGCCATACGCCGCAACCGCCTCGCCCAGACACTCCGCCTGGTACAAGGCGAAAAAATCAAAGGCCTGCACACACGCATCGAGCAGGCAAAGTGACAAACACGCACTTTTCACACCCGAATACTGACAATTCCATCCGCACCACCCCCGCCCGCTTACAAAACGCATCCACCCGCCAGACATTGGCACTTCCGCATAACAAATTGGCACAGAAATCACCCTTCCGACATTAAAACGAAAGGAAAAACACCCCATCTGCTGAAAAAGCAGCAGGAAAGATTTGCTTTACCGAAATATTTCCGTAATTTCGCCCGGTCATAAGACACCAATTAACAAACTAAATGTGTAACTAAAAAACATTTTACCTATGCAGAAACATAACTTTAATGCGGGACCTTCCATTCTGCCCCGCGAGGTGATTGAGAAAACAGCTCAAGCTATTTTGGATTTTAACGGTTCGGGCCTCTCGCTGATGTGCATCAGCCACCGTGCCAAAGACTTCCAACCCGTGGTAGACGAAGCACGCGCCTTGTTCAAAGAACTGCTCGACATTCCCGACGGATACAGCGTCCTCTTCCTCGGCGGAGGCGCCAGCCTGGAATTCTGCATGGTGCCCTACAACTTCCTGGAGCACAAAGCAGCCTACCTCAACACCGGCACCTGGGCCAAAAAAGCCATGAAAGAGGCAAAAGGACTGGGCGAAGTAGTAGAAGTCGCTTCATCGGCCGATGCCAACTACACCTTCATCCCCAAAGGCTACACCGTGCCTGCTGATGCAGACTATTTCCATATCACGACCAACAACACCATCTTCGGTACCGAATTACGTACAGACCCCGACGTCAATGTACCGTTGGTAGGAGACATGTCGTCGGACATCTTCTCCCGTCCCGTAGACGTGTCTAAATATATATGTATCTATGGAGGTGCACAAAAGAACCTGGCCCCCGCCGGCGTGACCTTCGTCATTGTCAAAGACGACGCCCTGGGCAAAGTCAGCAGATACATACCCACCATGCTGAACTACAAGACACATGTAGACGGAGGCTCGATGTTCAACACACCGCCCGTCGTACCCATTTACGCCGCCCTGCAGACCCTGCGCTGGATCAAGGCGCAAGGTGGCATACCGGAGATGGACCGCCGCGCTACCGAGCGGGCGGAAATGCTCTACGGCGAGATAGACCGCAACAAGCTCTTCCAAGGGACAGCCGTGCAGGAAGACCGTTCGCGCATGAACATCTGCTTCGTCATGGCACCCGAATACAAGGAGCTGGAGGCCGACTTCCTGGCATTTGCCACCTCGCGCGGCATGGTAGGCATCAAGGGACACCGCTCGGTGGGCGGATTCCGCGCATCGTGCTACAACGCCTTGCCCAAGGAAAGCGTACAGGCTCTTATCGACTGCATGCAGGAGTTCGAACGCAACCATTGATGAATCCTTTTTAGTTGACGAGGAGACAAGTTGACAAGTTAACGAGGCTACAAGCTAACGAGGAGACAAGCTAACGAGGCTACGAGGACAGGAGTTATCCCTTGTCAACTCGTCTCCTTGTCAACTCAATTATCACTTAACCATCTTACCATTATGAAAGTATTAGTCGCAACAGACAAGCCGTTCGCCCAAGTGGCTGTGGACGGCATACGTAAAGAGATAGAAAACGCCGGTTACACATTGGCATTGCTGGAGAAATATGGCGAGAAGGCCCGTCTGCTCGAGGCCGTGGCCGATGCCGATGCCCTCATCATCCGCAGTGACGTGGTGGATGCCGAGGTGCTGGATGCAGCCAAGCAGTTGAAGATTGTGGTACGCGCCGGTGCCGGTTATGATAATGTGGACTTGGCAGCCGCCACCGCCCACGGGGTCTGCGTGATGAACACGCCGGGCCAGAACTCGAACGCCGTGGCCGAACTGGCCTTCGGCCTGATGGTGATGGCCGTGCGCAACCTGTACAACGGCACTTCGGGCACGGAGCTCCGGGGCAAGAAGCTGGGCATACACGCTTATGGCAACGTGGGACGCAACGTGGCCCGCATAGCCAAGGGATTCGGCATGGACATCCTGGCCTATGATGCCTTCCCCGCTGCCGTAGAGGCCATGAAGCAGGACGGCATCACGCCGGTCGGCAGTCCGGAAGAGCTCTACAAGGAGTCGAACATCGTGTCGCTGCACATCCCCGCCACGCCGGAGACGAAGGGCTCGATAGGCCACGACCTGGTGGGACGAATGCCCAAGGGCGGCGTCCTTATCAACACGGCACGCAAGGAGGTCATCGACGAGGAAGGGTTGCTCCGTCTGCTGGGCGAACGCACGGACTTGAAGTATATGACCGACATCATGCCTGTGCGCCACGCCGAGTTCCAAGAGGTGGCCGCCGGGCGCTACTTCTCCACCCCGAAGAAGATGGGTGCGCAGACGGCCGAGGCCAACATCAACGCGGGCATCGCTGCCGCACGCCAGATTGTGGGTTTCCTGAAGGACGGGTGCGAACGCTTCCGGGTGAACAAGTAAGAAGGGAGGCGCGACATGGCAACCATCAAACCCTTTAAAGGATTGCGCCCGCCCCGCCAACTGGTGGAGCGGGTGGCATCGCGCCCTTACGACGTGCTGAACTCGGACGAGGCACGCCGCGAGGCCGAGGGCAACGAGATGTCCCTCTACCACATCATCCGCCCGGAGATTGACTTCCCCGTGGGGACGGACGAGCACGACGAGCGGGTGTACCGCAAGGCGGCGGAGAACTTCCAGTTGTGGCAAGACCGCGGCTGGCTGGTGCAGGACCCGGAGGAACGGTACTACATCTACGCGCAGACCATGAACGGGCGGACGCAGTACGGCCTGGTGGTGGGCGCCTACGTGCCGGACTACCTGAACGGCACGATCAAGAAGCACGAGCTGACGCGCCGCGACAAGGAGGAGGACCGGATGAAGCACGTGCGGGTGTGCAACGCCAACATCGAGCCGGTGTTCTTCGCCTATCCGGACAACGAGGTGCTGGACGCGCTGGTGGCCCGTTACACGTCCCGCCAGCCGGAGTATGACTTCGTGGCGCCGGGTGACGGCTTCGGCCACACGTTCTGGATAGTTGATGACGAGGCGGACATCGCAACCATCACGCGAGAGTTTGCCAAGATGCCGGCCCTCTACATCGCCGACGGCCATCACCGCAGCGCGGCGGCGGCTCTGGTGGGTGCGGAGAAGGCGCGGCAGAACCCCAATCACCGGGGGGACGAGGAGTATAACTACTTCATGGCCGTGTGCTTCCCGGCGGGGCAGTTGACCATCATCGACTACAACCGGGTGGTGCGCGACCTGAACGGGATGACGCCCGACGAGTTCGTCCGCGCGCTGGAGCGGCACTTCACGGTGGAGGACAGGGGCGCCGGCGAGCCCTATCGGCCGACGGGGCTGCACAACTTCTCGCTCTACGTCGGGGGCCGGTGGTACAGCCTGACGGCGCGCGAGGGGACGTATGACGACGCGGACCCCATCGGGGTGCTGGACGTGACCATCTCGTCGCGCTACATCTTGGACGAGCTGCTGGGCATACGTGACCTCCGCTCGGACAAGCGCATCGACTTCGTGGGCGGCATACGCGGCCTGGAGGAGCTGAAGCGGCGGGTGGACTCGGGCGAGATGGCCGCGGCGCTGGCGCTGTACCCGGTCAGCATGAAGCAACTGATGGACATCGCGGACACGGGCAATATCATGCCGCCCAAGACGACGTGGTTCGAACCGAAGCTGCGGTCGGGGCTGGTGATTCATAAGTTGATGAGTTGACGAGCTACGAGATACGAGCTACGAGATACGAGTTGACAAGGGAGGGCGGAGGGACAAGAGAGTAACAAGTTTAGTAATAACCTTATTAATACCCAAAGATTATGGAAGAGAAGAACAGCCAGCGCAGTGTGCTGAACCTGCTGGCGCAAGAGAATGTATTGACGAAGGACGTCGACAACGATTATTACCTGAGCATCAGGCGGCAGGACACGCTCGACATCAAGACGCTGGCGAAGGAGGTGGCCAAGAGCCACGGGGGAAAGACGGCGTCGGAGGTGGAGATGCTGACCAACGAGGTGCTGGAGCTGGCGGCGTGGTATCTGTCGAACGGCTTCAGCGTGAACACCCCGCTGGGCTATTTCCAGACCAACGTGCAGGGCATCGTGACGGACGCCGAGCTGGACAACATCGACACGAGCCGCATCAAGCTGAGCGTGGGCTACACCATGAGCCAGGGGATGACCACGATGCTGGGCAACGCTAAAATCAACGTCGAGGTGGACAAGGCGAAGGTGGGGCCGCAAATCTCGGCCGTCATCAGTTCGCAAGACGCCAAGAACCCCGACGCCGTCACCCGCGGCGAGTCCGTGCCCGTCAAGGCCGGCGCGACCACCATCATCCGCGGGCGCAACCTCAAGGTGGGCGGCCCGGCCGACTCGGGCGTGGGCATCACCCTGACCCGCACCGACCAGGAGGCCGAACCCATCTTCATCCCCGCCGCCGACCTCTACCCCAACGAACCGAAGGAAGTGGGCTTCATCATGCCCGCCTCGGCACCCGACGGGTCGACGTGGTCGGTGACGCTCAAGACGCAGATAGGCTCGCGGCGCGGCGTCTTCCTGAAAGAGCCCCGCGAGTTCACCCTCCAGAGCGCCTTCACCGTGGGACAGGCATCATCGCCCACCACCCCCGGCAGTGGCGATGACGACGACAGCGGGCAGGGCACCTTCGGATAAGGGAAAAAACTCACGCCCCCGTGAGGTCGCTACCTCACACCCCCGTGAGGTACATAGGTCACACCCCCGTGAGGTATATAGCTCACGGGGGTGTGAGATTTTCAGGCCCCCACACACATCCCACTCCCCCCCTGGCTCCAGGTGAGATCCTTCGATTCCGCTACGCTCCACTCAGGATGACAGATGCCACATCCCCTCCCGACTTACGCCCCCTCTTTCCTGTCATCCTGAGCGGAGCCCGAAGGGCGCAGTCGAAGGATCTCCCTACGAGCACCTACAACGTAAGGGAGATGTTTCGACTGCGCTCCGCTCCGCTCAACATGACAGCTCCCTCTCCCTTCCTGAACTTTCCCCCTCTCTCACCCCGTCATCCCGAGCGAAGCCCGCAGAGCACAGTCGAAAGGCCTCCCTACGAGCCCTCCCCCTTGCTCCAGGTGAGACCCTTCGATTCCGCTGCGCTCCACTCAGGATGACAGCCTCCCCCTCCACCCCCCCCCTCCCCCTCGCTTTTAACACTTCACCCCTGCAAATAGTCATACTGTTGTAACATACATTTAAGTTATATTGCTTACCTTTGCACAACGAAACAGATGTTAACGATGCGTTAACAGTAAATATTCACTAATTATTCACTAAACAACAAACAGTATGAAAAGACATTTGATGCACATCCTGTTGTCAGCCCTGCTCTGCGTGGGCACCCTCACGGCCTACGCGCAGAACGTCAAGGTGAGCGGCCAACTGGTCGACGCCGAGACCGGCGAACCGCTCATCGGAGCCAGCGTCGTGGTGGAAGGCACCACACAAGGCAGCGTGACCGACATCGACGGCAACTTCCAGCAGACCGTCCCCGCACGCGCCACCCTCGTGTTCACCTACGTCGGCTACAAGGAAATGAAGTACACCCTTGAAGACGGCAAAACCCAGCTCGGCACCTTCCGCATGCAGGCCGACGCCGTGCTGCTGGCCGACGTCACCATCACCTCCAGCGTGGCCGTCGACCGCCGCACCCCCATCGCCGTCAGCAACATCGGCCCCGCCTTCATCGAAGAGAAGCTCGGCACACAGGAGTTCCCCGAACTGCTCAAATCCACCCCCGGCGTCTACGTCACTAAAGACGGCGGCGGCTACGGCGACGCCAGCACCCGCGTCCGCGGCTTCAAGAGCGAAAACGTGGCCATGATGATCAACGGCGTCCCCATGAACGGCATGGAGAACCAGAAAGTCTACTGGTCCAACTGGGCCGGCCTCAGCGACGTCACCAGCACCATGCAAGTGCAGCGCGGACTGGGTGCATCCAAAGTCTCCGTCCCCGCCGTCGGCGGCTCCATCAACATCATCACCAAGAGCACCGACGCCAAGAAAGGCGGCTCCATCTCCTACGCCATGGGTAACGACGGATACAACAAGATACTCTTCACCGTATCCTCCGGCCTCACCAAAGACGGCTGGGCCTTCACCCTGCTCGGAGCCAAAACCTGGGGCGACGGCTACATCCAAGGCACCGCCTTCGAAGGCTACAACTACTTCGCCAGCATCGCCAAGCGCATCAACGACAACCACCAACTCTCGCTGACCGTCTTCGGCGCACCCCAGACACACGACCAGCGCAACTACAACAACGCCCTCTCCATCAAAGAGTGGCAGCGCGTCAAACAGTACATGGGCGACGACAGCCCCTACAAGTACAACCCCACCTTCGGCTACCGCAACGGCCAGGCCTTCGTGTCCAACTTCAACGCCTACCACAAACCCCAAATCTCGCTCAACCACCTCTGGCAAATCGACCACAAGTCCAGCCTCAGCACCGCCGTCTACGCCTCCATCGCCCAGGGACACGGCAGCTACACCAGCGGTGACAGCGAACACCGCAACCTCTGGTACGGCGCCTCCAACGGCTACGTCAACAACACCTTCCGCCGACCCGACGGCACCTTCGACTACGACGCCGTCGACGCCCTCAACGCCGCCAGCACCACCGGCTCGAAGATGATCATAGGCAAGCAGATGAACAACCACGAATGGTACGGACTCCTGTCCACCTACACCACCAAGTTCGGCGAATACTTCGACTTCTACGGCGGCATCGACTTCCGCTACTACAAAGGCCTGCACCAGAACATCATCACCGACCTCTTCAGCGGCCAGTACTTCGTCGACAGTTACAACCGCTCCAACGTATCGGCCGCCAACAACGCCGCCGCCGCCAACCCCGCCTTCGTCAACCAGAAACTCGGCGTGGGAGACGTCATCTTCCGCGACTACGACGGCCACGTCATGACCGAAGGCGTTTTCGCCCAGTTGGAATACAACCGCGACAAGCTCTCAGCCTTCATCTCCGGCGGCCTGTCCAACACCGGCTACTGGCGCTACGACCGCTTCTACTACGACGCCGACCACGCCAAGTCCGGCAAGAAGAACTACCTGGGCGGCAACGTCAAAGGCGGCGTCAACTACAACCTGACCGACAAGCACAACGTCTTCTTCAACGCCGGCTTCATCAGCCGCGCCCCGATGTTCGACACCTCGTTCATCAACTCCCAGAACTCCCACGACCGCAACCCCGACGCCTTCAACGAAAAGGTCATGTCCTTCGAAGTGGGCTACGGCTTCCGCAGCCGCGTCTTCGCAGCCAACGTCAACGCCTACTACACCCAGTGGATGGACAAGAGCCTCTACGACAGCCAAACCGGCCGCAGCGGCGAACGCTACACCCTCAACATGACCGGCGCCAACGCCAAGCACATGGGTATCGAGCTCGACTTCAACTACCGCCCCACCCGCTGGTTCAGCCTCGACGGCATGTTCTCCTGGGGCGACTGGCGCTGGGACGGCCTCGCCACCGGCTTCTTCTACAACTCCTCAGGCCAAATCATGGACATAGCCGCCGAACAACCGATAAACAACACGGCTAACGTCGAAGACTACCGCTACCGGATCCGCATGGACAACGTCAACGTGGGCGGCTCCGCACAGACCACCGCAGCCCTCGGCGTCACCTTCCGCCCCCTGGAAGGCCTGCGCATCGGCCTCGACTGGAACTTCGCCGCACGCCTCTTCGCCGACTACGACATCGAAGCCGGCTCGGCCAAACTGGGCGAAGAATACATCGTCGGCAAGCCCTGGCAAGTGCCCTCCTACCACCTGTTCGACCTCAACGCCGGCTACACCTTCGACTTCGGCAAGGTACGCGCCACCCTCAGCGGCAACGTCAACAACCTCTTCAACCAAGAGTACATCGCCGACGCCTGGGATGGCAGCACGTGGGAAGACGTAGAGCGCGTGTTCTACGGCTTCGGACGCACCTACTCCGTGAGACTGAAATTCAACTTCTAATCCCTAACGCAACAGATTATGAAACATAAATACATCCTATACAGTTTGTTTGCAGCCGCTTCGCTCAGCGTGGCCAGTTGCGACTACAACGAGGACCACTTCCCCGGTTTCGATGAGCTGGCTAAGCCTACCGACATAGGCAATGACACGCTGACCTTGGCCGCTACCGACTATAAAACCATTGCGGGGCTGCAAGCCAATAAAAACCTGGCCACTTCGAAAGACCCCGAAGGAGAAACCTACAAGAAAGCATTGGAAGCCGTAGGTACCAACGGCTATTTCACCGAAATGGCTCCGGCAGTTTGGTACCTGCCCGCCTACATCGAACAACAGTTCCCCTACTACGACAACGGCTCGAAAGTGACCATCTATTACGATGAATACGAAAACCTGCCGGACTACCTGAACGACTTCAACGGCATCAAGAGCTACGCCCTGACCTCCGACGACTACAAGACAGTGTGGGGCGACCGGGTAACAGCCAACTATCTTTCGCCCTCTACCTTAAGGGAAATCCCATCCATCTTGAGCGCAGCCAACCCCGATGCCACCGAAGGCGACATGCTGCTGGTGAACTACGCTTACTCCGACACCGAGCCCAGTATCGGCGGAGATGGCGGTGGAGAAGAACCTGCCGAACCCGTATGGACAGAACTGACTTCAATTCCCGTGCGTTCTGCCGGACAGAACTGGAACTTTGTGAACGTAGGCCCGGTAGACCTGTCAGAATTTAAAGGGCAAACCATCAACGTGGCGTTCCGCTACACCAGCACCACCAGCGGCGGCCCTACTTGGGAACTGAGAAACTTCCATGCCTTGGCCGTGCTCTACCTCGATGTGTACCTGTTTGCCGAACAAAGCGACGGTTCGTTCAAGAAGCTGGCCACGGAAGACGATTTTGCCGGAGCAGGCAACTACGTGATTGCCTCTCTGGGAGCAGACGGCAATTACTATCCGTTCGGACGCCTCGATGGAGACAGCTATAATTACGGCTATATGCACCCCTCTCCCATCACGGTGACGGACGGCGTGATTTCCGCTGCCGATGCTGCCTACTCCGTAGTAACCGTAGAAGCTACCGCAGTTGGGTATTCACTGAAAAATGCCATTGGCAAATACCTGTACATGAGTGGCAACTACGACAGCTTCAACGTGGCCGACGCCATTGGTGAAAGCGGCTTTGACTGGACGATTGAAACAGCCGGAGGTGCCGACCTCTTTACCATCACGAACGTAGAAAAAGGAAAGAGCGTGAAGCTGAACTATTTTGTTGACGCAGATGACGGATCCGCCTCCTACTCTTTCGGTTCGTATGCTGCCGACAAGATTGACGAGAACGTCTATTTCTCCAATTCCTTGGCCGACGGCGGCGGATTCACCACTTATGATGTCAATCTGGGAGGCCTCAGTTATGTTTGGGGGTTGGACGACCGATACAGTTGCTGGAAAGCCAGCGGTTATGTAAGCGGTGTTGACCATGAGACAGATTCGTACATCGTGTCGCCGGCCATTGAAATCGATGCGGATGCCGACCTGCCCTACTTCACCATTGACGAAGCTTTCCGTTATGGTTCAGTTGACCAAATCACCATGTATGTTGTGACCGGCTACGATGCCGCCAGCACGGCAAGCCTGGCAGCCAACACCCGTGCCGCCGTAACACCGAATACATCGGCCGTTTACCGCTTCAACGGAAGCACCTGGGTGGCCTACTCTACCGATGCTGCCGAAATAGCCGTGCTGCAACCGTCCGACTACGACCAGATTGGCTACTCTACCATCCGCTATCCGGAAGAAACGTTGCCCATCTACCTGAAGCAGGCCTATCCGTATGCCGGTGCCGACGACGTAGTGGCCGTGGTCTACACCAACGGCGACGGAGCCATCACGGCTACCGAGTTCATCTACGACGGTGCCAACTGGGTGGTAACCACCGTGGCACAGCGTACCTCCATCGTCTTCCTGAAGACCGACGGCGAATGGCTCGAAGCCAAGGTGTACTACTCGTCTACCCTGCTCGATGGCGAAAGCGGCGGCTTCACCACGCAAGACATTGCCTTGGACGGCCTGACCTACGTATGGTCGCTCGACAACGCCTACGGTTGGAAAGCTTCCGGCTATGCCAACAGCACCAACAAGGAAACTGAAAGCTGGCTTATCTCGCCCGAGATAGACTTGGGCAAGGCCGTAGCTCCGGTTATGAAGTTCGACGTAGCTATCAACTTCCTGAGTGGAAAGGAGGTAGGAAAGTACTTCACCGTAAACATCTCAACCGATTATAGCGGCGACGCCACCACCGCCACATGGGAAACACTCGACATCACCGGATGGCCGGAAGGCAATAGCTGGACCTTCGTAACCATCGAGAACATAGACATGAGTGCCTACGTGGGCCAGCAAATTTACCTGGGCTTCCACTACAAGAGCGACTCGGAGGCTGCTCCCACCGTAGAGATACAAGACCTGTCTATCCAAGAATAATTACCACCCAATAAAGAGGGTACGCCTTGCCAAGAGAAGGGGCGTATCCTCTTTTTTTATCCTTTTAAAGATATGAAAACAAAGAAACTGTACTACCTGCTGCTATTGCCGTTCTTCGCTTTCAGCCTGGCGGCTTGTAGCGACGACGACACAACGGGCGGCCAGCCTGCCGGCAATACACCGGAAGCCACCATCGACGGTTCTACCTTCTTCGAACTGCAAGGCTATGAGAATGCCGCTGACGGCTTCAACACTTTAAAGCCTGGAGACTTAGGCGATCCCATCTATATTCAAGAAAATCAATTGGCCGGCAGTGCCTACCTTTTTGCCGCCACCAGCGCTTCGCGTCTTGATGCATTGGATGCCCGTCCGGCCGACAATGCCTGGGACACCTCTGCCGAGATTGCCCAAGGTAAATGCTACTGGGCACGCCACACCTCGTCAGTACTCTATACCTACCTGAAGTTACGCATTGCCTACATCGAGGGCAACAACGTGGGCGTGGAATATATCATCGACAGTACGGAGCAACGCGACCCCTCTGCTGAGAACGCCAATGCCAACGAGACCGATGACACACATCCCTTCGTCACCGACCTCGCCATCCCCCACCTCAACTCTGATTACCAGTACGTAGAGCATACGGTAGATTACAACAACAAAGAGATTCTGAACTATGCCTTTGAATGGGTTGAGGACAAGCGGCACGCCGCCTGGGTAGCCTTCAGCTTCGATAGCGAGACCAGCCAGAAGAATGTAAATCGCACCAATGATTGGTTGCCCGACCCCTTCGTCCCTACCAGCCCAGAGGAAAGTGACCACAAGAGTGACGGCTTCGACAAAGGCCATCTCTGTGCCTCAGAAGACCGCGTGTACAACCAGACAGCCAACGAGCAGACGTTCTACTACACCAACATCAGCCCACAGATGACTTCCTTCAACAGCGGCTACTGGATAACCTTCGAGAAGTTGTTGCAGACCTGGGCACGTTCCGGCGACTACGAGCATATCTACGTGGCCAAAGGAGGTACGATGAACAAACTGCTTGTCAACTTTACTGGTACGCAAGAAGCTGCCGACGGACGACTTCCGCAGACGGATGTCAACGGTCTGACCAGTCATGGCCTGGCATGCCCGGCCTATTACTTCATGGCCGTCTTGGCACAACAAGGCAACAATTACCAGGCCATTGGCTTCTTGGTAGAACACAAAGATGACTACGGGTATAGCAACAGTCACCAGGCGCCTGTCAACGTAACGCAGCCCCATGCGCTCAGCATCGACGCATTGGAGGAGGAGACGGGACTGGACTTCTTCTGCAACCTGCCGGACAACGTGGAAACTGAGGTGGAAGCCAACTACCAGGAGAATGACTGGGAGTGGGTGATTACGGAATAGATGAGTCTCTGAACATAAAGAACCACAGATAAGACAGGAACCACAGATAAAACGGATTGAACAAGATAATCACTGATGCTCGGCGGGATGCCTCCCTCAAGCTGCTGTGGAAATCAGTTTAATCCGTCCTATCTGTGGTTCCTGCCTTATCTGTGGCTCCTTATCTGTATGCCGGCTTAGCTTTTACTCCAGCTTGCGATAACGCACCCGTGTAGGCTCTTCACGCCCCAGACGTTTCAGCTTGTTGGCCTCGTAGTCCGTGTAAGAGCCCTCGAAGAAGAATACATTCGAGTTACCCTCGAAAGCCAGGATATGGGTGCAGATGCGGTCGAGGAACCAACGGTCGTGACTGATGACCACGGCACAACCAGCAAAGTCTTCCAGGCCTTCTTCCAAGGCACGCAGCGTGTTGACATCAATATCATTGGTCGGCTCGTCCAGCAAAAGCACATTACCTTCTTCCTTCAGCGCCATGGCCAGATGCAGGCGGTTGCGCTCGCCGCCGGACAGCACGCCGCACTTCTTCTCCTGGTCGGCTCCGGAGAAATTGAAGCGCGATAAGTAGGCTCGTGCATTGATGTCCCGGCCACCCATGCGGATAAGCTCATTGCCACCGGAGATAACCTGATAGACGGATTTCTCGGGGTCGATGTCCTTGTGCTGCTGGTCGACGTAGGCCAGCTTGACCGTCTCGCCCACCTCGAAGTCGCCGCGGTCAGGCTGCTCCAGTCCCATGATGAGGCGGAACAGGGTGGTTTTGCCAGCTCCATTGGGACCGATAACACCCACGATGCCATTGGGCGGAAGGGTGAAGTTGAGGTCGTCGAACAGCAGCTTGTCGCCATATGCCTTGGCCACGTGACGGGCTTCGATGACTTTGTTGCCCAGACGCGGGCCGTTGGGGATGAAGATTTCCAGTTTCTCTTCCTTCTCCTTGACGTCTTCGTTCAGCAGTTTATCGTATGAGTTCAAACGGGCCTTACCCTTGGCCTGGCGGGCTTTGGGGGCCATACGTACCCACTCCAATTCGCGCTCCAGCGTCTTGCGACGCTTGCTGGCCACCTTTTCTTCCATCTCCATGCGGCGGGTTTTCTGCTCCAGCCAACTGGAGTAGTTGCCCTTCCAGGGGATGCCTTCGCCACGGTCCAGCTCAAGAATCCATCCGGCCACGTGGTCGAGGAAGTATCGGTCGTGCGTCACGGCGATGACCGTACCTTCGTATTGCTGCAAATGCTGTTCGAGCCAGTCGATGGACTCCGCATCGAGGTGGTTCGTCGGCTCGTCCAGCAGCAGCACATCGGGCTTTTGCAGAAGCAAACGACACAGAGCCACGCGGCGGCGTTCGCCCCCGGAGAGGTGTGCCGTCAGTTGGTCTTCGGGCGGACAACGCAGGGCATCCATGGCCCGTTCCAGACGGGAATCCAGATTCCAAGCATCGGTGGCATCAATCTGGTCTTGCAACTCGGCCTGGCGGGCAAAGAGCTGGTTCATCTTGTCCTCGTCCTCGTAATATTCGGGCAGTCCGAACTTCTGGTTGATTTCCTCGTATTCGGCCAGCGTATCCACAATAGGCTGTACACCTTCCATCACCACCTGCTTCACCGTCTTCTCGGGGTCGAGGTACGGCTCTTGCGGCAGGTAGCCCACGCTATAACCCGGCGCGAAGACGACCTCGCCCTGGTAAGACTTGTCCAACCCGGCAATAATCTTCATCAAGGTCGATTTACCCGAGCCGTTCAGGCCGATGATGCCAATCTTGGCGCCGTAGAAGAAGGACAGGTAGATGTCTTTCAGCACCTGCTTGTTGTTCTGCTGGATGGTCTTGCTCACGCCGACCATCGAAAAGATGATTTTCTTGTCGTCCGTTGTAGTTGCCATAATGTTTTGTCTCCAGATTAAATGAATATGTAAATGAATCCGCCGCAAACTTACATAAAAATGACGACATTGCCCAACAAATCTGCCACTTTATCCCGGCTCATCCGCCGTCTGAGGCCGCATCATCCACCGCCTGAGCTTGGGACAAACGGCGGGCACGCCTATCATCATTGCCGATGATGCCCCCATCATGCCGATGATGGTCTGGACGGAAGGCGGAAGAAGCAGGGACAAACGGCGGAAGGAGGCGCACGGGACGGCCTTTTGACGGCAGACGCCTTGTATTCTCGCAGAAATATATTACCTTTGCGCACAAATTGAAAAAGAACCCATGAAGTTTTCCGAACTAAACCTGAACGACCAGGTGCTCGACGCCCTGGATGCCATGCGCTTCGAAGAGTGCACCCCGATACAAGAAAAATCCATCCCCCTGCTGCTGGAAGGACGCGACCTGATAGCCGTGGCACAGACCGGCACCGGCAAGACAGCCGCCTACCTGTTGCCCGTGCTGAACAAACTGTCCGAAGGCGGATACCCGTCCGACGCCATCAACTGCATCGTGATGGCCCCCACGCGCGAACTGGCGCAGCAAATCGACCAGCAGATGGAAGGCTTCTCCTACTTCATGCCAGTCTCCAGCGTGGCCGTGTATGGAGGCAACGACGGCATCCTCTTCGAACAACAGAAGAAAGGCCTCACGCTGGGTGCCGACGTGGTCATCGCCACCCCCGGCCGGCTCATCGCCCACCTCAGCCTGGGATACGTCGACCTATCGCGCGTGTCATTCTTTATCCTTGACGAAGCCGACCGCATGCTCGACATGGGATTCTACGACGACATCATGCAAATCGTCAGCTACCTGCCCCGGGAGAGGCAGACCATCATGTTCTCCGCCACCATGCCCGCCAAGATACAACAACTGGCACAAAACATCCTCCATGACCCCGCCGAAGTGAAACTCGCCGTCTCCAAGCCCGCCGACAAAATCGTGCAAGCAGCCTACATCTGCCACGAAGGGCAGAAACTAGGCATCATCCAAAGCCTTTTCGCCGAACAAGTGCCCGAACGCGTCATCATCTTTGCCTCCTCCAAATTAAAAGTAAAGGAAGTAGCCAAAGCACTGAAACGCATGAACCTCAACGTAGGT
The DNA here is from genome assembly GCA_019116045.1 of Candidatus Bacteroides merdipullorum. Lineage (GTDB taxonomy): Bacteria > Bacteroidota > Bacteroidia > Bacteroidales > Bacteroidaceae > Bacteroides > Bacteroides merdipullorum. The sequence goes on along the minus strand of DXCK01000089.1, from coordinate 1,075 downwards.
GAAATGCACAGCGACTTAGAACAGGCAGAACGCGAAGACGTAATGTATCGCTTCAAGTCCGGACAAGTAAACATACTGGTAGCCACCGACATCGTAGCCCGCGGCATCGACATCGATGACATCCGCCTGGTCATCAACTACGACGTGCCTCACGACAACGAAGACTACGTACATCGTATCGGACGAACAGCCCGCGCCAACAACGACGGCGTCGCTCTGACCTTCGTCAACGAACAAGAACAAGGCAAGTTCCGCAGCATCGAACGATTCCTGGAAAAAGACATCTACAAGATTCCCCTCCCCAAAGAACTTGGCTCCGCCCCCGAGTACAAACCAACCGAACGACGCAAAGGCGGACACAAAAGTGGAGGTGGTCGCGGCGGCAACAAGGGGAAAAGGCGCGGCCGTTCAAACAAATCCTAACACTCCGCAGCAGCATATACAAATTACGCGAACCATGCCAGATGATTCGCGTAATTATCGTTTCAGAGAGAGACGTTCAGGCTTAAGCCATCCCGATGCCATGATATTCAAACCCTTGCTCTTCCATTTCCGCACGGTCATAGATATTCCGCCCGTCCAGCACCAAGGGACAACGCATCAGTTTCTTGACCACCGCCCACGACGGCAAGCGGAACTCCTTCCACTCTGTCACCAAGAGCAAAGCATCGGCATCGAGCGTCGCATCGTACAAGTCCTTGGCATAACACACAGCAGCCCCCATCCTGCGGCGACACTCATCCATAGCCACCGGGTCGTAGACGCGGATGCAACACCCAGCCTCTATCAAACGCTCAATAAGAATCAAAGAAGGAGCTTCGCGCATATCATCCGTTTCCGGCTTGAATGACAATCCCCACATAGCAATGGTCTTCCCCTCCAATTCCTTTCCAAGAAGCTTTTGCAGTTTATCAAACAGCACTCCTTTCTGACGTTCATTTACTTCCTCAACCGCACGCAAAACACGCATTTCATACCCATTCTGCTCTGCAGTCTTAATAAGTGCTTTCACATCTTTAGGGAAACATGAACCTCCATAACCAATGCCTGGATAAAGGAATTTACGACCAATACG
>DXCK01000088.1 GCA_019116045.1 Candidatus Bacteroides merdipullorum | reverse complement strand
ACCTTCTGCAGTGAGGATGCCTTTGAATTTCTCTACCGCTTCCTTCATCTGAGCATCAGACAAAACGGGAGTTAAAATGAAAACGGTTTCGTATTGATTCATACTTTTAAATAATTAAATAAGTGTTTTTTGTAAAAAGCGGTGCAAAGGTAAGGATTTTACTTGTAACCACCAACACTCTCATGTTCTTTTTGGCATTTGTATTCAACAAAATCGCTTGTTTACAACAGTCATCCCGGCATATAATGGCAGAATTAATGCGCTTTCGGATTGTCTGCAAGCCTATCCCTGCCTCAAATCCAGTAAAGATAAAACAAGCTAACTACAAATGAGCACTCTATTTCCGCTCGTTCTTTCCGATATGTTAGGAAATGACAGAGAAGGCTATTAACTTTGCAGGAAGAAATATGCTCCCAATGCAATCGAATAAAACAATGAATGGATTATTTAAGAACCTCGGACTGCTGTTTGTCGTCGCTGGCGTAATTACACTTATCGTCAGCGCATTTAGCCAACATATAAATAATGCCATCCTAGGCGGTGCACTGACCAGCATTATCGTGGGATTATTGGTTTACATCCTCCTGAATAAACAGAGAAAATATTGAAAACAGAATGGCCTTATGAAGCAACCTGTATCAATATTGTGCTGCAAACCTGACAGTCACAGCCCCAGTTCCTACGACATCCGCCAGTCCTTCGGGATTGTCTATCCGCCCAAGCCGGGTATAATTATAACCGGATGAGAAAGTCTCATAAAAGAGTACCACACACGATGAGCCATAAAGCATCAGGTCGCCGGTTTGTATAGTCCCAGGTCGATAGCTGTCTGTTGGTAGGTCGTTGTCGAGGTAGTAATATTTTTCGTTTCCATTCAATTCGCTCATCTGTATCGTCAGGGGCAACATCGATGCAAAAACTCGTGCCGCCTCATTTTCAGTAAGTGTGGCACTGAAAGATGTACCGTTTATCTCTATGGCAATATTTCTATTCATAGGGCTTTCTTCATCTGAATTATCTCCTTCATTTCCTGGTTGCACAGGAGTTTCCGTTTCTGGCAAAGGGGTATCATCCGCACAGGCGGCAAGTCCGGTTGCCAACATAAAGGATAAAGCTGCCAGTATCCATCGAATCATCTGTTTCATATCCATCTGGTCTTTACATATATTCTATTTCAGATATTTGCGATAAAACTGTTCAATCTTGTCAAACGGAATTTTTTCCAGATTATCGTAAAGGTCTGTGTGATTGGCTCCCGGCACAATCAGAAGTTCCTTGTTGTCTCCTTTCAATTTCTTGAACGCATCTTCACCAAAATAGCGGGAATGAGCCTTTTCGCCGTGCACCACCAGTACAGCACTACGTATTTCATCGCTGTAAGCCAATATCGGCATATTGAGGAGCGAAAGCGATGAAGTAACATTCCAGCCCAAACCTGAGTTGATAGAACGAGGGTGAAAGCCTCGTTCCGTTTTGTAGTAATCGTAATAATCCTTCATGAATTGGGGGGCATCCGCTTCCGGTTTAGGATTCATAACTGTACGCTTGTACGTACCGTTCCGGTAATCTTCCGTACGTTGAGCGTTCAGTTGTCTGCGCATTTGGTAACGAGCTTCGGCATTGTCGTTAGCATCGAAATAACCATTGGCCGTCCCTCGGCAAATGTCGTACATGGTAGATGCGACCGTAGCCTTAATGCGTGTGTCCACGGCAGCCGCATTGATAGCAAAACCGCCGAATCCACAAATCCCCAGTATACCGATACGTTCTGCATCTACGTCGTCACGCGTTGCCAGATAATCCACCGCTGCACTGAAATCTTCCGTGTTGATGTCCGGTGAAGCCACACTACGAGGCTGACCGCCACTCTCCCCTGTAAAAGAAGGGTCGAAAGCGATGGTCAGAAAACCACGTTCGGCCAAAGTCTGTGCATAGAGTCCGGAGGCCTGCTCTTTCACCGCACCAAACGGGCCGCTGACTGCAATGGCCGGAAGTTTGCCCGATACATTCTTGGGGATGTAGAGGTCAGCGGCAAGTGTGATGCCATAACGATTGTGGAAGGTTACTTTACTGTGTTTCACTTGAGAGCTTTTAGGAAATACTTTATCCCATTCCTGCGTCAATTCAAGCTTTTCTGTTGGAGTATCGACTGCCTGACCAGCCTGCGCAAAGGCGGATAAGCCAAGAACCAACTGACTTGCAACAAGAATTGTCAATGCTTTCATAATTTTCATATCTGTTCTGTTTTAATAATTATTCCTGAACGAACGGTTTGAGTCCTTTTGCTGCTTCGGCAGCCGTGATGCGCTTTCCTCCATTATCCAAGTCTATAAGCACATACCGATTGTTTCCCATGCCAAGTTCTTTCATGTAAGATAACTGACGCAGCCCGTATCGGCTTTCCATACGTTCCACAAGGTCGTGGTGTTCGGCTTCAGTTATGGCGTATATCAAATCGACACACGCCTGGTCGAGAGCAAGTATGTCAGTAGAAGACAGGCTGGGCAATGGCTGCCGTAGCCATAGCAAATAAACCTGCAATCATAGCTAATGTTGTACGTTTCATATATCTGGTGTTATTTATTTTATTGCAAAAGTAATCGCCAAACCAATATCGACAGCTACCTGAATAACTGCCAGAAATACCTCGATTACGGTTTCCACAAAAAACGGCCACAAGAAGAGGGAAAAATACCCGAATGACGGGAAAACGAACCCGGATTACCTGCATACAGCAGTCCTATGCTCAGCCTGCAAACGGGAAGTGTTATATTTGCAGTTCAAAAACAAGGTAGATATGAAGATAGTAACGGCTGACAACATCCAGCAATATAACCAGTTTTTCGGGGTGAAGACTCTGCATCCGCAAGTTGGCATCATTCATTTTAACCGTTCGGAAAACCAGCCGACGCATAAGATGACGTTTGGGTTCTATGCTTTATATCTGGTAAAAACGGTTGGGATAACCATGGATTACGGCAAAACGCAGTATGATTTTAACGATGGAACCGTTATCTGCCTGGCTCCCGGACAAACCATCGGGGTACATCGCATGCCAGGCGGCCCGGTGCCCGAAGCTATCGGTTTGATGTTTCATCCCGACCTTTTATATGGCACAACCCTGGCGCAGAGAATAAAGCAGTTCACCTTCTTTTCCTACACATCCAACGAGGCACTGCACTTGTCTTCGGACGAATGTGGCATCATCCAAAACTACATGGAGCACATAGAACGGGAACTGAATCACCCCATCGACAACTTTTCCCGCCAATTGTTTGTTTCCAACATTGAGGTACTGCTCAACTACTGCATGCGTTTCTACGAACGGCAGTTTGCCAGCCGCGAGAAACTGAACAACGATGTCCTGGCCCGTTTTGAACAGCTACTGAACGGATACTGGGACTCTGGCGCAGCAAAGCTCCACGGCCTTCCTACGGTGAAGTATTTTGCAGACAAGCTATGCCTTTCTCCCAACTATTTCGGAGACCTGATAAAATCGGTCGCAGGAAGAAGCGCACAAGAATGTATCCAGTCTCAGATTACGGAAATGGCCAAGGAAGCCATACTCAATCCTCGCCTAAACACCAAACAGATTGCCGACATGCTGGGCTTCCAGTATCCCCAACACTTTTCACGTTTCTTCAAGAAACAAGTGGGGTGTACCCCCAAAGAATACCGGGCAATGACTTAATCCCCTATTCCAACGGATGCACCCCGGACAGGGAATTTCTTCCTCACGGACAGGCACGACGCTCCTCCCGAACAAAAGGCTTGCTCCTTCCAGACAAGGGCGCAAGCGGATAAAAAAAGAGAGGGTGCGTGATCCAGACGCACCCTCTCTGACTATTTATCGGCTTAACTTATCAAATGCCCAGCGATTTACGCACGGCCTCTACCTTCTGCTCGGCCTCGGCACATGCCTTTTCATAGCATCCGGCACACTTCATCTGGCCCTTCACCTCGATGTAGAACTTAATCTTAGGCTCCGTGCCCGAGGGACGAACGGAAATCTTCGTGCCATCTTCCGTGAAGTATTGCAGTACGTTGGACGTTTCCGGCATCACCAGTTCGGTCACGTTGCCCTGCCCGTCCGTGGCTTTCAGCACCTTGTAGTCCTTGGTCAGCACCACGGGCGAACCGCCGATTTCCTTCGGAGGATTGGCGCGGAAGTCGCTCATCATCTTCTGGATTTCCTCGGCACCGGTCTTACCGGGTTTCACTACGTTGACAGTCGTCTCTTTCGAGAAGCCGTATTCGATGTAGATTTCCATCAGGATGTCGTACAACGTCTTGCCCTGGTCTTTGGCCCAAGCGCAAATCTCGGCCAGCAGCGAGCAGGCAGACACGGCGTCTTTGTCGCGCACGAAGTCTTCGGCCAGGAAGCCGTAGCTCTCTTCGCCGCCGCCGATGTATTGCTGCTTGCCTTCGCTCAGGCGGATTTCGCGGGCAATCCACTTGAAGCCCGTGTAGCAGTCGCGCATCTCGATGTGGTTCTTGTCGGCCACGGCCTTGATAAGCTCCGTCGTCACGATGGTCTTCACGATGAAGTCGTTGGGTTTCATCTTGCCCATGGCGATGCGGTTGCGTATGATGTAGTAGAGGAAGATGAGGCACGTCTGGTTACCGTTGATAAGTACCCACTCGCCCTTGTCGTTCTTGCAGGCCATGCCCACGCGGTCGGCATCGGGGTCGCTGGCCATGACGATGTCGGCATCCAGTTGCTTGGCCAGCTTGATGGCCAGGGTCAGTGCTTCGGCGTTCTCGGGGTTGGGAGAAACAACGGTGGGGAAGTTACCGTCTTTCACCATCTGCTCTTCCACGCAATGGACATTCTCGAAGCCCCAGACCTTGAGGGAGCGGGGGATGAGCGTGCGTCCGGCTCCGTGCAGCGGAGTGTAGACGATGCAGAGGTCTTTCTGGCGCTTGATGACGGCGGGGTCGATGGAGATGCCGTGCACCATGTCGAGGTAGACCTTGTCGACGTCTTCGCCGATGATTTGGATGAGGTCCTGATTGCCTTCGAACTTGATATCACTGACCTTCACTTTGTTGACTTCCTCAATGATGGCGGTGTCGTGCGGTGCCAGGACTTGTGCGCCGTCGTCCCAATAGGCTTTGTAGCCGTTGTACTCGCGCGGGTTGTGGCTGGCTGTGATATTGATACCGCTCTGGCAGCCCAGGTGACGGATGGCGAAGGACACTTCGGGCGTGGGGCGCAGGTCGTCGAAGAGGTAGACCTTGATGCCGTTGGCCGAGAAGATGGCTGCCGATATCTCGGCAAACTTGCGGCTGTTGTTGCGGCAGTCGTGGCCCACGACGACGGAGATTTGGTCGCGGTCCTTGAAGCACTTGTTCAGGTAGTTGGCCAGGCCTTGGGTGGCGGCGCCCACGGTGTAGATGTTCATGCGGTTGCTGCCGGCGCCCATGATGCCGCGCAGGCCGCCTGTGCCGAACTCGAGGTCTTTGTAGAAGCTGTCAATCAGCTCGGTCTTGTCGTCGCTGTCCAGCATACGCTTTACTTCGGCCTGGGTTTCTGCGTTGTAGGCAGGGGTTAACCACTGTTCGGCCTTCTCGGTTACTTGTTTGATGAGTTCTTGATTCTCCATGATATAATAATTAAATAGTTAATGCTTATGTACTAAGTTCTTCCATTGAGTGACTACAGTAAGAAATAGTCCTACTGCGCAGACTACACACATAAACTGAAATACTGTTACCAATGTCATAACATATTCTCTTTACGTATCTTCTTCACTTAGCCCTACAAAGATAGCAAGATAAAACGAACCAGCAAACTATTCGGGCATTTTATATCGGTCGCCCGTTTGTTTGATGTATTCGCGCAGGAAGTCTTCGGGGTAGCCGGGGCGGATGACGCCGGCGGGCTGGCCGATGGAGTTGCGCTGGAAGGTGCCGTCGGGGTTGGTGCGGCGGATGACGCCGTCGGCGTATTTCACCACGAGGTATTGGCCGAGTTGCTTCCAGGTGTCGAAGGTGCTTTGGGCGGTCATGTTGGTGTAGTTGGTCAGCAGGGCTTTGGCCTGGTCGGGGTCGGTCTGCCAGAGCTGGAGGGCGGCGGACTCGATGCCGGGCTGGGCTTGGTTGAAGGCGTTCTCAAGCTCGGCCTGGGTGGCGCGGAGGTCGCCGATGAGGAGGTCGTAGCGGGGGTAGACCATGTTGGAGACCCAGTTGAATATCCAGAAGGCGGAACGCCAGGAGAAGGTGATGTAGTCGGCGCCGTCGACGCGGGTGTAGCATTGGGGCACGCGGTCGGTACAGCAGTAGACGGGGGTGAAGACGGTCATGTTGGCGTCGTCAGTGCCGAACCAGAGGACTCCGCCCACGGGGTCGGGCAGGTTGGCACGCATCTGGGCGACGAATACGAAGCCGGTCTGCTGGGTGGAGATGGGTCGCTCGTTGAAGTACTTCTGGCCGTCGACCTCGAAGTCGAGGGGCGAGAGGCGGTAGGGGGCGTGATGGGGCCCGGCGCCGAAGTCCTGGCTGATGTCGAGGGGGGTGCCTTCGTAGTGGTCGCGCATGGCGTTCTTAATGTCTTGCACGGAGAGCTTGCGGTTGGGCTTGACGTAGAGGGGCATGGGGGTGGTGTCCTGTCCCTGGATGTAGGGCAGGAACTCCTGTCCGCGGTCGGTGAAGAGGTTGTAGTAGCTCCAGACGCGAGCCTCGCAGTAGCGCAGGGCGCCGAAGTCCAGGGGTGCGTAGGCGTCGGAGAAGCTGAAGTCTTTGTTCACTCCGTCGAAGTAGCCGCGTTCGCGGGCGAAGGAGATGACGTCGGGCGAGTAGAGGCAGTTTTCCTTGTCGTCGAGGGGGAACTGGTGGATGCGGCTGTGGTTGGCATGGGCGGCGATGCAGTCGTCGGGCACGCGCACGGCCACCCAGACGGCTCCGCGCACGCCGGGTCCCTTGCCTATCATCTCCATGATCCAGACTTCGCCCGGGTCGGCGATGGTGAAGGACTCGCCGCTGCTGTAATAGCCGTATTCCTGCACCAGTTCGGTCATCACGCGGATGGCCTCGCGGGCGTTGCGCGAGCGCTGGAGGGTGAGGTAGATGAGGCTGCCGTAGTCGATGATGCCCAGCGTGTCGACCAGCTCGGGCCGCCCGCCGAAGGTGGTCTCGCCGATGGTCAGTTGGAACTCGTTCATGTTGCCGATGACGTTGTACGTCTGCCGGGCCTGTTCAATCTGGCCCAGGTATTTGCCCGTGTCCCACTCGTGGATGTCAATCATCGTCCCCTTCGGATAGACGCCGGCGGGATAGTGGTACAACTCGCCGAACAGCCCGTAGGAGTCGGCCGAATAGGACACGATGGTGGAGCCGTCCGCCGAAGCGTTCTTGCCCACAATCAGGTTGGTGCAGGCGGGGGCGTAAGAGGCCACGGCCGCCGGCAGCAGGATGGATAGAATCAGTCGTTTGATGTTCATAATATAAATATGTATTAGTAAATGATTGTTCAGGGGGTGGTGAACTTATGCGTTCATGGGGTACTGAACTTATGCGTTCATGGGGTGGTGAACGTATGCGTTCGGGGGGTGGTGAACGTAGGCTGTCCCCGGGGTAGGGACAGTAGGCTGTCCGGGGGTAGGGACAGGATGCTGTCCAGGGGTAGGGACAGAGAAATCTAACAGGGGTGTTAGGTTATGCTCTAACAGGTATGTTAGGTTATGCTCTAACGGGGGTGTTAGAGTATGCGCTAACGGATATGTCAGATTCTCGCGCCTCACCATGTGAACTCGAACAGCTCTGTGGTGCGGTTGCCGCACTGGTCTTCTACGGTCATCTGCAACACATGCCGCCCGCCCCGCCGCACGTGTCGGGGGTCGAGACGACAGACGAGGTCGCCCTGCACGGAGTTGGGCCGGCCGAACAGGGCATACTGCCCGTCGATGGTGCCGCGGTACGAGCGGAGGCCCGCCCCCCGGTCGCGCACCTTCAGCACGATGCGCCCCGTGCGGCTCCACTGGCGGGGGTTGACAGGCGTCAGCGCGGGCGGCACGGTGTCGACGGCCACGGTGTACGTGCCCAGTTCGCGCACGTCGACCTTCATCCACCCGTCTTCGTAACGCCCGCCCACGTAGTATTTCTTGCCCCGCGCGGTCACGCCCGCCACGTAGTACTTCGTCGAGTCCTCCACCGGACGGCGGCGCAGGGCGATGCTCAGCCCGCAGGCCCGGTGCAGGGGGACGGCCGTCGGGTGCAGCCGATAGGTCCAGGCCACGTCGCCACTGTCGGCCCGCACGGCATAGTCCAGGCGCACGTCGTCATACAGCCGTCCGCGGGGGATGACCACCTGCAGGCCAGGCTCTTGCAAGACGTTCACCCGGTCCCAGCGCAGCGTGTACTTCTCCCGGTGCTCCACCGGGCTGACCTCCATCCGCCGCCCCACGACGGTGAACGACACGTGCGACACATTGCCCAGCGCATCGCTCAGCGTATATCGGAAGCGGTAGGGCCGCTCCTCGTCAATCCTCACCCAGCCCCGCCGGCCGTTGCCGTCGTGCAACATGCGCAGGCGGTTGCCCGGGTCGATGAACGACTTCATATACTGCCCATGCGTCCACGAGTTGATGTAGCGCGTCTCCTCCGGGCTGAAGCGGTCGACCACGCTGCGGAACACCTCCTGGCTGTCCACCTCGAGCACCACCGTGTGCACGCCGTAGCGATTGGCCGCGCCCTCCATGTAGTCATACGCCCGGATGGCTGCGCCCACCTCGCCCCAGGCTTCCACCGTCTTCGACGACTCCAGCGGAAACGCCTGCGGCTCCTGCCGCCCGTTCACCACGCCCTCGCCCGGCCGGGGGAAGAGCATGATGCCCAGCGCGCGGGGCGCCGTGTGGTCGTTCACATAGGGGCGGAACAGGGGCAGCGGGTCGACACTGTCGCCCGTCTCGTCCTCTACCACGTCCAGATGCAGGTGCGGGCCGAACGAGTAGCCCGTGTTTCCGCTCAGTGCAATCACCTGCCCCGCCCGCACGGGATACTCGCCCGGCTCCGGCACGATGTCCACCTCCCAACTCTCCTCGGCATACTGCAAGTCCTCCACCCTGCGGGCCATCTCGCCCACAAAGGCGCTGAGGTGCCGGTTGATGGTCGTGTAGCCATTGTCGTACGTCACGTGCAGCACATAGCCCGACCCGTGCGTCACCCGGATGCGCGACACATACCCATCGGCCAGCGCCCGCACCCGCTTGCCCGTCACGCCCCCGGTCTTAAAGTCCAGCCCCCCGTGAAAATGGTTGGCCCGTATCTCCCCGAAGTTACCGCTGAAGGTGATGGGAAAGTCGAACGGGGGCACGAACCCCCTCTCCTGCCCCACCGCCACCGACACGGCCAGCAGCCCGACACCCAGCAGGCATCCCCGTAATAACTTGTTCATCAACATACGTTGCATCAGATAGAAATAAATTCGTCCCGGCAAAGATAGCGAATATCCTCGTTCTCCCAAGCACCCCTGCCACGAAAAGGACACAAAAAAAACCGCCCCAGCCCTTACGGGCCGGGACGGCTCCCCACCTAATACCGGCACAGGCATTAATCCTGCTCCGGCGTAATCAGTTTATAACCCTTGCCGTGGATGTTGATAATCTCAATGGAGTCATCCTCCTTCAAGTGCTTGCGCAACTTGGTGATATACACATCCATGCTGCGGGCGTTGAAGTAATTGTCGTCAATCCAGATAGTCTTCAGGGCGAAGTCACGCTGCAATATCTCGTTGGCATGCGCACACAGCAGCCCCAGCAGTTCCGACTCCTTCGTGGTCAGCTTCGTCTGCTTCTCGGGCGTGGAGAGTATCTGCTTCTGCGTGTCGAACGTAAACTTGCCTATCTTATAGATATTGCTCTCCTTGTTCTTCTTGCCACGCACACGACGCAAGATAGCCTCAATACGGAACGTCAGCTCTTCCATACTGAACGGTTTGGTGATGTAATCGTCCGCCCCGATCTTGAATCCTTCCAAGATATCTTCTTTCAACGTCTTAGCCGTCAAGAATATAATAGGTATATCCGAATTAGCGGCACGCACCTCCTGTGCCAACGTGAATCCGTCTTTCTTCGGCATCATCACGTCAAACACACACATGTCATACTTATTCTTCAAGAAAGCCTTATAACCAGCCTCACCATCAGGGCACAAATCGGCAGCATAACCTTTTGCTTGCAGATACTCCCTTAAAAGCATGCCAAGATTCTCGTCATCTTCGCACAACAAAATACGCAATTTCTCGTCCATATCAATCTATTTTAATTTGAGGTAATGCAATAATAAACTTAGTTCCTACGTTCAATTCGCTCTCGGCTCGAATCGTTCCCTTATGATCCGTGATAATTTTCTTCACATAAGCCAATCCCAAACCAAAACCTTTCACATCGTGCAGATTACCCGTATGCACGCGATAAAACTTATCAAATATCTTCTTCAGGTTCTCTTTTTTAATGCCAATACCATTATCTTGCACAGATATCATCACTTTGCCTGGTTCATTCCACGTTTTTACCACCAACTTCAAGTCTTCATCCGGACGTTTATATTTCACGGCATTGTCCATCAGATTGAATATCACATTCGTAATGTGCATCTCATCAGCTTCTACAAACGGCTCCGTCGCCTCCAGTTCTGTCTCTATCTTTCCATTGTAGCGCTCCACCTTCAAGGCAAACGTATTGACCACTCCTGAAATCAATTCGTTCATATCCAATTCCTTCATCTTCAACGTAGCCTTCTGCCGGTCGAACATAGACATTTGCAAAACCTTCTCTACCTGAAAACGCAAACGTTTTGTTTCATCATTAATAACGCCCGATATGTGTTGAAACATAGCCGGCGATTTACCCACAGCAGGATCCTTCAGCATCTGGGCAGCCAATGAAATAGTAGAAATCGGAGTTTTAAACTCATGCGTCATATTGTTAATAAAATCGTTCTTCATCTCAGTCAGCTTCTTTTGCCTGAAAATAATGCAAATCGTAAAGATGAATGTTATCAACAATACAAACGTGAAAATCATTGAAGGAATCATGAAACTGACAGAATCATAAATATAATTCTGCCGCTCCGGGAAGTGAATCTTCACCACGCTCATCCGTGCCGGGGGATCATTCAAAAACAACGGTTGTGAATAAGACTTCTCGCTCCCCACCCCACTATAATCGCTACACCGATAAACTTCTCTGCCTTCTCCATCTATCACTTTAAAATGATAATCCAAATCGATGCCATTATCTATCAAGCCCGACTGAAGATACCGATCCAGATTCCTGAAGTTCACACGTTCCTGCAACGGCTTGTCACTCGCATGATATACCATTTCCCAAACAACCTCATCCACCAAAGCCCGCTGATACAAATAACGGTTCTTTATCATATCGGCAATGGTACGCGATGTTTTAGGAATAGTTTTAGCCCCATGCTTACGCGAAATCATAGCCCGAGGCAAATTGGCAGGTTCTTTACTAAAACTTCTGAATTTGATGGACGAATGTACTGTACCATCAGGCAGAGCCATGGTAATGCTCTGTGTAATACCTTTATTACGTGATTGTTCCCATGCTCTCTTTTCCGCTTCGGAAATGTCTTCCCGCAACCAGCGGTCCACTTCCTCAGACTCCACATCTTTCGAAGCAGCCATCAAGGCACGCTTCACCGACTCATCAAACTGTTCATTGCGCATCTTAGCCATCTTCTCAATATAGCTGATTTGCAAATACAGCAAACTTAGAAAAGACAGCCCCATAACGACGCCCAATATCCATATAGTAGACTTTTTCATAACTGCAAAATTAACACTCCCTAATTAACATTCCGACATCATTAACCTGTTTTAACCCGGGATTCTCGTTAATTAACCGATGAATAAGTTTTAAATATTCTCATGAACATAATAACAAAATAGACGCCTCTTTGTTTGTGAAATTAATAAAAAATTAAGAATTAGATTTCCTCCGTCTATTATAGTCCATTACCACAGATACATCATGCGTAAATAAAGAAACCGTCTTTGCCCTTCTATCAGGCAAAGACGGCTATAAACAAACATAATATAGCAACGAAGTTCTACAAAAAAGACCGATTATTCATCTGCATTTTTCGCTTCAAACTCTTTAATCAGTTTCTCTTGTACATCACCGGGCACAAGTTCATAACTTGCAAACTTCATAATAAACGAAGCACGACCACCCGTCAACGAGCTCAATGCAGTAGAATAAGAAGACATCTCTTTTAGAGGTACTTTAGCGACCAGTTTCTCATAACCGGCTTCACTGCTCATACCCATAATCATGGCACGACGTCCTTGCAAATCACTCATTACATCGCCCATCTTGTCAGAAGGCACAAATACTTCCACATCATAAATAGGCTCCAAGATTTTAGGTCCTGCATTTTTAAATGCCTCACTAAAAGCATGACGCCCTGCCAGCATAAAAGATATTTCATTAGAATCCACCGGATGCATCTTTCCATCGTAGACAATAACGCGCACATCACGAGCATACGACCCTGTCAACGGGCCTTGTTCCATACGTGACATAACACCTTTCAAGATAGCCGGCATAAAACGAGCGTCAATGGCACCTCCTACCACACTGTTGACAAATACCAACTTACCGCCCCACTCCAAAGGTATTTCCTCCGTACTTTTCACATTCATTTTGAATTCCTGCCCATTGAATTTATATGTATCAGGAGCCGGCATCCCCTCATAATAAGGCTCTACAATCAAGTGAACTTCACCAAATTGTCCGGCACCACCTGATTGTTTTTTGTGGCGATAGTCAGCACGGGCAGCCTTTGTAATGGTCTCACGATAAGGAATACGAGGTTCTTCAAAAACAATCTGCATTTTCTCATTGTTTTCCAAACGCCATTTCAATGTACGCAAATGAAATTCACCTTGACCATGCACAATCGTCTGACGCAATTCTTTAGACTGCTCAACCACCCATGTCGGGTCTTCTTCACGCATACGGTTCAAAATTACCATCATTTTTTCCGTATCGGCTTCATTCACCGGACGGATGGCACGTGAATATTTTGAGTTAGGGAATTTAATAAAGTTGAAACGATTTTCAGCACCCTTCCCATTCAATGTATTACCTGTATGTACATCTTTCAGTTTCACTGTACAGCCTATATCTCCGGCTACAAGTTCTTCCACCTTAATACGATTGGCTCCTGCACAAGCATAAATCTGCGCGATACGTTCTTTCGAACCACGATCAGCATTCGTAAAATCATCTCCTTCGTGCACCTTACCACTCATGACCTTGAAATACTGTACATCGCCAATATGAGGTTCCACGGCTGTTTTGAAAAAATAAAGAGATGTAGGAGCATTTGCATCCGGTTTCACCACTTCTCCACGAGTATTATGTACAGGCGGCATCTCGTCCACAAAAGGAACCACATTACCCAAGAATTCCATCAAACGGCGCACTCCCATGTCTTTACCGGCACAAACGCAGAAGACAGGAAACATACCACGCACAGCCAACCCTTTACGAATACCTTCACGCATCTCATCTTCAGTCAGCGAATCAGCTTCAAAGAATTTCTCCATCAATGCTTCATCATGTTCTGCTGCCGCCTCCACCAAAACCTTATGCAAGGCCGTGGCTTTTTCTTTTTCTTCGGCTGGAACTTCTTCGATGATGGGAGCCCCACCTTCGGGTCCCCAAGAATATTTTTTCATCAAAAGTACGTCTATCAACGAATGAAAATCAGGTCCCGTAGCCAACGGATATTGTACTGGCACAACTTTAGAACCATATATGCTTTGCAACTGTTCCAGTACCATGTCATAATCACACTTCTCACTATCCAATTGATTGACCAGGAAGATAACCGGCTTACCTAGTTTTTCGGTATAACGGAAATGATTTTGTGTGCCCACTTCCACGCCATACTGTCCGTTCAACAACAAAATAGCAGTGTCCGTCACATTCAGCGCCGTAATGGCTGCTCCCACAAAGTCATCACTTCCCGGACAGTCAATAATATTCAGTTTTTTACCGTTCCACTCTACATGAAACACAGTAGAAAACACTGAATAGCCATATTCCTGCTCTACCGGGAAATAATCACTCACCGTATTTTTGGCAGTTATTCTGCCACGACGTTTTATAATACCACTCTCATAGAGCAAAGCTTCTGTGAGAGTGGTTTTACCGGAACCGTCATTGCCAAGAAGGGCAATGTTTTTAATTTCATTCGTCTGATATACTTTCATGATA
>DXCK01000087.1 GCA_019116045.1 Candidatus Bacteroides merdipullorum | reverse complement strand
CTTCGAGTCGCGGGCGTCGTTCAGGTCAAGGGTGCTGATGCGCCCTATCATAAAGGTCTCCACGCTGCTCTTATAGCGCTTTTCGGCAATCAGGTCGGCCTCTTTGGCGATGCCCAACTGCTGGGCCTGGTTGTTGAAATTGGCCACCAGCAGGAAGATGTTCTGGTTGAAGTTCATCTGCTCCTGACGTATGCGCGACAGCTCCAGCTCGCGGTTGCTTTGCGCCACCTTCACTTGCCCGCGGCGCTTGCCCCAGTCCAGGATGGGGATAGAGAAGCCCACCTCGACCACCTGGTTGTCCACCAAGTTCTCATAAGCCGAGCGGAAGTTGCGGTTCGTGCCCGTATATCCGATGCTGGCCGTGAGGTTGATACTGCGCAGATTGCCCTTGGCCGTGGCCACCTGGTAGTCGGCCTCGAGCTGCCTGCGGCGGATGTTCTGCGCAAAGGAGTTTCGCTCGAGCGCCTTGGCCAGCACGTCGTCATAACTGATGTCGATGCCAGGCACAGCTTCGGGCAAGACAGGATTCAGGTTCTCCTGCTCGGACACACCGAGGAAAGAACGCAACTGGAACATCTGTGCGTTCAAGTTGCTCTCCGCCTCCGTCACGTCGGCCTTCCCCTGCAAGGCGTTGAGCTTCAGTTGCAGCAAGTCATTCTCCGATATCTGGCCCATCCTGCGCTTGGCCTTGGCCACTTCGTAGAGGCGGTCGGCGTTCTCCTTGTTCTGCCGCGCCGTGGCCAGGTTCTCTTTGGCCAAGAGGAGGTTGAAGAAATACGTGATGGTGTTCATCGTCACCTCCTCGGTGGCAGTGATGAACGAGGCTTTGGCCTCGGCATAACGCACAGGCTCGATGCGGCGGTCCCACTTGCTGGTGTTCACCCCGAAGATGGGTTGCGTCAGTTGCAGGCTGACAGGAACGGACATGAACTGCCTGATTCCCCCGCTGCCCAACTGGCGCAGATAATCCAGCGACGAGTTCAGCGACAACGTTCCCCCCGTCAGCCAGACGTTCTGCGTGAGGGAGAGTTGCCCCGACATGCCCAGCGTACTGTTGCGCACAAAGGTGTACGAGCCATCCGAGTTCTGATAAGAGTTGTACGACTTGCCATAGTTGGGTATCGTCCCCGTGAAGGTCACCTCCGGCAACTGATTGGCCCGGAAAGTGCGATACTCCCAATAAGCAGTCTTCAATTCGTTTAAGGCCACGGCCGCATCTACCGACTGCACCCGCGCCAAAGCAATGGCTTCATCCAACGTAATGTCGCGTTCATACCCCAACGTGTCCGCTTGGGCACACAGCGCCACAGGCATGCACAGACAAACGGACAGGAATAAAATCTTTCTCATGTTCTCTATCTTTACTATGTTCCCCCATCGTCAGGCAAAGACCATGCCAAGCGCCCAGAATGGCTTCTGAGAGGGGGCAGTGTCCGTTATCGGACAATTCCCCTGTCCGCAAACGGACATTATTTGCGCCCCCGGCTTGCCTATTCACAAATTTCTTGTTACCTTGCCGCCGTTTTCAGAACCATTCACACCATGGACATTAAAAAGAGCAAAGAAGAATTTTTAGAACTATTGCGCTCCACAGGGCGCGACGGAGTGGAAGACCTTATTTCGGGCCTGGAAGAGATGGGCTTCTTCACAGCTCCTGCGTCAGCCAATCACCACCTGAATACGGAAGGCGGACTGCTGAAACACTCACTCAACACCTGCAAGGCAGCCCTGATGATATGGGAAGGCATGAAAGCTTTAGAGCCCGGCCTGGACAAAGAAGTGCAGAAAGACAGTGTCATCATCGCCAGCCTGCTGCACGATGTCTGCAAAAGCGACATCTACATCCGCTCCGTCAAAAAGAAGAAAAACACACTGGGACAGTGGGAAGACAGCGAAGGCTACAAAGTGTCCTACCGGAACTTCCCCATGGGCCACGGAGAGAAATCGGTCATCCTCCTCCTTTGCAACGGGCTCGAAATGACCGACGACGAGATGCTGGCCATCCGCTGGCACATGGGTGCCTGGGGAATCAATATGAACAGCTTCGAAGACCAACGCAGCTTCGACACGGCTCAAAAGCTCTACCCATTGGTATCCATCGTACAAGCGGCCGACAAGCTGGCCGCCAGCATCATGGAACGTAGCGGAGAAGAAATGGACGAGCTATAAAAGACGACTTTCACACGTTTCAATACATTCAAGCCAAGAGAGGTGCCGGGCCAACATCCCGGTCCGGCCCCTACCCTCCTACACAAAATGGCGAAAAAGCGCACAACGTTCTGCGATTTTCCGTATATTTGCCCGCGATAACTCTTCCATACAACTGTTCAACAATATGAAATGGCAAGTGTGCATATAGCTACCTGCAACGAATAGCACCCCTTTTTAACACTATTCAGCGACAAAGCAAACTTCAAGCGTAAGTTTGCCTCTCAATGCTGTGCCATCCTCCCTATTCATAAATCCGCGAAACGTCATGCAGCGCCAAGCCGCAGGGCTCATCGCATCATATTGCTCTGAACAAATGAACTACACCTATAAGGAAATAGGACTCATCGCTTTTCCTGTCATGATGAGCATCCTAATTGAACAACTGATTAACATTACCGACGCTCTGTTCTTGGGCCATGTAGGCGACGTAGAACTGGGTGCGTCAGCCCTTGCCGGAATCTGGTTCTTGGCCATCTACATGCTTGGATTCGGATTCAGCTTAGGACTACAAGTAGTAATCGCACGCCGCAATGGAGAACAGCGGTATGCGGAAACAGGAAAAACCTTCTTCCAAGGCCTGGTGTTTTTATCTCTGCTGGCTGTTAGCCTTTGTTTACTATCCCGCTTGTTTTCTCCCCGCCTGCTGAAATTTCTGATCAGCTCGGATGAAGTATACCATGCAGTCATCCGCTATTTGGACTGGCGCATCTGGGGATTGCTCTTTTCCTTTCCGTTTCTTGCCATGCGTTCTTTTTTGGTGGGCATCACACGAACCAAAGCCCTGAACATCGCGGCTCTTACGGCTGTATTGGTAAATATCCCACTGAATGGATTCTTCATTTTCGGTCTCGGCCTGAATATATCGGGGGCTGCCATCGCCTCGACTCTGGCGGAGTTGTGCTCTTTGGCCGTATTGGCTATGTACCTACTCAGGCATATTGACCCAAGGCTGTACGCCTTGCGTTTCAGCATTGACATGAGTATCCTGAAAGAAGTTTTCAGGGTATCGGTGTGGAGCATGCTCCAGTTTTTCATGAGTGTGGTTATCTGGTTTCTTTTTTTCTTAGCAATCGAGCGCTTGGGAGAAACAGAATTGGCAGTGTCTAATATCGTCCGAAGCATCTCTGCCTTATTCTCTGTCATTGTCAATGCGCTGGCCTCCGTAACCAGTTCTTTGGTAAGCAACCTAATTGGAGCAAACGAGCCCAAGAGCGTATTCACTCTTTGCCACCGGATTATTCGCTTAGGCTATCTGACGGGCATACCTTTGATTATTTCCGCCCTGCTTTTCCACCCGGTCATTATCGGAGCTTATACGGATGCTCCGGCCATCGTGCAAGCTGCCTGGCCGCCATTGGCAGTCATGCTATTGAATTACTTTTTTGCACTGCCCGGCTATGTCTATCTGAACGCCGTAACCGGGACGGGAGCGACACGCACCGTCTTTACTTTCCAAGTGACAACGACCATTGCTTACTTGTTCTGCTTGTGGCAACTAAGTTCTTGGGATGTCCCGCTGGCCGCTTATTGGGCCGTAGAATACTTATTTGTGATATTGCTTGGCATACAATCTGTCATTTACCTAAAATACAAACGATACTGAAAACGAACTGAAAGCTATGATGACTAAAACATATCCCCGCAGCAACGACCTCCAAACCGTCTACTTGAACGCCGTAGTAAAGGATCCTTCCATCGTGGTCGGCGACTATACTGTTTACAACGACTTCCGGTCCGACCCTCGCCAGTTCGAGAAAAACAACGTATTGTATCATTATCCCATAAATCAGGAGCGACTGACCATCGGCAAGTTCTGCTCCATTGCCTGTGGAGCGAAATTTCTCTTCAACTGCGCCAACCACACGCTGAGGTCTCTGTCGACCTATACTTTTCCCTTGTTTTACGATGATTGGGAGCTGGATAAGAAAGATGTGGTTTCTGCCTGGGACAATAACTTAGCTTATCTTGAGGATGTCGGGATGCCCTTTAGCTGCGTTTGTCTCTCCAGCCCCAAGCTCTTG
Organism: Candidatus Bacteroides merdipullorum; assembly: GCA_019116045.1. Classification (GTDB taxonomy): domain Bacteria; phylum Bacteroidota; class Bacteroidia; order Bacteroidales; family Bacteroidaceae; genus Bacteroides; species Bacteroides merdipullorum. The sequence continues at coordinate 18,793 of DXCK01000087.1, read as the reverse complement.
CCCTGCGTCATTGGGCAGCAAGCGACTTCCTATATTCGCTCGGCGTATACCCTGCCACTTTCTTGAACAAACGGTTGAAGTGCTGTGAATATTGAAAGCCCAAATCATCGGCTATCTGGTTCACAGTCTTCGCCGTACAGGCCAGCATGTCTTTGGCCGTATCTACGATTTTATTTTGAATGTATTCTTGCGGGTTCTTTCCGGTTTCTTTCTTGACCAAGTCTCCGAAGTAATTGGGAGAGAGAAACACTTTGTCGGCGAAATACCTTACGGTCGGCAAACCGTTTGTATGCGACTGGCCGCTTTGGAAGTAATCGTCGAGCAGGGTTTCAAACCGGGAAAGCACATCTTTGTTCGATTTTTCACGGGTAGCGAACTGCCGGTTGTAGAAACGCATACAGTAGTCAAGCAACAACTGGATATTTCTTGCAATCAACCGCTTACTCAGTTTGTCTATGGGATGTGTCAACTCCCTCTTTATTTTGGCCAAACAGTCGAGGAGGATGCTTTTCTCTTCATCAGAGACATGCAAGGCTTCGGTGGAGTTGTAAGAGAAGAAAGAATAAGACCTGATTTCCTGTCCGAGCGACGTTCCTTTAATCAAGTCGGGATGAAACACAATGCCCCGGGCAGTGGGCTTCATCCCTTCCAGCATGTCCGTTTCCGAGACTTGCCCCGGTGCGAAACTGGTGATTGTGCCCTCCCGATAGTCGTAAATCTGCCGTCCGTAGCGGATGTCGCCACACTTGGTTTCTTTCAAGAACAGGGCGTAGATGCCGTAATTGACAGTGAAATGGGTGGGAAAACGTGTGGCTTCCGAAAGGTCGACAACACTTACCAGCGGGTGGAGTGTTTCCAATCCGAACAGATTGTTGTAGGCATCCACCGTATCCAAATTTATCCTATCCGTATCCATAAACGCTTCATTAGTAATTATCTCATAGCAAAAGTAAGGGTTTTCATCATAACTTGTAACAGCATCGGGGCATAATCCGTAAAAGAGTTACAAACCTCAGTAAATACGTTACAGCCGTCGAGTCGGATGGCGAATCGGGAAATTTTCTTCAAGAATCTCCCATGAAGCCCCCAGAGGGTGAGGCGGACACCTGCCCCATCCCGCCCTGCCCCGCAAGAGCCGCCCTTCTGCCGGACGAGAGCCGTCCTTCCGGCGAACAAGAGCGCCCCGCCTCTCCCAGAGCAGAGAACGGGGCGTCTTCCGGACAGCCTGCAGGGGATGAAGCTTCGCCTTTCATCCCTGCACTTGCCTCTGCTGCTCGGCATTATAACGGTCGCCCACAATGGGGATAGCGGCCACTTCATCTTCCAGCTTCTTCCAGGCTTCGGGCGAGAGAGAAAAATCCAGCGTACGCAGATTCTCCTCCAGATGCGCTAACTTGGTCGTACCGGGAATGGGGACAATCCAAGGCGCCTTCTGCAACAGCCAGCCGAGAGCAAGCTGTGCGGAGGTCATGCCATATTCGCGTCCGAAACGTTGCAGCACGTTGACGATGCGGTAATTGGCACGCATGGCTTCCGGTGTGAAACGGGGCAATGCAGTGCGGTTGTCGTTGTCAGGGTCGAACCGGGTATATTCGTTCAAATCGCCTCCCAGGAAGCCACGGTTCATCGGGCTGTATGGCACGAAACCGATGCCCAACTCGCGGCAAACATCCAGCACGCCGTTGCGTTCCACCTCACGGTGCATCAGGTGATATTCGCTTTGGATGGCAGTCAGCGGACAAACAGCATGTGCCTTCCGGATGGTCTCAGCACTGACCTCGCACATGCCCCAGTGCAACACCTTGCCTTCACGTATCAAATCATTCATCGTCTCTGCCACGACTTCCACCGGCGTATTCCGGTCGAAACGGTGCTGGTAGAACAAAGGGATTACCTCCGTGCGCAGGCGTTTCAGTGACTGCTCGCAATAGCGGCGGATGGTTTCCGGCCGGCTGTCTTGCCTCCCGGTAGCCCTCCTGCCCACGACCTCGTGACCGAACTTGGTGGTTACGTTCACTTGGCCCCGAAACTCTCCCAATGCCTCGCCAGCCAACTCTTCGTTGTCCAGCGGCCCGTAGACGATGGCGGTGTCGAAAAGCGTCACTCCCCTTTCCATGGCTTCGCGCAACAAGCGGACACACTGCTGCTTGCCGGGATGCTGGCTGCGGTTGTAGGTCATGCCCATTACGCCGAACCCCAATGCCGACACCTCGAAAGCCGCCTTGCCCGTGCCCAACGTGCGATGCGGAAGGAGGGCGGATGCCCCGGAACCGATGGCAGGCAAGCCATTGCCCGACGGGACGCGAGTGACTGCCCCTACTTGGTCTATCGCCGGACCGATGGCCAGCGCCGTCCCAATCGTCGCAGCCGCCTTCAAGAAGCCACGCCGGCTGCAACTTTCTTTTCTCTGAAAATCTTCGTCCATAATACTTTTGCTTTACAAGATTGGTTTTATCGATGCAAAGATAGGACGAACGCCCGTCAACGGCTTTGCCGCCTGGCTCAATCTGCTTTGCTGCTTGGCTCAACAGCCATTTACCGGAGAAGTGCCATACATCTCCTTGTAAACCCTGGAAAAGTGAGACAGATTTTTGAAACCTACCGCATAGCAGATGTCTGTCACCTTCTTTTTGCCGGATTGGATAAGCTGATGCGCCGCCTCCAGCCTACGCCGTATGAGCCATTTCCGGGGAGAAAGGTCGCTTATCTTCGCAAAATCGCGTTTAAAGGTAGCCAGACTACGCCCCGTGTAACTGGCAATCTCGCCCATCGAAAGGTCATACATATAATTCTCATTCAGATAATCGAGGATGTCAATCTTCCACGGTTCCACGAAATCAAACAAAGAAGCATAGAGGTTCTCGTCGGTGTGGAGCAAGACATACAAGCCTTCCACCATCTTCAGCCTCAAGACTTCTTCTGTCGGCTTTACGCCCGAATCGAAGTACGGGATAACAGATTCAAAAAGGCTGCGGATGTCCGGCCGTTCGCGTGGCAGCAGCCGCAGGCTGGTCTTCTCCCGCCGAGCTTCTGCCGGCAGGTTTTTCTTGTCGAGCGACTGGTAGAACTCACGCAGAAAAGGCTTGGAGAATTTCAACACGATGGAGCGGTAAGGTTTCCCGTCCACTATATGCTTTTGCAGCCACATCCGGTTGTCACGCCTCATGAAAGCACAGTCGCCAGCCCGAAGAAACACCTTCTTTCCACGCTCCTCTATCTCCAACAGCCCGGAACAGATGTAAATGAGCGTATGCTCACGATTTTCATGAGCACAGCCCCTATCGTCCGTGAAATAACTTGCAATAAGAACGTTCGAACAGTCAAACAAATCTAACTTTTCCATATTCCTACAATTAGCCATCCTTCTGCCTGCAAAGGTAGGAAGTTCTGTCCACATCGGCTTTGCTGCACAGCTCAAATTGCGCCTGCCTGAACGTCTGGCAACTCCCACCCATGCCCGTCCTTTCCCTCTTCTCCAACGCAATGATTGCAGAAATCTTGTCTCCAGCCGCCAGCAAACAAAATCAGTAAAATCGTTTACATTGTCCGTAAATACGTTGCATCCCCGGACATCCCATCCTCGTACCTTTGCATACGGAAAACAACTTTCAAACGAAAAAGAATATGAAAAAAAACATCGGAGCAACATTGGCATTGTATCCTACACCCGCCGTGGTAGTAGGAACAGAAGTAGACGGAAAGGTAAACTGGCTGCTCGTAGCCCATGTGGGCATCATCGGCCACGACCGCATCATGCTGAGCATGCACAAAGCGCATTACACGAACCAGGGAGTAAAGGCTACGGGCAAAGTATCCGTCAATATGGTGGACGAAGCTATGCTGAAACGCGCCGACTACGTGGGATGCGTCAGCGGGGCGAAAGCAGACAAGTCAGATGTTTTCACGTATCATTGGGGCGAGGACGGGACTCCTGTCATCGACGAAAGCCCGCTGGTGATGGAATGTCAAGTGACAGACAACTACGAGACAGAGACTTTCGACAACTTCATTTGCCAAATAACCAACACGTACGCCGAAGAAAACATTCTGAATGAAAAGGGCAAACCTGATTACAGCAAACTGAAACCTGTCCTCTTCGAAATGCCCAATTATACTTACCTGCGCACGGGAGACGAGATTGCCAAATGCACCACATTGGGAAAGGAACTTAAATGACTTAACTAACATGGAACGTCGCGATTTTTTACGTAAATCCTTGCTTGCGACAGCCGGAAGCATTGCCCTGGGCAATGGCCTGGTAAAAGCTGTGGAAAACTGGAATACTAACCATAACACTCAAATGAAGATTGTAATACTGACCGGAAGTCCCCGCCAGAACGGGAACTCCGCTTATCTGGCCGAACAATTCGCCAAAGGAGCCCAGGAAAAGGGACATGAAATCTATCGTTTCGACTGCGCTTTCAAGCAAGTAGCCCCTTGCCGTGCCTGCAACCGTTGTGGCATGGATGGCCCGTGCATCTTGAAAGACGATTTCGAAGAGCTGCGACCTCATCTGATAGAAGCCGACATGGTAGTATTTGCCACCCCCATGTACTATTTCGGCATTTCCGCACAAATGAAGCGGGTTATAGACCGGTTCTACGCCATCAACGGGCAAATCAAAGGCCACTACAAGAAAGCTGCCTTCCTGATGACCTACGCCGACACAGCCCCCAAAGAAGCCGAGCCAATGCTTCTGCATTATCACACCCTGATGGACTATCTTGGATGGGAAAGCATGGGCGAAGTCGTTGCTTCCGGTGTATGGACGGCAGGCTCCATCCGCAACACACGCTATGGTGAACAGGCATATCAATTAGGAAAAAGTCTATAATTAATTCTCCCTCAACGAATACGAAAACCCTGCAACACACCAGGACAAACCTTTCCCGCATCTGCCTTTGTCGCTTACAAGTAAAAGACTTCTGGCAGATGCGGTTCAACTATCTTATACAGAATATTCACCAATCTTCCCCTTCTGGTTCTCCCAACCTATTTTTGCCAGGCCGAAACAACATACAGGCCGTAATCGAACGATTGTACGAGTTAAACAGAAAAGGCCTTCACTTCTGAAGGATTCTCTTGGATGCTCCTGCAGAGGATGAAGCCTTGTTTATCAAATACAACGGCTATTTGGTCTGCGAGATGATTTCTTTCAGTACGTATTGCGTAATTTGGCAACGGCTGTCCGTCGGCTGGGCGCTGAGCGTGATTTTCTCGACCGAAAGCTCGTAGACACAGCCCTGCTCGTAGGTGAAACCGCTAATTTTGTTGAAGGGAACGTTTCCCCAATCCTCATCTTCGGACTCGCGGATTTTCATGCAATGTGCGTCTCCGATTTGGGCGATTCCCCAATCGTAGTTCCCCGTTTCAGCAGACACGTACAAGCTGACGGTCTCCCGCGTACATTCGGCAGGTAGCTTCGAGAGTTCTTCAATAAGCCGGTAGGTGTACATACTGGCATCGGCAGGAGGATTGCCCAATGTCGTCCGCTCTACCCGTAATTCATACGTGTAACCCGACTCGAACGTAAAGTCTTCGATTTCATTAAAGGTCAGAAATTGATAGTCCTCGTCATTCCCGACTTTCGCCCACATGCCTTCCATCGGATAGCTTACCATCACCGGACTGTCGATGTACGTCATAGCGGAGATTGTCACGTTCATGGTTTCCACTTTGTCTTTCTGCGTGTCGTCATCAAGGCAACTTGTCAAAGCGAGAATAGTTAATAGTAGCAAGAAAAGTTTCGCTTTCATATTTTCTGCAAATTAGGATGTTATGTACAAATGTATACAATAAGTCCGCAGGAAATTTGAAGACTGAGAATATTTTTTTCTCACTGGGTCGATTTCTTGACCCACGTTGAAAGATGATGTCAGCCGAATGACTGCTTGCGGCGAATGTGGCTCATGTGCGTGGGCGTTATCATCAGGTAGGAGGCGATTTCTTTAAGCGTAACAGATTGTAATATATCGGGGCATCGCTCCAACAACTGGAGATAGCGTTCCTCAGGCGTGAGGCGGTAAAGATCGCGGTAACGCGAATAAGTTTATAGGAAAAGCTGTTCAGCGTTAATCCTGGCGATGCCGGGCTGTTGATCGCAAAGCGCGGTAAGCTTTTCGACTGGACAGAGGTAGATTTCACTTCGAGTCAAGGCTTGTACATTGCTCTCCGAACGCATACCATAGATACAAGCAGGATAGTCGGCGACAAACTCGCCGGGGAAAGCAAAGCCTGTATTGTACAGACGGTTTTCGCTCTTATTTTCGCTGACGTATTTGAAGATTCCCGTCTTGACAAAACCCAAATAAGGATAAGTATCACCTTCTCTAATTAAGTACTCGCCCTTTAGGAAGGCGAAAAACTATCCGTACCGGATACACAGTTCTTGGAGGGTACGGGTATCTATATGCTTGATATATGAATTGAATCTGCTCATATTCTGTCTTTTTATCTTGCGAAGGAAAGAAAAATCAGAGAGCAGGGCAAGGGAAAGGAAAAAACATCCGACTCTCTGTGCTGAGATAACGCCCTTCGCCTGCACATTGTCAGGGATTTGCCCTGTACGCCGGACCACACATGACTGCTGAACTCCACGCCCAGCTTGCTCTTCATCCCGGCTACCTGCTGCTGTGTGGGCTTGCTGCCCTTTCAGCAAGACTTGTGTCCAGTCCCGGCTGATAAACACGGGAATTTACACCTCGCTTTTCGGGTCTTTGATGTGGACGACATTGCCCAGATCACCGATATTTTGCAGATGTCGGTAGTTCAGTCCTCCGGCAACAACCCGAAGTTCCAGAAAGTGATATACGCAGAGAACATGCTGATTTGGATAGACACACCGCTAGAGTAATCCTTGTGTACGATGACGTTCATCACTGATTCCCGGATGGCTTCCACTGGAAACCGTGGCGTTTCCCGACAGGAAATGCCTTCGTATGAAATCCGGTAGATTAGATATTTAGTTTTTATCAAATCCATAGCTTTGTCCATCTGTTCCATTAAAGCACCGTGAACCTCGTTCTGAAACTCCAGATTGCCCTTGTTGTCCCGGGAAAAGCCTATCTTAATGTTTGTATAAATGTACGAAAAAAGCAGCGCACTTTTTGCTCCAGATTGCGATAATATAAGAAGTAAGGGCAAACAAAAAAGCTCTGATAATCTAATGATTTCAGAGCTTTTCCTAATTTTTCTTGTTTAAGTTGTGATCCGCTTGGGGCTCGAACCCAAGACCCCAACATTAAAAGTGTTGTGCTCTACCTGCTGAGCTAGCGAATCAAACCTTATTGCTGTTAAGCGAGTGCAAAGGTAGGCATTTTTGCGAAATCCGCAATAGCTTTTGCATATTTTTTTTGATTTATTTTTCTTCTTCTGACTGAATTTCCTGATTAACAGCGGGATGACGAGCCCTGATATCTTCTCTATTTATGATGAATCTTTGGTAGTAAGAGAGCATCAGAGTGGTCAGGGGCAGGGCGATGATCATGCCAAGCATCCCCATCAAGGAGCCCCAAACGGAAAGGGAGAGGAGAATGATGGCGGGATTCAGCCCGGTTATTTTCCCCATAATGCGGGGGACGAGTATCATGTCTTGAATGGCTTGCACCGCAACAAAGACGATGACAGCTCCCAACAGGATAAGCCAGAAGTTGCCGCCCGTATCGGCAGCTTTCAACATGGCCAGGATAACGGTGGGGATGTAACCAATGATTTGCAGATAGGGCACCATATTCAAAAGACCTATCAGCAGGCCTAAACCGACTGCCAACGGAAAGTCTATGATAAGAAAACCTACCGCATGCAGGATGCCTACGCAAAGGGCAACCAATGCTTGCCCACGGAAATAACGGTTCATGCCGTCTTTCACATCGTTGCAGATGCCCACCACAACAGGGCGGTAACGCCTGGGAACCAGGTGCACCCAGCCATTGGCGATGCTTTCATAGTCCAACAAGATGAAAACGACATACAGTAGAACCATGAACACGGTGAAGAAGCTAAACAGGATGTTGATGGATTCGGACAACAGCCCCCAAACTCGTGGTAAGGCTGCTTTCAGGGCAGCCAATATATCAGTGCTGTTCAGAACTTTCGTCAGTTCCTGGATGTCGATATGTTCGCGCAGGAATTCGGACAGTTGCAAGGGGACGGTGCTGCCGCGATTGCCGTCAGAGAAGTATTCTACCAGCAAATCTTTCAAGCGGGCAAATTCCTGAATCATGGGAGGCACTAACAGATAGAAAGCCAGTCCGCCCACCAGCAGGATGGCAAACAGGGCGCAGAAGATGGAAACCGCCCGGTTCTTCAGCCGAAGCCGATACTGGAAAAAGGTTACCAGCGGATAGACCAGGTAGGCTATCACCCATGCCACAAAAAAGGGCAGCAGCACGCTGCTCAGACGATTGAAGAGCATCAGGATGGCGACCACGATGAGCACCACGATGATGCCTCGAATAAAGCTGTCGAATGTAATCTTTTTGCGTTCCATAGCCATATCTTTCATTTATGCATCTTCGGGCTGTTGCTGCCGGTCGGCCGAAATGGCACGTTGGTAGCACTCTCTGCACAAGGGTTCGTATTCTTGCGTTTCGCCCAGCATCACTTGCTTGTCGTTTCTCACGGTACGGTGGGAGAAGGTGGCCAGTTCGCCGCACTTCACACAGATGGCGTGCACTTTGGTCACTTCGTCGGCAACGGCACACAGAGCCGGCATCGGCCCGAACGGGCGACCCAGGAAGTCCATGTCAAGCCCGGCTACGATGACACGCACACCGTTGTTGGCCAGTTGGTTGCACACGTCCACCAGCCCGGGGTCGAAAAACTGCGCTTCGTCAATGCCCACCACATCGACCTCGGAAGTGAACAACAAGATGCTGGCCGAAGAATCAATGGGTGTAGAAGAGATGGCATGGCTGTCGTGCGACACCACTGCTTCTTCTGAATAGCGCGTGTCGATGGCCGGTTTATAAATTTCCACGCGTTGGTGGGCAAACTGCGCCCGTTTCAGCCGGCGTATCAGTTCTTCCGTCTTGCCGGAGAACATAGAGCCGCAGATGACTTCGATGCGCCCCCGGCGCCGCGTTTCCTGTATGTGGTCTTCAGAAAATACTACCATAATAATAAAGATGTGTAGAGTTACGGTGCAAAAATACCATTTTTCCGTCGGATACAAACATTTGGAAAGAAAAACAGAATTAAACAAAGACTTTTGCAGCCTTTCCAAAGTTATTCCATTATTTATTTCTATTTTTGTGGCCATAAGAGTTCTAAGACTATAACTATGCAAGACATTCTGAACGACATAGAATTGGATGTGGCCGAGCTGAAGTGCCTGCTCCAAGCCTTTCCGGCAGAAACGGACCCGAAGCTGGCTGCCGTGGCCGAACGCAGCATCGAACGGCTGAAACAACGGCTGGACGAACTGAAACAAAGCCTGCACCAGACAGCCACCCCGGCCGACCGGCCACAACCGGTTGCCGCACCGCCTACCGAAGAAGCAGAGGCAGCCCCTCTGCCGCAGGAAGACGAGCACACCCGCCCGGCCAAGGAGCCGGCGCACGACACGCTCCCGGCTGCCAGTTCTCCCATACTGGCCGAACGTATCCGCCCGGCGGGCGGCTTGCGCCACGCCCTCAGCCTGAACGACTCGTTCCATTTTGCCCGCGAACTGTTCGGCGGAGACACGTCTGCACTGAACGCACTTCTTGCCCGCATGGACGACGCCCACAGCCTGGAAGAAGCGAGCCTCTTGTTCGTGCAAGCGATACACGTGCCGGAAGACAACCCCGCCATACCAGAATTTGAAGAACTGCTGAAAAAATATTTCGAACAATGACCAACCAAGGGAAGCTATACATCGTCCCCACCCCCGTGGGCAACCTGGAAGACATGACCTTCCGCGCCATCCGCATCTTGAAAGAGGCCGACCTCATTCTGGCGGAAGACACCCGCACATCGGGCATCCTGCTGAAACACTTCGAAATCAAGAACGCCTTGCAGTCGCACCACAAGTTCAATGAACATAAAACGGTGGAAAGTGTTGTAACAAGAATAAAGGCAGGGGAAACCGTCGCCCTTATCTCAGACGCCGGAACGCCCGGCATCTCCGACCCAGGCTTCCTGGTGGTGCGCGAATGTGTGCGCAACGGCATCGAAGTACAATGCCTGCCCGGCGCCACCGCCTTCGTGCCGGCCATAGTAGCCTCGGGACTGCCCGACGAACGGTTCTGCTTCGAAGGCTTCCTGCCCCAGAAAAAAGGAAGGATGACGCGCCTGCAAGCGCTGGCTTCCGAGCGCCGTACGATGATTTTCTACGAGTCGCCCTACCGATTGGTGAAGACCCTGACGCAGTTGGCCGACTGCCTGGGCGCCGAACGACAGGCCTCCGTCTCCAGAGAAATCTCGAAGGTGCACGAAGAAACCGTACGGGGCACGCTGGCCGAACTGGCAGAACACTTCACAGCCCACGAACCCCGAGGCGAGATAGTAATCGTCGTGGCCGGAATGAACGAATGATGAAATTACTTTATTAACCCAGTTTATAAAAACAAAACGTATGAAAAAACTCGTATTAACAGTAATCGCATGCGCGGCCCTGCTGGCCTCGTGCGACGGCCTGAGCGGCGGCGGAAAGAGCCGCCTGCAGGCAGAAAATGACTCACTGCAAGCCGCATTGAACCAACGGGATGCAGAACTGGACGAAATGATGGGAACATTCAACGAAATCTCAGAAGGATTCCGGCAAATCAACGCCGCAGAAAACCGCGTAGACCTGCAGCGCGGCTCGCTGTCCGAAGGCTCGCTAAGCGCCAAACAGCAGATTGCCGCCGACATCGAGTTCATCCAGAAACAAATGCAAGAGAACAAAGAACAGATAACCAAGCTGCAAGAGATGCTGAAGTCGAGCCGCAGCAACTCGGCACAACTGAAGAGGGCCGTCGAGTCGCTGACACAGGAACTGGTGGAAAAGACACAACGCATCGAAGAACTGCAAGCCGAACTGGCCTCTAAGAACATCCGCATCCAAGAGCTGGATGCTGCCGTGAGTGGGCTGACAGCCGAAAAAGAATCGCTGACAGCCGAAAACGAAGCCAAGGCACGCACCGTGGTCCAGCAAGACAAGGCACTGAACGCCGCCTGGTTCGTCTTCGGCACCAAAAAGGAGCTGAAAGACCAACACATCTTGAGCAACACGGGCCTGTTCCGCAAAGGAGAAGTGATGCAGGACGCCAAGATGAACAAGGATTACTTCACGCAGATAGACATCCGCACCACGAAGGAAATCAAGCTCTACTCCAAGGCAGCCGACCTGCTGACCACCCATCCCGCCGGCTCGTATGCCCTGGAGAAAGACAACAAGGGACTGCTGACGCTGAAAATCACCAACCCCACAAGCTTCTGGAGCGTATCACGCTACCTGGTCATACAAGTGAAATAAAGACCTGCGTGGCAACCACCCGTTACAGAAACCTGTTCTTCGACCTGGATGACACGCTGTGGGCCTTCTCGGAGAATGCCCTCGACACCTTCCGCGAGATGTACGACAAGTATGGCTACGGACGCTACTTCGACTCGTTCGACCATTTCTACTCGCTCTACCGGCAACGTAACGTCCAGTTGTGGGAAGAATACGGCCAAGGACGCGTCACCAAGGCCGAACTGAACCGCCAGCGTTTCCTCTACCCCCTGCTGCAAGTGGGCGTAGAGGACGCCGCGCTGGCCGCACGCTTCGCCGCAGACTTTCTGGGCGTGATTCCCACCAAGCGTAAGCTGATGCCCCATGCCTGCGAGGCGCTGGACTACCTGGCGGGGCGCTACCGGCTGTACATCCTGTCCAACGGCTTCCGCGAGTTGCAACACCGCAAGATGTGCGCGGCAGGCATCGACGGATACTTCCGGAAAATAATCTTGTCCGAAGACATCGGCGTGCTGAAACCACGCAAGGAGTTGTTTGACTTCGCCTTGTCCGCCACCCAGTCTGATGCCGGGGAAACACTGATGATTGGCGACAACTGGGAGAACGACATTGCCGGAGCCCGCAACGCCGGCTGGCACCAGGTGTACTACGCACCTCCCGACGACGCCGCTTCCCTGCCCTTCCGGCCCACCTACCGCATCCACGACCTGCGGGAGCTCATCGACCTCTTATAGGGCAAGCCCCGCCCCCAACTCTCGTCCCCCGAACTCTCAATTCTCAACTCTCAATTCTCAACTACTGCAATGGACACCCTCTTACCTTTCGCCCTGCTCTGCCTGACGTCGTTCTTCACCCTGACCAACCCGTTGGGCACGATGCCCGTCTTCCTGACCATGACGCAGGGCATGACGGAGAAGGAGCGCCGCTTCATCGTGACACGCGCCACGCTGACGGCCTTCATCATCATCATGGTCTTCACCTTCGGCGGGCAATTCCTCTTCAAGTTCTTCGGCATCTCGACCAACGGCTTCCGCATCGCCGGGGGCTTCATCATCTTCAAGATTGGCTTCGACATGCTGCAAGCGCGCTACACGCCCATGAAGCTGAAGGACGAGGAAATCAAAACCTACGCCAACGACATCTCCATCACCCCGCTGGGCATACCCATGCTGTGCGGCCCGGGCGCCATTGCCAACGCCATCGTGCTGATGCAAGACGCCACGACCGTCGAGCTGAAGGGAGTACTCATCGGCAGCATCGCCTTCATCTACCTGCTCACCTACTTCATCCTGCGCGCCTCCACCCGCCTGGTCGACCTGCTGGGCGAGACGGGCAACAACGTCATGATGCGCCTCATGGGCCTCATCCTGATGGTGATTGCCGTGGAGTGCTTCGTCAGCGGCGTGAAGCCCATCCTCATCGAAGTGCTGGCCGAAGGTTGCCGATAGATAGGACGACGACTTTTCGGACGCCCCTCCGAAAGACCTTCGGATGAGCCTCCGAAAAACCTTCGGACGAGCCTCCGAAAAATCTTCGGATGAGCCTCCGAAAAACCTTCGGACGAGCCTCCGAAAAACCTTTGGACAAACTGTTTAGGATAAAGCTACAATAATAGGACTACGATTCCGAGACTAATCGACCGGAACATGAAAAAGGGAGTGCATCGCACCGGATACACTCCCTTTCCTATTCATCTGCTTCCGTGCGGAAGCAAGACACGCTTACTCCGTGGGCATGGCCTCGGGCAGAACAAGTTGCTCTTCGAACACGCCGAAGGTACCAACCTGGCCGTCTAGCACAACCGTAAACTCAAGGTCTACCGTAATTACCCCATTCTCCAATTCGCCACTTCCGGCCACGGAAACAGCACCATATTGCCCATAAGAGCTTACTATTTCCTGTGACGCAACCGTCACTGTACGGCCATCATCTGCGACTTGGAATGTAATATCATATCCTTCCTCTACCGGAGCAATAGCTTTATACCAGGTTATCTGGTCGGCTTTCTGTACTTCTACTTCTCCATACCCTTGGAAGAAACTAGACACATACATACCCATACCAATCGAACTATAAGTATAGTCGCGGTAGATGCTGATGGTCTTGGACGAGATGTTGTCTATCGGCGCATACTCCTCATTGGCCATCGTCACAGCCAGTTGATAAGTCACGCCAGACTCGATGTCACCCACGCTCACATGGAACGAAGTAAATTTCTCACCAGCCGCGAAGCTGACGCTGGAGGGCACTTGAATGGTCGACGGCACCGGTGTCTGAACGGTGTTCCCCTCGGCATCCTGCTCCAACATCACAGCCGAAAGCGGAAGCGTCACAGCCTCGTCGGCCTGCGCACGCATCACCTCTACGTCAAAGCCCTCGTAACCCTCGGCCGGGAAGCTCACCGATTGTGAATTAAACCCGAAGGTCACACCCATGGTGCTGCCCCCGTAGACGGCATTCTCATTGTCCTGCTCGCACGAGCTGAGCAGCAGCCCCAGGGCGGCACACATTCCTACTAAATAGTTTTGTATCTTCATAATGCTATTGTCTTTTTTGAAGGTTAGTAATTAATCGGCCAAGTCGCCCACCGGGTTCTGGTCGGTCGCAGGATTCATATTGACATTGCCGTCGAACTCTGTCTGCGGGATAGTCAGCACCCACATGTACGATTCAGGGTCATCCGAAGGACGTCCGTCCAGCAGCGCGGCACGCGGCCACCCCATGGCAGCCGTGCGGCGGAAGCCCTGGTGCAGACGGCGCAGGTCGTAGATACGGCCGAACTCACCCCACAGCTCAATGCGGCGCTGGTCGATAATTTCCTCCAGCAGCGAACCCGTACGCTGGCTGCTCGTCGTACCCAGCGACGTCCCAGACTTGGTGCACGTATAGCCTTCTACACGCGTCCCCATCAGTTGGGTCAGGTAGTTGATGGCATCCGCATCGTTGTCCAAGCGGCACTCGGCCTCGGCCAGCGTCAGGTACATCTCTTCCACACGCATCCAGATGTAGTCGCCCGTCCAAGTCTGGCGGTTGGAGAATTTGAACTTCTCCTGCTGGTATCCGCCATCCTCACCGTTCTCCTCGTTGTTCGGGTCCCACCAATCGCGGCGCGTGTCTGTCGAACTCATCAAGCTGTACAAGTCGCGGCTGATCTGCTTGCGAGCGGAGGCTCCGTAGGCACCGGCCGACGCTCCCAGTTCGTCACAAGCATCCATGTGGCTGAAGAAGCTGGCATATATGGTCGACTGGTCAGAGATAATAGTGGCACCCCACATGACATTGGCGGCACTGGCGTCATTCAGACCACGGAAGCTGGCCACGGGCAAGATACCGCGACCCTCTTGGCGCGCAGCGTTGATGGCATTGATAGCTGCCTGGCGAGCCGTAGTCCAATCGTTCATCACCAAGGCGATACGGGCACGCAGGCCGCAAGCCACGGCATAACTGATGTGCGTGATGTGCTGGCGTGCCTTGCCCTCGAGCAGCGGCAACGCATGTTCATCCATGTCCGACACGATTTGCTCGTACACCTGGCGCACCGTCGAACGAGGGTTACCCTGCGTGCCGGCCTGCGTAGGCTCGGTGTAGATAGGACAGCAAGGCTCGTCCTCGTGGCCGTCGTAGGTGCGGGCAAACGTCTGTGCCAGCATGAAGTACGAATAAGCGCGGATGGCGTATGCCTGGCCGATGATGTAGGCCACGTCGTCGGCATCGCCCGTCATTGTCTCCTCACGGTCGATGATGTAGTTGGCATTGGAAATCCACGTGTAATAGCAGTTCCACACGTCGTACGAACGCCAGGCCGTGCTCTCAAAGCGGCTTTTCACCTGATACAAGCAGTCGAACCAGAACCAGCCGCTGCCCTGCGCAGCCTGAATCATGTCCTCGCCCATCACGTCAGCCATCAGGTTGTACGAACTGATGCCGAAACTCTGGTGCGTATTGGCGGCAGGCGACCAGCTGGAATACATCGAACGATAGATACCGTTCAAAGGAATCAAGGCCGTACTGGCGCTACCCAACAGGGCATCGCCGGACATGGAGTCCGTGGGCGCAGTTTCGAGCGCGTCGTCCAGACAGGAAGTCAGCGTGGCACAGCCCACCAGCGCGGCAAACATATAGTTGAATATCTTTTTCATATCTGTTCTTTTTCCGTTAGTTAGGTTAATGAATTAGAAGTTGATTTCAAAGCCGAGTGACCAAGTCTTGTTCGGCGTGTACACATAATCGGTAGAACCGCTGAAGTTGTACTGCGGGTCCATACCCTGCAAGTGCGAGAACATAGCCAGATTATCTACCGAAGCGAAAAGACGCACGGAGTTCAACCGAGCCTTGTTCATCCAAGTCTTCGGCAGCGTATAGCCCAGCGTGATGTTCTTGATGGCAAAGTAAGAAGCGTCTATCAAGAAGCGGTCGCTCGTGGCGTATGCACCACCCACCTCTATGCGCGGCACGTCGGTGATGTCGCCCGGCTTCTGCCAACGGCGCAGAGCGTGTTCGTTCCAGGCGTTGTTATAGTACAGGTTCTCCATAGAAGCTTGGTACAGACTGTCGAATATCTTACCGCCGATGGAGTAAGAAGCCAGGATAGAGAAGTCAATGCCCTTCCAAGACAAATCGGTGGAGATGCTTCCGTACAGGTCGGGGATACGGCTGCCCATATAGTACTTGCTGTTGGTAGCCTTTTCGTAGTCACTGCTGATGTATTCTTCGCCCACGCGGTTGCCCTGCGCATCGGTGTCATACACCCAATAGAGCTGTGCGCCCGTAGCCGGGTCTACGCCTGCGCTCTTCGAAATATAGAACGTGTTGATAGGCATACCTTCCTTGATACTGTAAATGCCGCTGATGATTTCCGGCGACTCGCCCGTCAGCTTCAGCACCTTGTTCTTCACGGTAGAACCCATCCACGTGATGTTCCACGTCAAATCGTTAGTCTTAATAGGAGTAGCTCTTACCTCAAACTCGAAACCGCTGTTGCGCATGTCGCCGACGTTGGCATTGTAACCGTTGAAACCGGTAGAAGTTGCCATCGGGTAGTTCAGCAGCATGTCCGTCGTCTTCTTATTATAATATTCAGCGTTGATGCTCAAACGGCTGTCGAACAACGTAGCTTCGATACCGACATTGAAGTTGCCGCTCTTCTCCCACGACACGTCGCGGTTTTCCAACGTAGAGATGAAGGCACCGATCTGATTTTCGTTGGCCCAGCTCAAGTCATAAAGGCTCTGCCATGCATAAAGCGTGCTCAGATTATCGTTACCCTGCTGTCCGTAACTGATCTTGAACGAAAGGTTGTCCACCCAATCCACATCTTCCATGAAGGCTTCTTTAGAAATACGCCAGTTACCACCAACCGACCAGAATGTACCCCAACGGTTGTCTTTGTAGAAACGGGAAGAACCATCGGTACGTACCGAAGCATCGAAATAATATTTCTCGTCGAAGTTATAGTTGAAACGACCCAACCAAGACTCGATGCGGTAGTTGTCCGTATAAGAGTCGGCTGCATACAGTGTCGTACCAGGACGGAGTTCCAGAATGCCGTCTACCAGGTTCGTCTTACCGGCTGTCAGGTATTCATATTTATATGCATAAAACTCATGACCGGCCAAGATGTCGAAACTGTGCAAACCGAATGTACGGTTCCAAGTCAACAGCTGGTTGAACGTATAGCTCTGCGTACGTGCATTGTACTTCTGAATCAAACCACCGGCCTCAGCCTGGTTACCATGATGCATGTTCATATAGTTCATCTGCAACTGGTTGACATGTCCATACCGAAGTTCACACTCAGCTTCAACCCTTTGAACACGCCGAACTTATCATTGTCCGAACCAAAGGTAAAGCCCGTGCGCAAGCCTGCCACATCATTCTTCACGTTCGACTTGTCATCCACCAAGCCACCCAGAGGGTTGTAGTCGGTATAACTGCCCGGACGTCCGCCCTCACCATAGTCCAACTGCGGATTGCCATTGGCATCCAGCACATTGTTTCCATCGATGTCTTTCACATACATCGGGAACAAGGGAGAAGCAAACTGAGCCGAATACCACACATTGGAAGTGCTGGAACCGTCGTACTGGCTGAAGTTCGTATAAGAATGAGCCAACGACACATTCAAGTTAGCCTTGAACCAATCCGTCACCTCGGACGTGATATTGGCACGGCCACTGTAACGCTGGAAGTTCGTTGTCGTCAAGATACCATCTTCGTTCACATAACCCAGTGAGAACATATACTTGGTCTTCTCCGTACCACCACTCAACTGGAACTGATGCTCGTGACGGAAAGCCCGTTTCTGCAACAAAGCATCCATCCAGTTTTCGTTCCATGCAGACTGAGCATCGGCACGCACCATGCCCGTTGTCGGATCGATGATGTTGTCCCACGTATAATTCTTAAACGGATTATACAGTTCGCCGCCCAGCGTTCCGCCTAAATCTTCGCGGGCAGCAGCCTCAGCCTCCGCCCAAGTATAACCGTTGGTAAAGGCATAGCCATTGCGCAGAGCCTCGTACGTCAACTGCACGAAGTCCTTCTGTCCTACCATGGCATACTCATCAATGGCACGCGACGACCAACCTACGGTAGAACGCCACGTCACATTGGTCTTACCCTCTTTACCTTGCTTGGTTGTAATCATAATCACACCATTGGCACCACGGGCACCATACAATGCACCTGCCGAAGCGTCCTTCAAGATAGTCATAGACTCAATATCAGAAGGATTGATATCCGACAGAGAGCCATCGTAAGGAATACCATCCACTACATACAACGGATTTGACGAAGCATTGATAGAACCATAACCACGGATAATGACCGAAGCCGATTCACCCGGCTGGCCGGAGCCAGAAGTCGTCAAGATACCCGTAGCCTGTCCTTCCAGACCTTTCGTCACATTCGTAATAGGACGTGACTCCAATTTCTCATTACTGATGGTCGAAGCCGAACCCGTAAAAGAAGACTTCTTGGCCGTACCGTAAGCCACCACCATCACCTCGTCCAACAGTTCAGCGTTGGTCTTCATCCGGACTGTCACATTCGGCTGGATTTCAACTTCCTGCGGGTGCATACCCACGTAGGAAACTACCAGAGTCTCCGCCGAACTCGGTGTCTTATAAGAGCTTCATAACTAAGCATATGCAAAAGCATCGTGTACTTGGTCCTTAGCTGCTCTCTGCTGCAATACAGTTACTTATGAGAAAGGAAAATCAGGCGGTTTCTACCGGTTTTCTTCCAGTAAGCACTTCTAACTGTTTGATAAATAAAGAATTGCAGAGGAAAGAGCGTAAGCATTGGGAATACCAGTCTGCTACCTTCACTTTATAAAAGCCATTAAATCCTTGTTACCCCTTATCTTCGGACAATACA
>DXCK01000086.1 GCA_019116045.1 Candidatus Bacteroides merdipullorum | reverse complement strand
GGGATAATTCAGGACTGAACATCAAAATGAGGGATAGGATGGTGTGATGAATGCAACGTAAAATTCCTTCTGCAATTACAAATATTACGCTCAATAGAGCAACTTTTTCAAATGTTCCCATTAATGAGCTTACATTCGTCAATTTCTTCTATGGCAACAATGGAGCGGGAAAATCTTCTATTGCCTATGCCATAGAAGAAGACGATGGTGTTGTGTGGGGTGACGGAAAATCAGCTGCTGATTTTGATGTACTCGCTTATAACCAGAACTTTATTAACAACAACTTTGCAAATTACGGTGATCTCAAGGGTGTTTTTATCTTTGGGGAGGAAGACATCGAAGCTAAAGAGAAAGTTGATAAACTTTCAGATGAGAAAAGGCAGAAATCTGAGGCACGTTTAGCAGCTCTTGATGAATACAAAAAGAAAACTGAGGGTCTTGAATCTGCACTTACACAGTTTCAAGACACCTGCTTTACTAAGACAGCAACAATCCGAAAACGCTTTGATAAGTGCATGGATGGCAAGAAGCAAAAGAAGAATTTTGCCGAGGCCATTATTAAAGAAGCTAACCCCATCGATCACGATTTGGCGGAACTGGAGCGTCTTTACGATGTAGCTTTTGATGATTCGGCCAGAGCTTATTCGGAGTTTAAGAAAGCGGCTGCCACCACCTACGGCAGTCTTCCCGGAAAAGACCTACTCGACAGGATGATTGTCAGTAGCAGTGATACGCCTTTTGCAAAATTCATGAAGGCTCTTGGTGACACAGCATCCGACTGGGTCCGTGACGGTCATACCCATTATGCCGGTGCCGCCGGTGGGAAATGCCCTTACTGCCAGCAGAAGCTACCGGCAAACTTTGAAGACGAGATTGCCGCCACCTTTGATGCTCAGTACCAACAGGACGTCCGTGACCTCGGTCAGTTCCAAGCAATATACGCGAGAGAAACCGCTGAGATCGTCCGGGTTCTCCAGGCAAACACCAACGAAGTCATGCCTACAATTGATCTAAAGGCCTATCAGGAAAAGATTGCCTTGCTGGAAAGTAATTTTGAGATTAATCGCCAGCGTATTGCAGAGAAAGTTAAGGAGCCTTCAAAGAAAGTTTCCCTTGAAGATACCGATACGCTCCTGCTTGAGATTGGCGCTCTGATTGATGACATCAACAAGATCATCAAGGCCAATAATGATGTCATTTCTGCCAAGAGGTCTAGCAAAACTAAGTGCAAAACGGAGATTATGCAGTACCTTGCATCTGTACTTGCTGATGATGTTAAGAGCTATCATGATGAGGTCGCTCGCCTACAGAAAGAAATTGAAGTTGTAACCGAGCGCGGGAAGAATCTTAAAAAGGAAATTGGAGATTTGACAAAAGAAATCTCCGACCTCAATAAACACAATGCAAACACCGAGGCCGCTATTGACAGCATCAATAAGATTCTGAAGGATTCTGGATTCCAAGGCTTTAGCATCCGTGCCAAAGAAGGCGTTGAGAATGTGTACGAGGTTATCCGTGAGGACGGTTCCGTTGCTGAAAACCTGAGTGAGGGCGAGCGGAACTTCATCGCATTCCTGTACTTCTATCATCAGGTACGTGGCAGTATGACCAGTGAGGAGCTGAAAGAAAAGATTGTCGTCATCGATGATCCGGTATCCAGTATGGACAGTACAGCTCTATTCCTCGTCAGTGCCATTGTCCGTGAAATGATCAATGTTTGTCGAAACAATACTGAGTATCTGAATCAGAAGGTCCCAGGTGACTACATCAAGCAGCTGTTCATCCTGACTCATAATGTGTATTTCCATCGTGAAGTCACTTATCAACAGGTCGGCTATTATAATTGTACGTCGTTCTACATGATCCGAAAGAACGACAACACTTCCACCGTTAAACTCTGCAAGCGGCAGAGTAAGGAGGTGCCGACTGAAGAAGAAAACTACAATCCGGTACAGAACTCTTATGCTGCATTGTGGGACGAGCTTCGAGACATTAAGTCTACGATTCCCGCTCTGAATGTGATGAGGCGCATTCTCGAATACTACTTTCTCCAGCTCTGCGGTTACGAAGGAAGTGATCTCCGAGAAATTGTACTAGAGAAAGCGGAAAACCGGACTAAGTTTATACGCCAGGTCGAAGGTGAAAAGCCGGATATGACCAATTATCACTTAGCATCTTCTTTGTTGGCTTACATCAATAATCCAAACGGTATCAGCGACGGTCTGAACTATGTTGAGGACTGTGAGGATGTGGAAGCCTATAAACGAGTTTTTGAGATGATTTTTGATGCTTTGGGACAAAGCCAGCACTTTAACATGATGACCGGTAAACGAGTAAAATCCTGATTATAGGACAGCAAGAATTATAATGTAGTAGGGGTAGCATGGTACTACCAGAATGAAAAACGAGGTACGTGGAATGGCAGACAAACATATCATTGATGCAATGTGGGATGACTCGCCCATTGATGTTTCTACTGAGGTAAACTTCATTTGGTCCATTGCAAATAAACTGCGTGGTACATACCAGAGTGATAAGTATAAGGATGTCATCATTCCGATGGTCATCATCCGTCGCTTTGAGTGTGCTTTGGCACCCACCAAGGCTAAGGTCGTGGAAATGTTCAAGGCAAATCCGAACTATCCGGCAAAGGCGATGTATCGCCTGTCCGGTTTCCAGTTCTACAACACCAGTGAGTATGACTTGGCGGAATTGGTCAACGACTCTGACCACCTGGCGGCTAACTTCAAGGCTTATATCCAAGGCTTTTCTGCAAACATCCAGGACATCATCCGCAGCCTGGACTTTGATAAGCAGATCGATAAGATGGATAAAAACAACCGCCTGCTCTCTGTGGTCAAGGCGTTCTCCGAGCTGGATCTAAATCCTCGTACCATTGATAATGTGAAGATGGGCTACATTTTTGAGGAGCTAATCAGAAAGTTCTCAGAAAATGCCGAGGCTGGCGATCACTATACCGGCAGAGACATTATCAAGCTGATGGTCAATATCCTGTTGGCGGAAGGCTGCGATGATATTTTTGATGATGGCAAGGTCATTACTGTGTTGGATCAGGCCTGTGGAACGGG
>DXCK01000010.1 GCA_019116045.1 Candidatus Bacteroides merdipullorum | reverse complement strand
GCGATGGAAGCGGCCTATGCCGACGTGGCCGACATCGTGAACGCCCTCTACATCCAGTCGACCGTCCTCGCGCCGGACGAAGAGACACTGGCCGAAGTGACCGCCATCGCCACGACGGTGAACGCCCTCATTTCGCAGTACACGCTGGTACTCTCGCGCCGCGGCGTGGGCAAGACGACAGACGACACCACCGACACCGACACGCCGGATGAAGGCGGCACCGACACGCCCGAACCCGAAGAGCCGGGCGGCGACGAGGGCGAAGGCGGAAGCCCGCTGTAATGGAGAATGGAAAATGGAAAATTGAGAATGGAAAAGGGGGCGCAATGCCCCTTTTTTTGGATGCCTTTCGCTATCTTTAGATAAGATAGGATGCGGCTCGGCAAAAAAAATCAAGCGAGCTTGTTTTTTCTGCTCTCGCCTTTCGCTATCTTTGCGAAGTTATTTACATCAGTGCAATATGACAACCGAAAACTCCATCATCATAAAAGGCGCACGCGTCAACAACCTGAAGAACATCGACGTCGAAATACCGCGGGGCCAGCTGGTAGTCATCACCGGCCTGTCCGGCTCGGGCAAGTCGTCGCTGGCCTTCGACACCCTCTACGCCGAGGGGCAGCGCCGCTACGTGGAAAGCCTCAGCAGCTACGCGCGCCAGTTCCTGGGACGCATGAGCAAGCCCGAGTGCGACTACATCAAGGGCATCCCCCCCGCCATCGCCATCGAACAGAAAGTGAACAGCCGCAACCCGCGCTCCACCGTGGGCACGTCGACCGAAATCTACGAATACCTGCGCTTGCTCTACGCCCGCATCGGACGGACGTTCAGCCCCGTCAGCGGGCAGGAGGTAAAGAAGCACTCGGTGGAAGACATCGTGCAGTGCATGCTGGAGTATCCCGAGGGGACGCGCTTCACCGTGCTCACCCCGCTGCTTGTGCCCCAAGGACGTACGATGAAGGAGCAGCTGACCATCGACCAGAAGCAGGGGTTCACCCGCCTGGAAGTGAACGGACAGGCCGTGCGCATCGACGAATACGAACCCCGCGAAGGCGACAACGTCTTCCTGCTGATAGACCGCCTGACGGCTTCGGCCGCCAAGGACACCGTGAGCCGCCTGACCGACTCCGTGGAGACGGCCATGTACGAGGGCGACGGTGCCTGCCTCCTGCGCTTCTACCAGCCCGACGGCACCACCCGCCTCTACCGCTTCAGCACCAAGTTCGAGGCCGACGGTATCCGCTTCGAGGAGCCCAACGACCAGATGTTCTCGTTCAACTCGCCCATGGGCGCTTGCCCCGAATGCGAAGGCTTCGGCCGCGTCATCGGCATCGACGAGCATCTGGTGGTGCCCAACCGCGCCCTGTCCGTCTACGACGGAGCCGTGATGTGCTGGCGGGGCGAGAAGATGGGCGAATGGCGCGACATGGTCATCCGCGGCGCCGAAAAGGCGGGCTTCCCCATCTTTACCCCCTACTACCAGCTGACCGACGAGCAGCGCCGCATGTTGTGGGAGGGTACGCCCTACTTCGAAGGCATCAACGCCTTCTTCCGCATGTTGCAGGAGAACCAGTACAAGATACAATACCGCGTGATGCTGGCCCGCTACCGCGGCAAGACCCTCTGTCCGCGCTGCCACGGCAGCCGCCTGAAGCCCGAAGCGGGCTACGTGCGGGTGGGCGGACGCAACATCTCGGAGTTGGTGGACCTGCCCATCACCGACCTTCAGACATTCTTCGACCGCCTGAAGCTGACCGAACACGAGACGCAGGTGGCGAGCCGCATCCTGACGGAGATAAACAGCCGCATCCGCTTCCTCGTCGACGTGGGCCTGGGCTACCTGACGCTGAACCGCCTGAGCAACTCCCTGTCCGGCGGCGAAAGCCAGCGCATCAATCTGGCCACCTCGCTGGGCAGCAGCCTCGTAGGTAGCCTCTACATACTGGACGAACCCAGCATCGGCCTCCATAGCCGCGACACGGACAAGCTCATCCGCGTCTTGCGCCAGCTCCAGCAG
This sequence comes from Candidatus Bacteroides merdipullorum, assembly GCA_019116045.1. Taxonomy (GTDB): domain Bacteria; phylum Bacteroidota; class Bacteroidia; order Bacteroidales; family Bacteroidaceae; genus Bacteroides; species Bacteroides merdipullorum. Next base: position 2,601 of record DXCK01000010.1, on the reverse strand, counting down.
CTAGGCAACACGGTAGTCGTCGTAGAGCACGACGAAGAAATCATCCGCGCCGCCGACTACATCATCGACATCGGCCCCAAAGCCGGACGCCTTGGCGGCGAAGTGGTGTACCAGGGCGACATGAAGGACCTGCAGAAGCATAGCAACAGCTATACGGTGCGCTACCTGCTGGGCGAGGAAACCATCCCCGTGCCCACGCATCACCGCCCGTGGAACAACTATATCGAGATAAAAGGTGCCCGCGAAAACAACCTGAAGGGTATCGACGTATGCTTCCCCCTGAACGTGATGACGGTGGTAACAGGCGTCAGCGGCTCGGGCAAGAGTACGCTGGTGCGCGACATCTTCTACCGTGCCTTGAAGCGCGAACTGGACGAATGCAGCGACCGGCCAGGCGAGTTCATCAGTATCAGTGGCGACCTGAAGAACCTGCGCAACGTGGAGTTCATCGACCAGAATCCCATCGGCAAGTCGTCGCGCAGCAATCCCGTGACCTACCTCAAGGCCTACGACGAGATACGCAAGCTCTATGCCGAACAGCCGCTGTCCAAGCAGATGGGCTACACGGCCGGCTACTTCAGCTTCAACAGCGAAGGCGGCCGTTGCGAGGAATGCAAGGGCGAAGGTACCATCACCGTAGAAATGCAGTTCATGGCCGACCTGGTGTTGGAGTGCGAGTCGTGCCACGGCAAGCGCTTCAAGCCCGACACGCTGGAGGTACGCTTCCACGACGCCAACATCTACGACGTACTTGAAATGACTGTCGATCAGGCCATCGAGTTCTTCGGCCAGCACGGGCAGAAGAAAATCGTGAAGAAGCTCATCCCGTTGCAGGACGTAGGTTTGGGTTACATCAAGCTGGGGCAGTCGTCGTCCACCCTCTCGGGCGGCGAGAACCAGCGCGTCAAGCTGGCCTACTACCTGAGCATGGAGAAGGCCGATCCGACACTCTTCATTTTCGACGAGCCCACCACTGGCCTCCACTTCCACGACATCCGCAAGCTGCTCGAAGCCTTCGACGCCCTCATCCGGCGCGGACACAGCATCGTCATCATCGAGCATAACCTGGATGTCATCAAGTGTGCCGACTACGTGATAGACCTCGGCCCCGAAGGCGGCGACCGCGGCGGAAACCTCGTCGTGGCAGGCACGCCCGAAGAGGTGGCTGCCTGTGCCGCCAGCTACACGGGTCAGTTCCTGAAAGAGAAACTACAACAAGCCGACTCCTGACTATGCAGACGCCTACCATTATCCTGAGCATCGCCGGTTCCGATCCCTCGGGTGGAGCTGGCATACAGGCCGACATCAAAACCATCTCGGCGCTGGGAGGCTATGCGGCGGCGGCCATCACCGCTATCACCGTGCAAAACACGCGGGGCGTCACGTCCGTCGACTACCTGCCCGGCCCGCTTGTGGTCGCACAAACGGAAGCTGTCTTGGGCGACCTGCATCCTGCCGCCGTCAAAATCGGCATGACAGGACGCACCGACATCATAGTAAATTTGGCAGCCTGCCTAAGCAAATATCCCGATACGCCTGTCGTGCTCGACCCCGTGATGTTGTCGAGTAGCGGTCATCCGCTGATGGAGCCTGACGCCACCGAAGCCCTCCGAACAGAGCTGTTCCCACGCTGCCGCCTGGTAACTCCCAACTTAAACGAGGCCTCATTTCTTTTAGGAAAAAATCTCCATACTCTTCAAGACATGGAGCAGGCAGCCACTGAACTGTCCCAACACTACGGCTGCGCCTTTCTACTGAAAGGTGGCCATCTGGAAGGTGATCGCATGACTGACGTCCTCTTCGACGGACAGACACACCATTTCAGCAGTGCCCGCATCAACACAAGCAATCTGCATGGAACCGGCTGTACGCTCTCATCCGCCATCGCAACCTTCCTCGGGCAAGGCAATTCCCTCCCCGAAGCCGTACGACTGGCCAAAGCCTATATGGACAAAACCATCAAAGCCGCCAGCCAATGGGAAATAGGCAGTGGATACGGCCCGTTGTGCCATTTTCCTCCAGACTTAAAATTGTAAAAAGCTGATTGCATGAAAATCATTGTACTGACTCATCCTGAATTCCTTCCTGACGAAGCTGAAGCGTTGACCTGTCTTCTGGACAAAGGCCTCGACCGTTTGCACTTGCGCAAACCCGGCTGTAGCGAGGCACAGCTAGAAGCCCTTATCCGCCAACTGCCAACCGAATACTACAAACGTATCAGCCTACACGACCATTTTTCCTTGCAGGCACGCTACCATTTGGGAGGCATCCATCTGAACAGTCGTAATCCCCAGCCTCCCCAGGACTTCAAAGGAATCATAAGCTGCTCATGCCACACACTGGAAGAAGTCTCCTACTATGGTCCACAGACCGACTATCATTTCCTGAGTCCTATTTTCGACAGCATCTCCAAGCAAGGCTATCGCTCAGGCTTCAATGAAGCCCAGTTACGACGAGCCTCTGCCGAAGGTATTCTCACCAACAAAACTATCGCTTTGGGTGGCGTATCTGCAGACAAACTGCCTCTACTGCACGCACTAAGATTTGGAGGTGCAGCCTTTCTAGGAGACATCTGGCACGACTACCACTCGGTAGCCAATT
>DXCK01000085.1 GCA_019116045.1 Candidatus Bacteroides merdipullorum | reverse complement strand
CCAAACACGCGGAGAAGCTTTCGGACATTCCGACAGGCTCTCCAAACGCGCGGAGAAGCTTTCGGACATTCCGACAGGCTCTCCAAACACGCGGAGAGCCCGGCGGACATTCCGACGGGCTCTCCCAATGCTCCGAGAAGCCGCCGGACATTCCGACGGCTCCGAAAATCATTCATCCTTTTCTTCCAGCAGCTTCCATGCCAGGGGCAAGCAAGTGGCGATATCGCCCGCCGTCATGCCCGTGCGGCCCTGCTTGCGCGCGGCGATGTCGCCCGCCAGGCCGTGGACGTAGACACCCAGGCGGGCCGACGTCCCGGCGTCGTAGCCCTGCGCCAGCAGTGCCAGGAGCACGCCCGTCAGCACGTCGCCGCTGCCGCCCGTCGCCATGCCCGGATTGCCCGTGGTGTTGAACCAGCAACGTCCGTCGGGCGACACCACCGCCGTGTAGGCGCCCTTCAGCACGATGTGCGCCCCCGTGTTCTGCGCCAGCTCGCGCGCCTTCATCAGCCGCTCGTACGAATTGTGGCACTTGCCCACCAGCCGCTCCAGCTCCTTGGGATGGGGCGTCAGGATGCTCCCCTCGGGCAGGTCGTTCAGGCCCGAACGATGCTCGCCCAGGGCGTTCAGCGCATCGGCGTCGACGACCATCGGCGTCTGGCAGGTACGAATCTGCTCCAGCACGGCGTCCACCGTCTGCGGGTCGCGTCCCAGGCCGGGACCGATACCCACGGCCTGATAGTCGTCCGTATCGGTCGGCTCGGAGAAGCGCGTCTCGCTGTAGTCCAGCTCGGTCATGGCCTCGGGTACGGACGTCTGCACCATGAAGTTGTTGCAGAACGGCACGTGCACCGTCAGCAGTCCCGCGCCCGAGCGCAGGCATCCCCGCGCCGACAGGATGGAAGCCCCCGCCATGCCCTGCGAACCGGCAATGAGCAGCGCACGGCCGAAGCTGCCCTTGTGGGCGAAGCGTCCGCGCGGACGGAGCAGGGAGGCCACCTCGTCGTCGTCGGCCAGTTCGAAATCGGTTTCCGTCTCGTCGATAGCTTCCTCGCTCAGGCCGATGTCCAGCAGGCGCCATTCGCCTACATAGGCTTCGTTCTCGACGAAGAGGAAGGCGAGCTTGGGCAGTTGCAGGCTCAGGGTCAGGTCGGCGCGGACGATGTGGGCTGCTATATTATAGGTATTGTCCTCGCCCATCAGGCCCGACGGCACGTCAATGGCCACCACATGGGCGGGCGAGGCGTTGATATACTTCACCACGGCGGCAAACCCTCCGCCCAACGGTTTGTTCAGCCCGCTGCCGAAGAGGCCGTCCACCACCACGTGGTCTGCCGTCAGTGTGGGAGGGGCAAACTGGGTGGAGATTTCATGGAAAGTGACGCCCTCCGTCGCCAGAAGGCGTTCGCGGTTCTCGGCACAGTCTTCGGAAAGCTTTCCCTGCGGATTGAAAAGGAAGACTTCCAGCCGATAGCCCTGTCCGGCCATCAGTCGTGCCACGGCCAGGGCATCGCCCCCGTTGTTGCCCGGTCCGGCGAATACGGTAAAGGGAGTTTCGGTGTCGGGCCACTGCTCCATGATGGCGTCGGCCAGCGCCCGTGCGGCCCGCTCCATCAGGTCGATGGAGGCAATGGGCTCGTGCTCGATGGTATAGGCATCCAGCTGGCGGATGCCCGAAGTCGGAAATATTTTCATAATGCTTGCTTACAGTTTTCTACAAAAGTAGGCATTCCGATTCTATTTCGCAAATGAAAACGCGTTTCATGCCATCTTTCTGAAAAATGCAGAAGGCAAAAAGGAACGCATTCGCCCGATAATTCGTAACTTCGCGCCGCAAAAACAAAGACCACACATGAATACAACCAACCGACATCCCAAAGGCCTCTATCTGATTTTCGCCACCAGTACGGCCGAGCGCTTCAGCTATTACGGCATGCGCGCCATCTTCATCCTGTTTCTCACCCAAGCCCTGTTGCTCGACACCGAGACGGCTGCTTCCATCTACGGCAGCTACACGGGCCTCGTCTATCTGACTCCGCTTATCGGCGGCTACGTGGCCGACAAGTATTGGGGTATCCGCCGCTCCGTCTTTTGGGGAGCCGTACTGATGGCCGTCGGGCAGTTTCTGATGTTCTTCAGCGCTTCCATGCTCGATGCTCAGGAATTGTCGAGGGGACTGATGTACGGCGGACTCACCTTCCTTATATTGGGCAACGGATTCTTCAAGCCCACGGTGTCGTCGCTCGTCGGGCAGCTGTACGAACCCGGCGACCGTCGGCTCGACTCGGCCTATACCATCTTTTATATGGGTGTCAACGTGGGGTCATTCCTCGCTCCGCTTGTCTGCGGCTACTTCGGCGAGACGGGCAATCCGCAGGACTTCAAGTGGGGCTTCCTGATTGCCGCCATCGTCACGGTGCTGACCGTCGTGCTGTTCGAGACGCAGAAGAACCGTTACCTCATCGGCCCCGACGGCCAGCAACTGGGCATCGTGCCCGATGCACGCAAAGAGACGGAAGGCACCTCCGTAAAGGCCCAGACGCCCGAGGAAACCGCGCGCAAACGCCGCAACCTGTGGATATGCAGTGCGATGGCCGTCGTGCTGGCCCTGTTCTTCTACGGGTGCTTCGGCAACGACTGGATCAGCATCGGCATCTTCACCGCCTGCATCGTCTTTCCGGCCAGCATCCTGATGGACGGCTCACTCACCAAGATTGAGCGCGACCGCATCCTGGTCATCTACATCATCGCCTTCTTCGTCATCTTCTTCTGGGCAGCCTACGAGCAGGCAGGCGCTTCGCTCACGCTGTTTGCCTCGGAGCAGACCGACCGCGTCATCTTCGGTTGGGAAATGCCTGCTTCGTGGATTCAGTCGTTCAATCCCTTCTTCGTCGTCATTCTGGCAGCCGCGTCGGTCATCCTCTTCCTGCTGTCGAAGAAATTGCAGAAGATGATGCACGGAGTGGAATAAATTCGCTACCTTTGCACCAATTTAATATTCACAAGTCCCATGGATAGCATACAGATCAAAGACAAGAAATTCACCGTCTCCATCAAAGAGGAGGATATACTGAAAGAAGTGAGCCGCGTAGCCAACGAAATCAACCGTGATCTGGCAGGCAAGAACCCGCTCTTCCTGAGCGTGCTGAACGGTTCGTTCATGTTCACCGCCGACCTGATGAAACGCATCACCATCCCCTGCGAGATATCGTTCGTCAAGCTGGCCTCCTATCAGGGCGTGTCGTCAACAGGTGCCGTCAAGGAAGTCATCGGCATCAACGAAGACCTGAGCGGACGCACCATCGTCATCGTGGAAGACATTGTAGACACAGGCCTCACCATGCAACGTCTGCTTGAGACGCTCGGTACCCGCGGACCGAAAGAGATACACATCGCCACCCTGCTCGTCAAGCCCGAGAAGCTGAAGGTGGACCTCAACATCGAATATGCCGCCATGCACATCCCCAACGATTTCATCGTGGGTTACGGACTGGATTACGACGGCTTCGGGCGGAACTATAAGGACATTTATACAGTTGTGAATGAAGAATGAGGAATGAGGAATGAAGAATGACAACCGTTCTTCATTCTCCATTCTCAATTCTTCATTCTTAATTCTTCATTCTTAATTAAAATATGCTGAACATTGTAATTTTCGGTGCCCCCGGCTCTGGCAAGGGCACACAAAGCGAGAGAATTGTAGCAAAGTATGGCATCAACCACATCTCCACAGGTGACGTGCTGCGTGCCGAAATAAAGAACGGAACCGAGCTGGGCAAGACAGCCAAGGGTTACATCGACCAGGGCCAGCTCCTCCCCGACAACCTGATTATCGACATTCTGGCTTCCACGCTGGACAGCTTCAAGGATTCGAAAGGTGTCATCTTCGACGGCTTCCCCCGCACCATCGCACAGGCCGAAGCCCTGAAGAAGATGCTGGCCGAACGCGGACAGCAGGTGAGCGTGATGCTCGACCTCGACGTGCCCGAAGACGAACTGATGAAGCGCCTCATCCTGCGCGGACAGCAGTCGGGCCGTGCCGACGACAACGAGGAGACCATCAAGAAGCGCCTCACCGTCTATCACAGCCAGACCGCTCCGCTCATCGACTGGTACAAGCAGGAAGGCCTCTACGCCCACATCAACGGACTGGGCGAGCTGGAGACCATCACTGCCGACATCTGCAAGGCGATTGATGCAGTGAAGTAAGCGCTTCTCACTCCAAAGAAACAAAAAATGCACCCACTGCGGTGCATTTTTTGTTTCCCTGCACCTGCACACACCTATCTGTATCTCCATATTATAGGAAATTATTTGTATCTTTGCCAACGGAATTCTTTATTCTCATCATCCTTAATTTAGACATTATGGCAGAATCGAACTTTGTAGACTACGTAAAGATATATTGCCGTTCGGGGAAGGGCGGCCGAGGTTCCACACACATGCGCCGTGCCAAATACGTGCCCAACGGAGGGCCTGACGGTGGCGACGGCGGACGCGGCGGGCACGTCATCCTGCGTGGCAACCGCAACTACTGGACCCTGCTCCACCTGCGCTACGACCGTCACATCATGGCCGGTCACGGCGAAAGCGGCTCCAAGAACCGCAGCTTCGGCAAAGACGGCGAGGACAAGGTCATCGAGGTGCCCTGCGGCACGGTGGTCTACAACGCCGAGACGGGCGAGTACATCTGCGACGTCACCGAACACGGACAGGAAGTGATCCTGCTGAAGGGAGGACGCGGCGGACTGGGCAACTGGCACTTCAAGACGGCTACCCGTCAGGCTCCGCGCTTCGCACAACCCGGCGAACCGATGCAGGAGATGACCGTCATCATGGAGCTGAAGCTGCTGGCCGACGTCGGACTGGTGGGCTTCCCAAATGCCGGCAAGTCGACCTTACTCTCGGCTGTATCATCAGCCAAGCCGAAGATAGCCAACTATCCGTTCACGACGATGGAGCCCAACCTGGGCATCGTGTCCTACCGTGAAGGCAAGTCGTTCGTCATGGCCGACATCCCCGGCATCATCGAAGGAGCCAGTGAAGGCCGCGGACTGGGTCTGCGCTTCCTGCGCCACATCGAACGCAACTCGCTGTTGCTCTTCATGGTACCCGCCGACAGCGACGACATCACCAAGGAATACAACATCCTGCTGAACGAACTCCGCAACTTCAACCCAGAAATGCTGGACAAACAACGCGTGCTGGCCATCACCAAGTGCGACATGCTGGACCAGGAACTGATGGACGAGATAGAACCCACCCTGCCTCAGGACGTGCCCCACGTGTTCATCTCAGCCATCTCAGGCCTCGGCATCAACGTGCTGAAGGACATCCTGTGGGAAGAGCTAAACAAGGAAAGCAACAAGATTGAGGGCAAGATAGAAAGCATCGCCCACCGCCCCAAGGACATGAGCCACCTGAAGGAGGAACTGGTCGACGAAGGCGAAGACGAGGACCTCAGCATCGAGTATGTAGACGAGGACGACATCGAAGACCTCGAGGACTTTGAATACGAGGAAGAGGACTGGGAGGACGACAAGCAATGAGCCGCCTCAGCCCCGACAAACGAATGTTGGAGTATGCATTAAACGATGCATGCTCCGACATTTTTGCTTTCAGCACCACCCGCCACGGCGGCATCAGCACGGGCACATACGCCTCGCTGAACTGCACGCCCTACACAGGCGACTCGGCCGAGAACGTCCGCCACAATCAGGAACTACTCCTAGAAGCCCTGCCGCAACACCCACAGGAGCTCGTCATCCCCTGGCAAACACACGGCACGGCGTCCCTCGTCATCGATACCGACTACCTGCAAACCGACCCGCAGACACGCCACGAACGCCTGCAAGGCATCGATGCCCTCATCACCCGCGAGCGGAGTATCTGCCTCTGCATCTCGACAGCCGACTGCATCCCTATTCTATTGTATGACCAAAGGCACCGCGCCATCGCTGCCGTCCATGCCGGCTGGCGGGGAACGGTGAACCGCATCGTTCGGCACACGTTGGAGCGGATGCAAACGCTCTACGGCACAGAGGGCAAAGACGTGCAGGCTGTTATCGGCCCCGGCATCTCGCTCGCCGCCTTCGAGGTGGGCGAAGAGGTGTACGAAGCCTTCCGCGCCGCCGACTTCCCGATGCCCTACATCGCTGAATGGCACAACGATACCCACAAGCATCACATAGACCTCTGGGCCGCCAACCAGCTGCAATTGCTGGACTTTGGCCTGCCTGACACGCAGATAGAGACCGCCGGCATCTGTACCTATACCCGCCACGAAGACTTCTTCTCTGCCCGCAGGTTGGGAATCAAGTCGGGCAGGATGCTGTCGGGAATCATGATGAAGAGCTATGAGTGAAGAGTTACGAGCTACAAGTGACAAGTACTTGCCAGCCCACTCGTCACTCGTAGCTAATTACAAACTAAAAACTTAAGTACCATGTACAACCTAACCGTATCCGAAGAACTGAAATCGCGTTGCCCCGAATATCGCGGAGCAGCCGTCTATGCCGAAGTGACCAATACGCCTCATAACGAAGGTCTTTGGCAGGAAATAAACGCCTTCACCGAAGAACTGCGTGCCGCCGACACCACCGAAGGCATCAAGCACCGGCCCGCCATTGCCGCCACCCGCGAAGCCTACAAACGCTGCGGCAAGGACCCTAGCCGTTACCGTCCCTCTGCCGAAGCTCTGCGCCGGCGTCTGCTCCGCGGCTTGGAGCTGTATCAGATTGATACGCTGGTGGACCTCATCAACCTCGTCTCCCTGCGTACGGGCTACAGCATCGGCGGCTTCGATGCCGACAAGATACAGGGCACTGATCTCTGCCTGGGTATCGGCCGGGCCGAAGAACCGTTCGAGGGCATAGGCCGCGGTGTGCTCAACATCGAAGGCCTGCCCGTCTTCCGCGACGCCGTGGGCGGTATCGGTACCCCCACTAGCGACAACGAGCGTACCAAGATGGACGTCGGTACCCGCCACATTCTGGCCATCATCAATGGCTACGACGGCGACACCACCCGCCTGCAACAGGCTGCCGAAATGACACAGGAACTTTTAAGGAAATATGCCTCATCCGACGGAGGAAACATTCATTACTTCGAATGAAAACAGTGTTATTCCTCCTCATCTGTCTTCTGCTCCCTCTACAGATACAGGGCCAGCAGAAGACAGGCACCTTCTCCAACATGGAGGTGAACCACATCCGAGTGGCTACACCGAGACTGTTCGACAAGAGTAAAACCATCCTGCTGCACCTCGACAGCCTGGGGCAAAAGGACTATTGCTTCCCCCTACCCGGCGGCAAGGTCATCTCGCCCTACGGGCGGGGCGGCGGGCGGCATACAGGTATCGACATCAAGACGCGGGCCAACGACACCATCCGCAGTGCCTTCGCCGGTGTGGTACGCATGTCGAAACCCTACAGTGCCTACGGCAATGTCATTGTGGTGCGCCATCCCTCCGGCCTGGAGACCGTCTACAGCCACAACTCCAAGAATCTGGTGCAAAGCGGCGACACGGTAAAGGCCGGGCAAGCCATCGCTCTGACAGGACGCACAGGACGAGCCACTACCGAGCATCTGCACTTCGAAACACGCATCAACGGCCAGCACTTCAACCCCAACATTCTCTTCAACATGAAAGAAGAAAGCCTGCGGCACGAATGCATCCGCTGCACCAAGAATGCAAACGGCATCGTCGTCAAGCCGGTGTTGAAAAATAACGGTACGAAGTGACACGGTTTTCCAAACGTTTCACTACCTTTGCAAGGCATTTCAATGAACAATTAAAACATATCAATGATAGAAAAACTGATTGTCCTCGAAGATATCGACCCGGTCATCTTTTACGGCGTAAACAACGCCAACATGCAGCTGATCAAGGCCCTTTACCCCAAATTGCGCATCGTGGCGCGCGGTAACGTCATCAAGGTGCTGGGCGATGAAGAAGAAATGTGTTCCTTCGAAGAAAACATCATCAAGCTGGAGAAGCACTGTGCCGAATACAACTCGCTGAAGGAAGAAGCCATCATCGACATCATCAAAGGCAATGCTCCGCAAGCGGAAAAGAGCGGCAACGTCATCGTGTTCAGTGTGACGGGCAAGCCCATCATTCCCCGAAGTGAGAACCAACAGAAGCTGGTGGATGCCTTCCACAAGAACGACATGGTATTTGCCATCGGTCCGGCCGGATCGGGCAAAACCTACACAGCCATTGCCCTGGCCGTGCGTGCCCTGAAGAACAAGGAAATCAAGAAAATCATCCTCAGCCGCCCCGCCGTGGAGGCAGGCGAAAAGCTCGGCTTCCTGCCCGGCGACATGAAAGACAAGATAGACCCGTACCTGCAACCGCTCTACGACGCCTTGCAGGACATGATACCCGCCGCCAAGCTGAAGGAATATATGGAGCTGAACATTATCCAGATAGCTCCGTTAGCCTTCATGCGCGGACGTACACTGAACGATGCCGTCGTCATCCTCGACGAAGCTCAGAACACTACGACTGCCCAAATCAAGATGTTCCTCACCCGTATGGGCATGAACACCAAGATGATTGTGACGGGCGACATGACGCAGATTGACCTTCCCTCCTCGCAGACCTCCGGCCTCGTACAGGCCCTGAAGATACTGAAAGGTGTAAAGGGTATCAGCTTCATTGAGCTGAACAAGAAAGACATCGTCCGTCACAAACTGGTAACACAGATTGTGGAGGCGTACGAGAAGTTTGAGAAAGAACAGAAAGCTGAACGCGAACGCCAGAAAGAAGAGAAGAAAAGCCAAAACGACTAACACTAATCAAAATACATAACAGTTATGAAACAAGCGTTAACTAAAACTGATTTCAACTTTCCGGGACAGAAGAGTGTCTATCACGGAAAAGTACGTGACGTGTACAACATCAACGGCGAAAAGCTCGTCATGGTAGCAACCGACCGTATCTCGGCCTTCGACGTCATCCTGCCGAAAGGTATCCCCTTCAAGGGCCAGATGCTGAACCAGATTGCCGCCAAGTTCCTCGATGCCACGACCGACATCTGCCCCAACTGGAAGCTGGCTACACCCGACCCGATGGTAACCGTCGGCGTAATGTGCGAAGGTTTCCCTGTAGAAATGATTGTTCGCGGTTACCTCTGCGGCTCGGCCTGGCGTGCTTACAAGAGTGGTGTTCGTGAAATCTGCGGCGTACGTCTGCCCGAAGGAATGAAGGAGAACCAGAAGTTCCCCGAACCTATCATCACCCCGACGACCAAAGCCGAAATCGGTGAACACGACGCCGACATCTCCAAGGAAGAAATCCTGGCCAAGGGTCTGGCTACTCCCGAAGAATATGCCCTGCTGGAGAAATATACACTGGCCCTCTTCAAGCGCGGTACAGAGATTGCTGCCGAGCGTGGCCTCATCCTGGTAGATACTAAATATGAATTCGGCAAGCACAACGGCCAGATCTATCTGATGGACGAAATCCATACACCCGACTCCAGCCGCTACTTCTACAGCGAAGGCTACGAAGAGCGTTTCGAGAAAGGCGAACCCCAGAAGCAGCTCTCCAAAGAATTCGTACGCGAATGGCTGATGGACAACGGCTTCCAAGGTAAGGAAGGCCAGCAGGTGCCTGAAATGACTGACGAAATCGTGACCTCTATCAGTGAACGCTACATTGAACTGTACGAGCACATCACCGGCGAAAAGTTCGTTCGTGAAACCACTGAAGACATTGCCGCACGTATCGAAAAGAATGTAACAGAATACCTAAACAAGTAATACAAGAGCACACTTGCTCCTGACATATACTTAACGCGGATTACGCGGAATAGCACGAAGATCACTATCCCTATTCCATGTAATCTGCGTCTGTTTTACCCAATCAGCAAGACTGTCAACGCAACATCACCACACGACGCAAGATAAGCTTCTTATATTGTCTCTTCATATCGTCAGGCAAGAAAGAGTGGTCTATCAGTTCAAACCACTTAGGTAGAGCTCGGCTGAATCGACGGGCCAGATTTTCAATCACTTTTTCTTCTACTCCCGAAGCTGTTATAGCCTTGTAGAAATCCGTCTTACGCAGACGATTCTTCTTTCCATTAAGGGTAAGAGCCAATTCTTCAGTATCTTCGGGCATCACCAGCGTAGTAGACAACATGTCATAAGCCGGAGTAAGCGTATATCCATTCATCAAATTGTAAAGCGAAAAGTTTTTAAGGTGCATGTCGGCATTACCTGTTATCCAACAAAAGACCACTACTTCCCAGAAATTAATAACATCGAGCTGTGGCGTAAAAGAATAACGACGAATAAGCTTGGCTATCTGCTCATAAGAGCCCT
>DXCK01000084.1 GCA_019116045.1 Candidatus Bacteroides merdipullorum | reverse complement strand
AAGTATAAGCTGAATTATATCGTATCACTAATAAAGAAGATTATGGCAAACGACATGAGGGTCAAAGAGCTGGACGAAGTGGTAGTTCGGTTTTCCGGCGACTCCGGCGACGGAATGCAACTCGCCGGCAACATCTTTTCAACAGTTTCGGCTACGGTAGGGAATGACATCAGCACCTTCCCCGACTATCCGGCAGACATTCGCGCCCCGCAAGGTTCGCTGACTGGGGTCTCAGGGTTTCAGGTGCACATCGGAGCCCGCAAAGTGTACACTCCGGGCGACAAGTGCGACGTACTGGTGGCCATGAACGCTGCCGCCCTGAAGACGCAATACAAGTTTGCCAAGCCGGGCGGATGCATTATCATCGACACAGACGCTTTCCAGAAGTCCGACTTGGACAAGGCGGCTTTCACCACCGACGACCCCATCCAGGAATTGGGCATCAAGCAGGAACTCATCGCCGCACCCATCACGAAGATGGTGAAGGACTGCCTGGCAGACACGGGCATGGACAACAAAGCGATGCTGAAATGCCGCAACATGTTCGTCGTGGGTCTGGTGTGCTGGTTGTTCGACCGCGACCTGGCCATCGCCGAACTGTTCCTGCGCGAGAAATTTGCCAAGAAACCCGAAGTGGCCGAAGCCAACATCAAGGTGATACACGCCGGATGGGACTACGGGCACAACACACACGCCTCCATAGCCCACTCCACCTGGCGCATCGAAAGCAAGGAAAAAGTGCCCGGCCGCTACATGGACATCACCGGCAACAAAGCCACGGCCTACGGCTTCATGGCGGCTGCCGAGAAAGCCGGGCTGAAACTGTTCCTGGGCTCATACCCCATCACACCGGCCACGGACGTGCTGCACGAGCTGTCGAAACACAAATCGTTGGGCGTGATGACAGTCCAGTGCGAGGACGAGATTTCGGGCTGCTCCACCGCCATCGGCGCTTCGTTTGCCGGAGCCCTGGCCGTCACCTCCACCTCGGGCCCGGGCATCTGCCTCAAATCGGAAGCCATGAACCTGGCCGTCATCACCGAACTGCCGTTGGTAGTGCTGGACGTGCAGCGCGGCGGCCCATCGACCGGCCTGCCCACCAAGTCCGAACAAACCGACCTGCTGCAAGCACTCTTCGGGCGCAACGGCGAAAGCCCCATGCCGGTCATTGCCGCCACGTCGCCGACAGATTGCTTTGACGCCGCCTACATGGCCTGTAAGATTGCCTTGGAACACATGACTCCGGTCGTGCTGCTGACGGACGGCTACGTGGCCAACGGCTCGGGAGCCTGGCGCCTGCCCAAGCTCTCGGAATATCCTGACATCCGGCCGCCCTACGTCACCGAAGCCATGAAGGGACATTATGCACCCTACCAACGCAATGCCGAGACGGGCGTGCGCTACTGGGCCATCCCCGGTCAGGAGGGCTTCGCACACATCCTCGGCGGACTGGAGAAAGACAGTTGGACGGGAGCCATCTCGACCGACCCGGAAAACCATAACCTGATGTGCCGCCTCCGTGCCGAGAAGGTGGCCAAGATTCCCGTGCCCGACGTCCGGGTGTATGGCTGCGCCGACGACGCCGACCTGCTCATCGTGGGCTTCGGGGGTACGTTCGGACACCTCTATTCGGCCATGGATGAGCTGAACAAGGCCGGGCGGAAGGTAGCCTTGGCCCACTTCGGCTACATCAACCCCTTGCCCAAGAACACGGCTGAGGTACTGAAGAAGTATCCCAAGGTCATAGTGGCCGAACAGAACCTGGGGCAGTTTGCCGGATACCTGCGCATGAAGGTGGACGGCTTCGTGCCCTACCAGTATAACGAGGTCAAGGGCCAACCGTTCGTCGTGAGCGAACTGGTAGCTGCCTTTACCGAAATCTTAAACCAATAATTAGGAGGACTACATCATGGACAACAACAATACATACACAGCTAAAGACTTCAAGAAAGGGCAGCCCCGTTGGTGCCCCGGTTGCGGCGACCACTTCTTCCTGGCCTCCCTGCACAAAGCGATGGCCGAGCTGGGCATTGCCCCGTGGCAGACGGCAGTCATCTCGGGCATCGGCTGCTCCAGCCGCTTGCCTTACTACATGAATACGTATGCCATGCAAACCATCCACGGACGTGCCGCCGCCATCTCGACGGGCGCCAAGGTGGCCAACCCGGAGCTGACGGTATGGCAGATTTCGGGCGACGGCGACGGCCTGGCCATCGGCGGCAACCACTTCATACACGCCGTGCGACGCAACGTAGACATCAACATGATTCTGCTGAACAACCGCATCTACGGCCTGACCAAAGGGCAGTATTCACCCACGTCGCCCCGCGGCTTCGTCAGCAAGTCGTCGCCCTACGGCACGGTGGAAGACCCGTTCCACCCGGCAGAACTGTGCTTCGGCGCCCGCGGCCGCTTCTTCGCCCGCGCCGTCGCCACCGACGCGCAGGGCACGGTGGAGATTCTGAAAGCCGCCGCCCGGCACAAGGGAGCCGCCGTGTGCGAAATTCTCCAGAACTGCGTCATCTTCAACAACGGCACCTACGAGTCGGTGTACAACAAAGAAGGACGCGCCAAGAACGCCATCTACCTGGAACACGGCAAGCCGATGCTGTTTGGCGAGAACCACGAGTACGGACTGGCCCAAGAGGGCTTCGGCCTGAAGGTGGTGAAGCTGGGCGAGAACGGCGTCACCGAGAAGGATATCCTCGTCCACGACGCCCACTGCATGGACAACACCCTGCAACTGAAGCTGGCCCTGATGGAAGGACCTGACTTCCCCGTCGCACTGGGCGTCATCCGCGACGTCAACGAGCCGACCTACGACGAGGCCGTGCATGCGCAGATAGAAGAGGTCAGCGCCAAGAAGAAATACCACAACTTCGAGGAACTGCTGCTGACCAATGACACGTGGGAAGTGAAGTAAGCCCAGCTCTTCACCGCCACTCAAAGACTCAGACAGAGGCTGCATCCACACAGGAGCCGACCGAAAGGCGGACTTCCTCCTGCTTCCGGTGCAGCCTCTGCTGCGTGTCGGCCGTCCCGCACCGGAAGCATGGCCACGACGCACGGGAAATGCAGCCGTCCCTCGCCGTTTGCCCCCGGGAAACACGCTCCCGAATGTGCTGCAAAAACAGGCGAAAAGTGCGTTTTTAGGTACCAAATGTACCTAAATCGTGCAAAAAAGGGCCAAAAATGCCGTTTTTACGCATTTTGGTACACAAAGCAAAGAAAAGCATAGCAAATAAAAGCACAGCAAACCTCCTCCTAAAAAGGTTCCCCCGAAACCGGGGAAACCGGAAAGACGGCCAGAGGCCGGAGGAAAGGAAGGCGAGGAAGAGTGGACGAAGACAAGGCAGCAACTTTTGCGGGCAAGTTGTTGGAGTTGTGGAAAAGTTTGCATAGCTTTGCATCCGATGAAAACTGGCTTATGAACAACAAAACCTACGACTACCTCATCGTCGGTGCAGGACTTTTCGGCGCCACTTTTGCCCACGAAGCACGCCGGGCAGGCAAACGCTGCCTGGTCATCGACAAGCGCCCGCACCGCGGGGGCAACCTCTATTGCGAAGACGCAGACGGCATCCACGTCCACAAATACGGCGCCCATATCTTCCATACAGACAACCGGGAAGTCTGGCAGTTCGTGAACCACTTCGTGGAGTTCAACCGCTATACGAACGCGCCGATGGCCAGCTACCAAGGCCGCTTGTACAACCTGCCCTTCAACATGAACACCTTCTACCAGCTTTGGGGAGTGACCACACCTGCCGAAGCCCGGGCCCAGATAGAGAAGCAACGGGCGGCCTACGCCCACATCGCCGAGCCGGCCAACCTGGAGGAACAAGCCCTGAAGCTGTGCGGACGCGACATCTACGACCGGCTGATAAAAGGATACACCGAAAAGCAATGGGGACGCGCGGCCACCGAGCTACCGGCCTTCATCATCCGCCGCCTACCTTTCCGCTTTACGTTTGACAACAACTACTTCAACGACGCCTTCCAAGGCATCCCCATCGGAGGATACAACCCACTGATAGACAGCCTGCTGGAAGGAACGGAAGTCCGCCTGGAGACTGACTACCTGACCCACAAGGCCGAACTGGACAGCCTGGCCGAAAAGGTGCTCTTCACAGGCTGCATCGACGAGTTCTTCGGCTACAGCCTGGGACGGCTGGAATACCGCAGCCTGCGCTTCGAAGAACACCGGCTGGAGGATACGGACAACTTCCAGGGCAACGCCGTGGTCAATTATACAGAACGCTCCGTGCCCTACACACGCATCATCGAACACAAACACTTCGAGTTCGGCCGCCAGCCACACACGGTCATCACCTACGAATATCCCGACACCTTCGCCCCTGGCAAGGAGCCTTACTATCCCGTAAACGACGAGCGGAACAGCCGCCTCTACACCGCCTACCGCGAGATGGCCGGCACACAGCCCAACGTGCTCTTCGGCGGACGGCTGGGGCAATATACCTATGCCGACATGGACGACACGGTGGCCGCAGCGCTGGAAATGGCACGGAAAGTATTCGGACAATGATTTGCGCATTAGGCGGAAAAGCCATACCTTTGCAATATTAACCCAAATATTGCGCACTGAATCATGGATTGCCTGCACATACTGACCCCCGTCAAAGACTCCATAGACCTGACGCTGGACACCATCCGTGCCATCACGGCCTCTAAGCTGTCCGTCCCACACACCTACACGGTGTACAACGACTTCAGCACGCCCGAAAACACGGCACGCCTGGAAGAAGCCGCCCGCGAATATGGCTTCCGCCTGGTCAACCTGGCCGACGTGACCGACCATCCTTCGCCCAACTACCTGCTGGTGCTGCAAACAGCGCAACGCGAAGCCCTGGAAGCCAACGCCGGCCTGCTCATCGTCGAATCGGACGTGGTGGTACGGCCCGACACCTTGCAAGGACTCTTCGACGGAGCCCAAAGCCGGGAACGATGTGCCATAGCCGCCGCCGTCACCGTAGACGAAACCGGAGCCATCAACTACCCCTACCTGTACGCCAAAGGCAAAGAAGGAACAGTCTACGCCGAAAAGAAACACTGCAGCTTCTGCTGCTCGCTGCTGACACCGACATTCCTGAGCGCCTTCGACTTCCAACGGCTGGACCCCGAAAAAAACTGGTTTGACGTCACCATCTCGCACGAAGCCCTGCAAGCCGGCTTCCACAACTACGTCTTTGCCAACCTGCCCGTCTGGCACCGCCCACACGGCAGCCGCCCGTGGAAACAACTGAAATACACCAACCCCTTGAAGTACTATTGGCTGAAATACACCAAGGGACTGGACAAAATCTGACGGCATGGGACTGTTCAATCATCAGACACTGGTGCTCCACCCGGACTACGACCGGCTGCGCAGCTTCCTGCTCAGCCTGCCGGGACGCTTTGCCCGTGGCGAAGGCATACTGATTCACAACGGCCGCAACCAACTGAGGCGCATCCGCTACGAAGGCACAGACTACGTGGTGAAATCCTTCCGCCGCCCCAACCTGGTCAACCGCTTCGTCTACGGCATCTTCCGCCCCTCCAAAGCCAAACGCTCGTACGACCACGCACGGCTGTTCCAGCAAATCGGCGTAGGCACCCCCCAACCCATCGGCTACCTGAACATCCGGCGCGGCCTGCTGTTCGACCAAAGCTACTTCGTCACGCTGGCCTCCACCTGCCCCTATCGCTACGAAGACCTGTTTCACCGGAAGTTCGACTACGAAGACGACGTCCTGCGCGCCGTGGGACACGTCACCGCCATCCTGCACGAACACGGCTACGCCCACAAAGACTACGGCCGCGCCAACATCCTGTTCGACAAGACGCCCGAAGGCATCCGGCTGGACATCGTCGACCTGAACCGCCTGGCCATCGGCCCCCTGGACATAAAGGCCGGCTGCAAAAACCTGGAACGGCTGCCCGCCACTCCGCCCATGCACCGAGTGATTGCCGACGAATATGCCCGCATGCGCGGCTTCGACCCCGAAACCTGCTTCCGCCTGATGGTGCTCTACCGCAGCACCCAGCCAGGCAAAGAGCAACAAGAAATAGATGCATTAAAAAACTATAACCTCCCCAAGATATGAAAGTCATCGCAGTAGTAGTCACCTACAACCGGCTGGAGCTCCTGAAACGAAACATCCATTGCCTGCGCCAAAACAAGCCCCTGGACTCCATCCTCGTGGTAAACAACGGCAGCACGGACGGCACCGGCCAATGGCTTGCCACACAGCCCGACCTGCACGTGCTGACACAGGAAAACGTGGGAGGCTCGGGAGGCTTCTATACAGGCATCCGGGAAGCTTTCCTGCAAGAAGCCGACTGGATTTGGTGCATGGATGACGATGTCTTCCCACGCCCCGACTGCCTGGAACAATTGCTCCAACACACCTCAGCCCCCCACGTCGGCATCCTGGCACCACGCCGCCTGCAGGAAGGACACATCTTCACCAACGACTTCCAGCATCTGAATCTGACCAACCCCTTCGCCTCCATGTACCGCCGGAAACTGAAGAAACAAGTAGTAAATGCACCGACAGAAATATGCGGCACCGCATTCGAAGGGCTTTGCATCAGTAAGGAGGCTGTCGCAGAAATCGGCCTTCCCAACAAAGACCTGTTCATCTTCTGCGACGACACAGACTACTGCATACGCGCCGTCTTATCCGGCTACAAGATACTATATATCCCCACAGCTCTCATGGACAAGCAGCGGTTCTTCTCGGAAGACAACTGGGCTACACGCAACCAGAAAAAGAAGTGGAAACGCTTCTACCAAGTGCGCAACTCCACCTACCTGAATCATCACTACGGACACAACTGGGCCGTACGCTACCTACGCAGCTTCAACGGCGTAATGGGCTACATGCTCATAGCACTCCTCAGTTGCCCATTCTCAAAAGCATACAGGGCATCCGACATTCCACGCTTCTGGAAAGCCTATCAAGACGGACTCCGCGAAAAATTAGGAAAGTATTAAACAAGTATTGACAAACAAAAATAGCACCACCAACATAACACTCACTATTCATGAAAAAATTGCATGACGTTTCGCAGATTTACGTATTCTCACCCGGCAACTCGACCACTGGCGGCATAGAGTTGCTGCACCAACTGGTAGACTACTTAAGAAACCAGAAACAGAAAGCTTATATCTACTACTATAACGCCCCCTCTGCCAACATCCCGGACGCCTACAAGAAATACAACATAAGCGTGACGACCACCATAGAAGATGCGGAAAACAACGTCATAGTGCTGCCGGAAATCTGCTTTCACCTGAGCAAAAACTACACGCACGCACAAACCGTCTTATGGTGGCTCAGCGTAAACAACTACTACCACCAAGAAAAAAGGCACATCCCGCTCTACGAGATATTCTCTTACTCCAAGACTTACGGGCTTAAACAAATCTGGCACAGAATCGCCGGACTGTTCCTCCTTCAATGGAGATTCAAGACAGATTTCTCCATCAAAGACTCCATCCACAAAGAATACATCCACGCTTACCAGTCCGAATATGCCAAACAGCACTTGCAGGAACGTGGAGTAAGCAACTTATATCCACTGAAAGATTACATCAACACAGCATTTATCTCCGACAAGACATGTCAAAGCAAAAAGCCGGCCATACTCTATAATCCCAAGAAAGGGCTGAAGTTCACACGCAAGCTAATGAAAGCTGCTCCAGACCTGAGATTCATCCCCCTGCAGAACCTCTCCAGAACAGCCTTGCAAGAGATGCTTTCCGGCAGTGCACTATACATTGATTTCGGAAACCATCCCGGCATGGACAGGCTGCCACGAGAAGCTGCCGTCAACGGCTGTTGCATCATCACAGGCAGGCAAGGAGCAGCCCAAAACGACATAGACATCCCCATACCTGCTGAATACAAATTCGACGAGCGCACAGCATCCGTGCTGGACATCACACGGCAGATCAGAAGCATACTGGCTGATTATGAATCGCACACTGCCCATTTCGAAACGTACAGAGACAGAATCAAACATGAACAGGAAATATTCTACCAACAAATAGATACCTTGTTTCGGTTGAATAATTGAAAAAATGACGCCAAACCAATCCTCATATCACACACAAAAAGCCATGAAACAGCCAATCGTCAGCGTAATAGTCCCCAACTACAACTATGCCCGCTACCTGACTCCGCGCATCGAATCCATCTTGCTGCAGACTTTCACCGAGTTTGAACTGATTTTGCTGGACGATGCCTCGACCGACGGCAGCGTGCCAATCTTGGAAACCTATCGGAACAACCCGCACGTGTCGCACCTCATCGTCAACAGCGAAAACACAGGAAGCCCCTTCAAACAATGGATGAAAGGAATCTTGCTGGCCCAAGGGAAATATGTCTGGATTGCAGAAGCAGACGACCTGGCCGAGCCGTTGTTTCTGGAGACTTGCGTCCGGCTGGCGGAAGCCTACGCGGACACGGCTATCTGCTACACGGGCTCTGTGCTGATAGACGAGCAGGGAGCAACGGAGAAGCGGGACATCAACCACTGGGGAAAACGGGCCAGGAAAGGGCATGCCTATTTCGACGGCCCGTCGTTTGCAGCCCACAACCTGTATTGGAAGAATTATACGGTCAACGCAAGCGGTATTCTGTTCAGGAGGGAATACGCGGTCAAGCTTTCGCAATCTGAGTTTCTGGACATGCGCTACTGCGGCGACTGGCTGTTCTGGTTCCAGATGGCCATGCAGGGCGGAGTGGTCGAGGTGTACCAGAACCTGAACTACTTCCGGCAGCACACGCAGAAGGTCACCCTGGAATCGCACCACGCAGGCAAAGGGATAGAGGAAGACATCTTGGTCTTGCAATACATGGAAAGCCGGCTGCCCGGGCTGAGCACTTACAAGAAGCGCCTGCGGCACGGACTGGTTTATAGGAAAATCAAGCGGATGCACCTGAAGCGGGAGGACGAACAGGCTTTATATGAACTGACAGCCCGCACGTTGTGCTCGACCAGGGCCGATTATCGCCTGGAGCGTCGTAACCAGGTCCTCCGCCTGTTGTGTCCGTTTTTGCTGACTCGGAAGCGCGACCGCCTGAAATAACCGCGGATTGCCGTAGCCGAACCCTCGCGCTTGGTCATCTTCATCTCCTCCGATCTGGACGACGGCAAATACACGCTGACCGTCACCACGCAGTACAACGGGACAACCCGCCTGTTGGCTAATCCGCGCAGCACTTCGCAGACCATCTACGTCGGCGAGCCCCATACACCCGGTGGCGGAGACGGCGATAACAGTGGACGAGGCACGTTCAGAGAAACATTTATTCACATCACGAGAATGTGTTAATATCTGTTTGCTCTTGCTCGAAGCTCTCGAGCAGAACTACTCGAACGTTTCGTGCAGAGTTGCACAGGACGTTAAACTAACGTCACTCTCCTGCCATGCCCGGCCCGTACGTCTCCATGATGTGCCCGTAATAGGTTTTCTTCCCCTCCGGAGTGGTTTTGTGCAGCTCAAGCTTATGCGTCAGCTTGTGGAAGTCATAATCCGTGCAGAAGCGCTCCCATTCCTCCTCCACATACTCGTCGTTCAGACACTTGCCCAGCGGCCCCATGACGGTGACAGGCACCTCGTCCACCATCCGGCTGATAGAGGGGACGTATTTCCGGGCAATGGCAAATGCGTAATCTATCAGCAAATAGACAATCAGCCTGGTTTGCGTCTTCCAGTACAACAGAAAGAAATCGTTCATGAACGACGGCAGCAGGTTGTTCCGGCCGCACGCCACAAAGAAGCCGACCCATCCGCCCCGCGAGATATTGTGGTAAATGGGGACATGGTGGCAAGTCCAGAACTTGCTGTCCGGCAAAATGAAAGAGTTAAAATGCTTGCAAGGAATCAAGACCGTGCTGTCTATCCAGATTCCCCCATGTTTGGCCAGCAAAGCCATCCGCAAGATGTCGGACAAATGCGTCAGGCTGATTTTCCCCTGCTTGACCTTGGTTCTGATATAGTCGGGTAAGTCAACATAGTTTCTGTGGTTCGTCTCCGTGATTACAATCACCGGATGCCTGTCGGCATACATGCGTATCGAGTTTAAACAAGCCTTGACAATGTCCGGCATAGCCTCCTCGCCCTGCCACCAGCACACCCACACGGGAGAATCTTCCCCGATAGGCCCGCACGCCTCGTTCGTCCGGCCCCGGTAGCGGTCGACCAGTTCTTGCTCACCTACCCGGTGCAGCAGATACCACACAATGTATTTTTTCTTGAACGAAGAGAGCACCCCTTCCACGCGCTTGAAAAACCTCTTAACCCTGCTTTGTTTCTTTCGCATCCCCTATGGCTGTTGTGACACGAAAAGAGGTTATTACAATCGCACATACTTCGCCCGCCTCAGATGTACATAGAACGGCAACAGGCGGAAGAATCGGCGGACGCGCATCAGCGGATTGTTAAGCACGCGTTGCCCTCGCCACGGCGTCAGGTCTTGGTAGCGGAAGTAGACCTCGCGCAACGGGTGCTGACTGTCGTATTCCCACGGCTTGCGGTTAGTGAAGTGCAGGATGACGGGATTTTGCAAGACTCCGTCCAGCCGCCCGCGCCAAGCCTCGTCCTGCTGCAAGGACAGGCGGTAGAAAGCGTCCTGCACGTTCCATTTCAAATCGACCAAACGCTTATGCCCGCGCAAGACGCTGTTCAGCAAGTCCTGGTCGTTGAAGAGAATACGCTCCGGATAGCGGTGGTAGTAGTCAACGCACGCCCGGGGCACATCGTGCTCGCGCCAATAGGCCAGGTTGACCAGCAGCACGCCCGCGTTGAAGTAAGAGTCCTCCATCGGATACTTCAGCACCTCGTAGCGCGCCGCCTCGCGGCAACCCATGTCCTCCACCGCCGCCACGCCCACCCCGTCCAGCGGAGTGTCCCACAACGGGCGGATGTCGCCCATCACCACGATGTCGCAATCCAAGTAGAGCACCCGGTCGACCTCCCGCGGCAACAAGGCCGAAAGGATGCAACGGTAGTAAGTGGCCATGGAAATGCGCTTGCTGAACTTGCGGATGGTGAACCCCTCCAACAGCCGGAGGTCGGGCTCATAGAACAGCACGCGGCTGCCATACTTCGCAGCCAACTGCGTCAGAATTTCCCTATTGCCGTCCGACAACCCGCGGGCAATGACATGGACGCAGAACTCTTCTCGGCGGTTATTCTCGAACAGCGAGACCAGCATCACCGCACAATGGCGGACGTAATGGGAGTCTATGTTGCAAGCAATGTGTATCATAATCCTGCTAATCGTTGCTGCAAAGATATAGATATAAAGAATAAAAACACTACCTTTGTCGAAAAAAAAACTTAACCGTCACAATCTATCACCCGATGAGCGACAGCATCTTCTACAAACTGCACAGCGGGAAACCCATCAAGGCCCTGTATTTCCTGCGGAAATTCGCAGGCCTGGCCGTCCCCGACTGCTGGTACCGCGCCCGTCTGAAACGGAAATTGCAGCAGGCAAAGACACGTCCGGATTATGAATACCTGCTGCGGCGCGTGGCCTACTACAACCGCATCGACACCCCGTGGCATGTCGCCGCGCAAGACAGCCTGCAGCGCGACCGGAGCTGGATACACTACACGGGCACCCTGGGCGACTACCGCCGCAAGCTGTTCCACACGGCCTACTACTTCGACCAGCACGATGTAACCCGCTGGTTCCCACCACGCTTGCGCTGGAACTTCTGCCCCGGCGACGTCTACTTCACCCCCTCCGAGCCCACCATCGTGAAAAGCCGCCTGCTGACGGCCGACAACCAGAACTCGGTGGTGCTGAAGCTTGACAAGCTGCGCCACTTCATGTACGTCTACGACACCAAACCCTTCCGTGAGAAAAAAGACTGCGCCATCTTCCGCGGGAAAATCCGCCAGAGCCGCCTGCGCACCCTCTTCCTGCAGAAGTTCTTCGGGCACCCGCTGTGCGACTGCGGCGTGGTGGGACGCAACGAAGGCTGCCCCGACGAGTGGATGACCCCCAAAAAGACCATCCGCGAGCACCTGGACTACAAGTTCATCATCGCGCTGGAAGGAAACGACGTGGCCTCCAACCTGAAATGGGTGATGTCATCCAACTCATTGGCCGTCATGACACGCCCCACCTGCGAGACCTGGTTCATGGAAGGCACACTGAAGCCCGACTACCACTACGTGGAGGTCAAAGAAGACTTCTCGGACTTTGAAGAAAAACTGCGCTTCTACATCGCCCACCCGGAAAAGGCCGAAGAAATCATCCGCCATGCCCACGAATACGTGGCCCAGTTCCGCGACAACCAGCGCGAAGAACTGCTGCAACTGATGGTGCTCGACCAGTACTTCAAGACCAGCGGACAACGATGACCCGCCCAGACGCTCTCTCTGCCCCGGACAAAGCACGCCCCTGGCGCAGCACAGCCGTGCTTCCTGTCCGCCAGCACCATCTGCGGTAAAGAATCTTGCAAAAAAAGAAACCATCCAAGCCGTTTTCCGCCCAAGAAAGCGTATATTTGCAGCCCGAAAACCGAAAGGAGACAAGAATAATATATGAGAATCATTGTCGATAACAAAATCCCCTTCATCCGCGAAGCAGTGGAAAGTATTGCCGATGAAGTAGTCTACGCCGCCGGCAACGAATTCACGCCGGAACTTGTCAAAGAGGCCGATGCCCTCATCATCCGCACACGCACACGCTGCGACCGACAACTGCTGGAAGGCAGCCGCGTGCAATTCATCGCCACGGCCACCATTGGCTTCGACCACATAGACACCGCATATTGCCGCCAGGCCGGCATCGAATGGGCCAACGCACCAGGATGCAACGCCGCTTCTGTGGGCCAATACATCCACTCGGTCCTCCTGCTGCTGCAACTGAAGCGCGACAAACCCCTGGCCGGACTCAACATGGGCATCGTAGGCGTGGGACACGTGGGCAGCATCGTAGCCGAAGTGGCCAGCGACATGGGGCTGAGAGTCCTGCTTAACGACCCCCCGCGCGAAGAGACAGAAGGCTCCGGACGCTTCCACTCGCTGCACGCCCTGGCCCAAGAATGTGACATCATCAGCTTCCACACCCCACTGGCGCGCGAAGGGAAATACCCCACCTACCACCTGGCCGATGCATCATTCTTCGCCTCACTACGCCGCAAGCCCGTGTTCATTAACACTTCGCGCGGCGAAGTGACCGACACGCAAGCCTTGCTGGCAGCCCTGGACAACGGCCAAGTGTCCGACGCCGTCATCGACGTCTGGGAAAACGAACCCGACATCGACCGCACCCTCCTGCAACGAGCCTTCATCGGCACCCCACACATCGCCGGCTATTCGGCCGACGGCAAGGCCAACGCCACCCGCATGGCACTGACCGCCCTGTGCCGCCACTTCGGCATCAAGCCCGACTTCCACATCGTCCCGCCCAAGCCCGCCAACCTCATCATCACGGCCTCGAACGAAACAGAAGCCTGCCTGCAAATCTACGACCCCCGACGCGACAGCAACGCGCTGAAGGAGCACCCCGAACGCTTCGAGGCATTGCGGGGAGACTATCCCCTGCGGCGCGAACGGCAAGCCTACCTGTTCAAACAAGGATAAAGGAGCTAAAAAATCCAACATTCCCAAATCTTTCCCAAATCGCTTCTTACCTTTGCCACAGAAACCTAAAACAAATAAGTGATATGAAAAAAGAAGTGATAAAAAGAGTAAAGAACGTATGGATGCTGCTGCTGGCAGGCATACTGACCTTCGGGCTGCAAAGCTGCGACGATGATGACAACAACGACAACGTGGCACCCTCCACAGAACTGCAAGCCGCCTTCAGTGCCCGCTTCCCGGGCGTAGACCCCAACCGCGTGGAATGGGAATGGGACGGACGCATGAACGCCTACGAAGCCGACTTCTGGGAAAACAGCCTGGAGAAATCGGCCTGGTTCTCCGAAGCCAACGAATGGCTGATGACAGAAACAGACTACAACTATCCCTACACCGGAGTGCCACAAGCCGTGATAGACGCCGCCAACGCCTCCAACCCGGACTACCGCCTGGAGGACATCGACTTCATAGAAACCCCGGACAGCTCTTACTACCTGGTGGAAAAAGAGTTTGGCGAACGTGACATCTACCTGTCCTTCGCCGCCGACGGCACGCCACTCTCCTAAACCTCGACAGATGATTTGCCAAACAATCAGGGTGGAAGTTTCCAAAGCTTCCACCCTGATTCATGTCATATAATTCCATCTGCTCTCGCTCAATAAGTATCGCTGAACGAGATGCTGCCTGAAGCCCTGCCACCCACAGGCCCGCTCACGCTGAACTTCCAATTGAAAGGCGCACTACCGCCACCTGTCCACCACCAATAACGGTTTACGCCCGTCCGCCTTCCTGTACCGGACATCGTGAACTTATTGCCATAAGCAGAAGTCCCCGTCGAACAAGTCATGACGATGCTCCAAAAGCTCGATGCTTCCACGTTCAAGCGGCTGGTCACATGATCGGATGCCGCAAAACTGATGCTATGGTCATACCAGTTTCCATCACCGAATCCCAAAGCTCCATGATTAGCCTTTGTCTGAACCCTATCTGCCACAGGCGCATACACATCTTTGAAATGAATGGCCGATTTCTCGCCATTAACTGTATGCGAAGTAAAACCATGCTTGTTTTGGAGAGTCAGCGTAACCACTGTTCCTTCTTCTATTTCCTCTTGCAACCTTTCATTGAATTTCGTGAACTCCTGCAAGATAAGCCGCACATTCTTGGCTGTCAGACGTTCCCTCTGCATAATCTCGTCATCTATGGCCACCGCGTAACAGTTGTTCACCGTGTCTATGGAAGCATAGTCGTTGATTATCTGGAACTCTTCGTCATAGGTCAACGGCGGTTCTCCTTCCGTCACTGGTTCTTCATACCAATCCTGCTGACACCCAGCGAAAAATGCGCATGAAACTAACGCACACATAAACAATCTCATTTTTTTCATAACAAATAAAATTTTGATTAAACAATAAAGAGTTGTACATCACAAAATCAATTTCCTTTGACTACAATCATAAGGCATCCCATGCTTCTCCTGTTATTAACAAGGGTTCTTTAAATTATTCTCGCACCACAAAATCTCCCCAATACAACACCCCATCCAACTT
>DXCK01000009.1 GCA_019116045.1 Candidatus Bacteroides merdipullorum | reverse complement strand
CACAGCGGCGTGCAGGTCATCACCGTGCAGCGCATCCTGGACTTCTTCAACAACGACGTCCTGCCCATCGTCTACGACCGCGGCTCGCTGGGCGCGTCGGGCGACCTGGCCCCGCTGGCCAACCTCTTCCTGCCCCTCATCGGCGTGGGCGACGTCTACTACAAAGGCCGGAAACGCGAGGCCATCAGCGTGCTGGACGAATTCGGCTGGGAACCCGTCCGCCTGATGAGCAAGGAGGGCCTGGCCCTGCTGAACGGCACGCAGTTCATGTCGGCCAACGGCGTCTTTGCCATCCTCAAGGCCCAACGCCTCTCGCGCCGGGCCGACCTCATCGCCGCCCTGTCGCTCGAAGCCTTCGACGGACGCATCGACCCCTTCATGGACTGCATCCAGCAGATCCGCCCGCACCGGGGACAGATTGAGACGGGCGACAACTTCCGCCGCCTGCTCGAAGGCAGCGAACTCATTGCCCGACCCAAGCAGCACGTGCAGGACCCCTACTCCTTCCGCTGCGTGCCGCAGGTGCACGGCGCCACCAAGGATGCCATCCGCCACACGGCCTCGGTGCTGCTGACGGAAATCAACTCGGTGACGGACAATCCCACCATCTTCCCCGACGAAAACCTTATCATCTCCGGCGGCAACTTCCACGGCCAACCCCTCGCGCTGGTCTACGACTACCTGGGCATCGCCCTGGCCGAACTGGGCAACATCTCCGAACGGCGCGTGGCACAGCTCATCATGGGCCTGCGCGGCCTGCCCGAATTCCTGGTGGCCAACCCGGGACTGAACTCCGGCTTCATGATTCCGCAATACGCCGCCGCGTCCATGGTCAGCCAGAACAAGATGTATTGCTACGCCGCGTCCTCGGACTCCATCGTCTCCAGCAACGGACAGGAGGACCACGTCAGCATGGGGGCCAATGCCGCCACCAAGCTGTTCCGCATCATGGACAACCTGGACCACATCCTTGCCATCGAACTGATGAACGCCGCCCAAGGCATCGAGTTCCGCCGGCCGCTCAAGACGTCGCCCCTGCTGGAACGCTTCCTCAAGGAATACCGCAAGGAGGTGCCCTTCGTGCAGGACGACATCGTGATGTACAAGGAGATTCACAAGACCGTAGCCTTCCTGAACCGCACGAAGTTCGACTTCTGACGGGTTGCCCTCCCGGCCGTGGCTTCTTTTCCTGCGGGGGATACCGCCTTTCCCCGCAGGAAAAGGCATTTTGTGCGCAGAAAAAAGGAAACGCGGTTTGTCTATTTAGTTTTCTTTGCTACCTTTGTAATCGTATTTATCCAACAAAGTCACCCCCATGAATGAACAAACCAAACATCCGTCTTCGCGCCGGGAACTCAGAGAGAAAATCATAGAATCGGCCGGCAAGCTGTTTGCCGAACACGGCATCAAAAGCATCACGATGGACGACATCGCCGCGTCGTTCGGCATCTCCAAACGTACGCTCTACGAGGTCTTCTCCGACAAAGAAAGCCTGCTGATAGAGTGCATCCGCTACGCGGTGGAACAAGAAGAAGCCTACCTGAAAACGTTGCTGGGGCAGACAAACAACGTGCTGGAGGTCTTGCTGAAACGATACCAGCGGAGCATCGAACGCTTTCATGCCACCAACAAGAAGTTTTTCGAAGACATCCAGAAGTATCCCCGCGCTTACGAACACCTGAAACGAGGCAACAACCGCACGACGGAAGATGCCGTCAACTTCTTCAAGGAAGGCGTGCGCCAAGGCTACTTCCGCAACGACGTCAACTTTGCCATCATCAACCAACTGGTACGCGCGCAGATGGACATCCTGATGGAGAGCGACATCTGCAAGACATTCCCCTTCCTCGAGGTCTATGAATCCATCATGTTCACCTTCCTGCGCGGCGTCTCCACCCCGAAAGGCATCACCGAACTGGAAGAGTTCATCCAACAATACCGCAAGCACGATTGAAACCCGTTTCCACACCGAAACCTTGATTTTTCCGCACCAATCAGCTATCTTTGCCGCCCTGAAACAAATCCTTGACCCATGCAGAAAGACTTGGAACAGATAGCCGCAGACTACCGCCAACGGGCACAGCGGGCCGACGAGAACCTGAAACGAGTGCAACAACACATCTACCGCATCAGCCTGCTGCGCGTCGCCCTGTTCGTGGGCGGCATAGCGGCGGCCATCTGCCTGCGCCACGAGGGATGGATGGCCTGGGGCGGCGCACTGGCCGTCACACTGCTGCCCTTCCTGGCCCTCGTGAAATACCACAACCGCCTGTTCCGCCGGAAAGACCACCTGGAGAAAGAAGCCGAAATCAACCGCCAGGAACTGGCAGCACTGGACTATGACTTTTCCGCCTTCGACGACGGTAGCGAATACATCGACCCCGCACACCTCTATGCCTTCGACCTCGACGTCTACGGCCCGCGCTCGCTCTTCCAATACCTCAACCGCACCTGCACGCAACCCGGCAAAACGCGCCTGGCCGCCTGGCTGGGGAAACACCTGGAAGACAAGGCCGAAATAGAAACACGGCAAACAGCCGTGCGGGAGTTGGAAGGAGCGACAGACTTCCGCCAGCTCTTCCGGACAACGGGCCTGCTTCACAAGGGGAAGAGCGCCGACGAGTCCGAACTGCGGACATGGGCCTCCAGCCCCTCCACCTTCCGCCGACAGCCGTGGCTGCGCCTGCTGCCCTATGCCGTGGGCGGCATCAATGCCCTTTGCCTCGTGCTGGTGCTGGCAGGCATCCTGTCTGGCACGCTCTGGGGCGTGTTGTGGATAAGCTTCGCCATATTCAGCTTCACGTTCACCAACAAGGTCACCCGCGTGCAAGGCGTCTACGGCAAAAAGCTGCAAATCCTGGGCACCTACGCCCGCCTGCTCCGACTGATAGACCAACAACCCTTGCAATCGCCCCTGTTGCAAAGCCTCAAGACGGAAAGCGGCCACGCCTCGCACGCCATCGCACGGCTGGACAAACTGATGAACGAACTGGACCAGCGGAACAACTACCTGATGTACACCGTACTGAACGGCACATTCTTCTGGGAACTGTGGCAAATCATGCGCATCGAGCGCTGGAAGGAGCAACATGCCGAGTCGCTGCCCGGCTGGCTGGACGCCATCGGCCGGATGGACGCACTGCTGTCCCTCGCCACCTTCGCGCACAACCACCCTGACTACATCTACCCCACCCTGACAGAACCGACGGACGCCTCCTTCACCTTCCGCGCCACCGCCTTGGGACACCCACTGATGCACCGCGACCGCTGCGTGCGCAACGACTTCGAAACCATGCAACGCCCCGAGTTCATCATCATCACAGGCGCCAACATGGCCGGCAAAAGCACCTACCTGCGCACCGTGGGCGTCAACTTCCTGCTGGCCTGCATCGGCGCGCCCGTCTGCGCCACCCGCATGGAGCTGACACCCGTCCGCCTCATCACCAGCCTGCGCACCAGCGACTCACTGAGCGACAACGAGTCCTACTTCTTCGCCGAACTGAAACGCCTGAAACTCATCATCGACAGGCTGAAGGCAGGCGAACGCCTCTTCATCATCCTGGACGAAATCCTGAAGGGAACCAACTCTACCGACAAACAGAAAGGCTCGCTCGCCCTCATACGCCAGTTCATGACGTTGCAGGCCAACGGCATCATCGCCACACACGACCTCGCCCTCGGCACCCTGGCCGACGCCTTCCCCGACCGCATCCACAACTACCGCTTCGAAGCCGACATCACGGGCGACACGCTGACCTTCAGCTACCGCCTGCGGCCTGGCGTGGCGCAAAACATGAACGCCTGCTTCCTGATGGGAAAGATAGGAATTGCGGACATCGAATAAATCGACATAAAAATAGCGTGAAGCCACTTCCCCCAGCAGGAGAAGTACTTCACGCAATCCTATATTGACTTCCAGAAAGGCTTATTGCAATACCGGCACGTCTATTTCCTCGTGATTCTCATTCCACTCATCCACGGTGATGCTGCCCGAAGTCTCTTCCTCAAAGATGTCACCAATACTGATGGTCAGCGTCAGCTTATTGTTGGCCTCCAAAGGCTGTTTCAACTGCTGTCTGATATGCTTGACCTGCCCGTCAGCCAACGAAATGTTCAGTTGCAACTCTGGTATGCCAGCAGAGGGGAAAAGCATCACAATGCCGTTGCTCATCTGCAAACCGTCCGTAGAGCGCACCAAGGGAAAAGCTACCGTACACGGGTTGCCATGAGGCTCGGCCGTATAAGCATTCAGTTTCTCGTAGATGTTGGTCACGCGCACTTCGACATTCGTGATCTCCGTGCTCAACACTTGGTCATCCTTATCCTTGAGAATGATTTTCAATCCAGCCACAACGCGATTTAAAGCGGCATCGAGGTCTTCCATGCCCACGTTCACAGAATGGCAAGTAAAAACAAGGTCATACGTAGGATAATACGTATCATCATCAGACTTCTTCAACAAACTAAAGTCCTGCTGCGACATGTCGTCCCCGATGTTATAAGACGGTTCACGCACAGCGGGATAAGCATAGATAGGTTCCTCATACTTGGGAGTGCCCCAATAGACCATTTCGTAATTACCCACCGGCAAATACAACTCTCGATTGGAATCACTGGTGTACAGCTCGCCATTCTGCACAAAGTAATATCCATAAAACGGGCTCAACTTACTATTGACGTAATTGCCGTAATAAATCGACGTTCCCTCTGTACACGGGGCAATGCTCAACACCCCCGTGAAAGGCTTGTTCCCATCACCGGTAACCACATTCATATAGAGTGCAGGAGCGATAAGATCAGTGTTTTCTCCGCCATTGTCGGATGCGGAATCATCGTCACAACCTACTGCCAACAAGGCCAGGGTTGCCAAAAATAATAATTTCTTCATTTCTCTTCATTTATAAGATTACTATACCTTATAAACGCTTGGGAATGAAAAAGGTTCTAAAGGAAGGGAAATTAAAAAGGGGACACACCGTCCAACGATGTATCCCCTCTATCGTAAATAAGAGCAAATTTATTATTCAGCAGCAGCTTCTGTCTTAGTATCTTCAGCTGCCGGAGTCTCAGCGGCAGCTTCAGTAGGTGCAGCAGCGTTCTTCTTCGAACGACGCGTACGCGTAACCTTCTTAGCAACCTTGTCCTTAGCCATGTTCTCATCGTAGTCAACCAGTTCGATGAAGCACATCTCGGCGTTATCGCCCAGACGGTTGCCCGTCTTAATAATGCGCGTGTAACCTCCCGGACGGTCAGCAATCTTCACAGAGATTTCCTTAAACAACTCCGTAACAGCATACTTGTCCTGCAAGTAGCTGAACACAACGCGACGCGAATTGGTCGTATCGTTCTTTGACTTCGTGAGCAAAGGCTCTACATATTTCTTCAAAGCCTTGGCCTTGGCAACGGTCGTAGTGATTCTTTTGTGCTTGATCAGAGAACATGCCATGTTAGCCAACATTGCATTTCTGTGAGAAGCAGTACGACCCAAATGGTTGAATTTCTTATTATGTCTCATTGTTTATTCTTTGTCTAATTTATATTTAGAAATATCGGTTCCAAACGACAGATTCAGACTCTCCAGCAAATCATCAAGCTCGGTGAGCGATTTCTTTCCGAAGTTTCTGAACTTCAGCAGATCCGTCTTGTTGAACTGCACCAAGTCTCCTAAAGTCTCCACATCTGCAGCCTTCAGGCAGTTGAGAGCACGCACGGACAAATCCATGTCGACAAGTTTCGTCTTCAACAGTTGACGCATGTGCAAAACCTCTTCATCAAACTCTTCATTACCGTCGGCATCGTTCGTTTCCAACGTAATCTTCTCATCAGAGAAAAGCATGAAATGATAAATCAGGATCTTTGCTGCTTCTTTCAGAGCTTCCTTCGGATGTATGGAACCGTCGGTAGTAATCTCCAATATCAGCTTGTCGTAGTCGGTCTTCTGCTCAACACGGTACGGTTCAATCTGATACTTGACATTACGTATCGGTGTATAAATCGAGTCAATAGGTATCACGTTCACGTCGGTACAGAACTCACGGTTCTCATCGGCAGGCACATAACCACGCCCCTTATTGATCGTGATATCCATCTGCATCGTAGCCTTGGGATCTAAATGGCAAATAACTAATTCAGGATTTAACACTTCAAATCCAGTCAAATACTTGCTTATGTCACCTGCCTTAAATTCAGTCGAATTTTCAACCGTGATGCTTACTTTTTCACTCTCGAATTCCTCAACTATTTGTTTGAACCTTACTTGTTTCAGATTCAAGATAATGTTAGTAACATCCTCCTTAACTCCCGGAACACTGGCAAACTCATGCTCCACTCCTTCGATCTTGATGGTAGTGATAGCAAAGCCTTCCAATGATGAAAGCAGGATGCGGCGCAATGCATTACCGACGGTAATACCGAAACCAGGCTCCAACGGACGAAACTCGAATTTACCGAATTTCGAATCCGCTTCCAACATTAATACTTTATCAGGTTTTTGAAATGCTAATATCGCCATGAAATTAATTAATTTTTAGAGTACAATTCTACGATCAAATGCTCCTTGATGTTCTCAGGGATATCTGCCCTTTCAGGCACGTGAAGCAACTTGCCCACCTTTGTATTGTCATCCCATTCCAACCAAGGATACTTGCT
Source organism: Candidatus Bacteroides merdipullorum (assembly GCA_019116045.1). Taxonomy (GTDB): domain Bacteria; phylum Bacteroidota; class Bacteroidia; order Bacteroidales; family Bacteroidaceae; genus Bacteroides; species Bacteroides merdipullorum. The sequence goes on along the minus strand of DXCK01000009.1, from coordinate 557 downwards.
GTGGTTAAAGCCAGCCAAAGAATTTGCGATCACCTCGAGAGACTTTGAACGCTCGCGCACGCCAATCACCTGTCCCGGCTTTAATGAATAAGATGGGATATTCACCACTTCACCGTCAACAGTAATATGCTTATGGCTTACCAATTGACGAGCGGCGGCACGCGTAGGAGCGATACCCAAACGATAAACGACGTTATCCAAACGGCTTTCCAGTAATTGAAGCAAAACTTCACCAGTGATGCCTTTAGCAGTAGCGGCCTTTTCAAATAAGTTACGGAACTGTTTTTCCAACACTCCATAAGTGTATTTTGCTTTCTGCTTCTCACGCAACTGCACGCCATATTCCGAAGTTTTTCTCTTTCTTGAGTTACCGTGCTGTCCAGGAGGATAATTCTTTTTAGCGAGAACTTTATCAGCTCCAAAAATCCCTTCACCGAATTTACGGGCAATCCTTGTTTTTGGTCCAGTATATCTAGCCATTTTCTTGTTTTTTTAAATTGTTATTGATGAACTCAATTTGTTGCAGCCGCGATTGCAGAGAAGAATTTGATACAATC
>DXCK01000083.1 GCA_019116045.1 Candidatus Bacteroides merdipullorum | reverse complement strand
GTCATCGACGACCAATATCCGATAGTTGTTCATCTCTTCTTCAATTTTAGTAAGGTATGGTTTTGCAAAAATATGTTTTTATTCTTTTGATGCGGCAAAGTTGAGGCATTTTTATTACGGAAACATGAAACAGATGTTACAATGTTGTTACAAGCCTTCTTGGAGATTGATAGTGAATTTTTAATTCTTAAACGATGATCCGTAAGGAACAATTTGTCGCTATCTGTGTTCTTTTATTTGCATGGAAAGCTTTATCTTTGTTTGTTCTTAAATAGAGATATAATGTATGAAGAAATTTATTTATATAGATTGGCATCGCTTGTTTACGAGCCGTTGGCGTTTTGGAATATGTTTCGGGGTCGTGATTGTGGTGGCAGTAGTAACTTTTTGGTTGAATGGTATCCCTTTCCGTGCGGGGTTTGAAATAGTTGATGATTTGGGAGGAAATGTTTTCCCTTCGAGTATTTTGTCGGTAGCTACTACCGATGCACAAGTCATTGTGCCTTCCGATTCCATGTATGTGGGAAACCCAAAGTCGTGCATTGCGGTTCGCTTGCGTTCGGGGCGCAGCTACACGCGTGTCCGTATCGAGGTGGCCGAGACGCCGTTCTTCTCCCGTTCGGTGTCCGAATTTGTGTTGCCCCGTCCGCGTACCGAGTACATTATCTATCCTGATATCATCTGGAACTACGAGGCCTTGAAGGCCAACGAGCAGGCCGAGCCGGTCAGTGTGGCTGTTACGGTCGAGGTGAACGGCAAGGCGTTGGGGCAGAAGGTGCGTACCTTCTCCGTGCGAAGTATCAATGAGTGTCTGTTGGGTTACGTCACCAATGGTACCAAATTCCATGATACGGGCATCTTCTTTGCCGCCTACGTCAACGAGGAAAATCCGATGATAGACCGTCTGCTCCGCGAGGCGCTCAACACGCGCATTGTCAACCGCTTCCTGGGCTATCAGGGCGGGACGGCGGAGGCTGTTGACAAGCAGGTGTATGCCTTGTGGAACGTGTTGCAGAAGCGTAACTTCCGTTACAGCTCGGTATCGAACACCAGCCTTTCGAGCAACATTGTCTTTTCCCAGCGGGTACGTACTTTCGACGATGCGCTGGAGTCGTCTCAGATCAATTGCGTGGACGGCAGCGTCTTGTTCGCTTCCCTGTTGCGTGCCATCAACATCGAGCCGATACTGGTGCGCATACCCGGCCACATGTTTGTGGGCTACTATACCGACAGCCAGCATAAGGACATGAACTTTCTCGAGACGACGATGATAGGCGATGTCGATCTGGACGATTTCTTCCCCGACGAGCAGCTGGACTCCACGATGGTGGGCAAGTCGCAGAACCAGATGTCGCGCATCACGTTCGACAAGTCGAAGGAGTATGCCAACAAGAAGTATCGCCAGCACGAGGAGGGTATCCACTCGGGCAAGCTGAACTACATGTTCCTGGAAATATCGAAGGAAGTGCGCAGGAAGATACAGCCCATCGGCAAATAAGGCTTGTTTTTGTACCTGCCGCTTGCAAATCATCGCCGGGAGTGTTACCTTTGCGAAGTTAAGTCAGAGTCAACGATATGGAATCATTCAAGAAGTATATTTCTCCGGGTGCGTGGTTTTCCATGGAATACCCGGCCGTGTGGAGCGAATTCGAAGACAGCGAAGGCTCGTTCCTGTTCTACAATCCCGACGAGTGGACGGGTAATTTCCGCATTTCGGCCTATCGGGGCAATACGGCTGATTACGGGCGCGAGTCCGTACGGCAGGAGCTGAAGGAGAACGCTTCGGCTGTACGGGTACGTGTGGGCGCGCTGGATTGTGCCTATAGCAAGGAGATGTTTGAGGAAGGCGGCGAATACTACACGTCGCACATCTGGATTACGGGTGTGGACGATGTAGCCTTTGAGTGCTCGTTCACCGTGCGCAAGGGCGAATCCGTGGCCGAGGCCGAGCGGGTGATTGCTTCCCTGCAGGTACGCAAGCCGGGCGTGAAGTATCCTGCCGAGCTCATCCCCGTCCGTCTTTCCGAAATCTATCAGATAGACGAAGCCTACGAATGGGTGGAGAAGACGGTGAAAGACCTGCTGAAGAAGGACTTCCAGGGTGTGGAAGAAGACGTGGAAAGCATGCAGCAGGTGGTGGACCGCGGCGTGATAGGCCCCAAGAAGAAAGACCAGTGGCTGGCACTGGGCATCACCCTCTGCGTCATCATGGCCAACGAAGTGGACGGGCTGGAGTGGCGTACGCTGATAGACGGCAACCGCGAGGTCCCCGTATTGCTCAACACCACGACCGGCCAATGGACAGACCCCATGAAGCTGGCGTGGAGCAAGGTGAAGGCCGGCGAGAAGGTCAACCTGGCGGAAGCCTATTGCAATGCTTGATTAATTCTTCATTATTAATTCTTCATTCTTCATTTAAACCAATGTCTCCCATACTGCAAGTAGAAAACCTCACCAAGTCGTTCGGCGACCTGGTCTTGTTTGAAAATATATCCTTCGGCCTGGCCGAAGGTCAACGTGTCGGGCTGATCGCCAAGAACGGAAGCGGCAAGTCCACCCTGCTCAACATCCTCTCGGGAAAGGAGGGTTACGACGAGGGAAAGATATCCTTTCGCCGAGATCTTCGTGTGGGCTATCTTGAACAAAGTCCCTCGTATCCCGAAGAACTGACCGTGCTCGAAGCCTGTTTCCACCACGGCAACACGACCGTGGACCTCATCAAGGACTACGAGCGCTGCATGGAGACCGAAGGCCATCCCGGCCTGGACGAATTACTTGTGCGCATGGACCACGAAAAGGCGTGGGACTACGAGCAGAAGGCCAAGCAGATACTTTCCCAACTGAAGATACGTGACTTCAACCAACAGGTGAAGCACCTCTCCGGCGGGCAGCTGAAGCGTGTGGCGCTGGCCAACACCCTCATTACCGAGCCCGATCTCCTCATACTCGACGAGCCCACCAACCACCTCGACCTCGACATGACCGAGTGGCTGGAAGAATACCTGCGACGGACGAACCTTACCCTGCTCATGGTGACGCACGACCGTTACTTCCTCGACCGTGTCTGCTCCGAAATCATCGAGATAGACAACCGTACGATTTATTCCTACAAGGGAAACTACAGCTACTACCTGGAGAAGCGGCAGGAGCGCATCGATGCCAAGACGGTGGAGGTGGAGCGCGCCAACAACCTGTACCGCACTGAGCTGGAGTGGATGCGCCGCATGCCCCAGGCCCGCGGCCACAAGGCCCGCTACCGCGAGGAGGCCTTCTACGAACTGGAGAAGGTGGCCAAGCAGCGCTTCCACGACGCCAACGTGAAGCTCGACGTCAAGGCTTCCTACATCGGCAACAAGATATTCGAGGCCGACCACCTGTGCAAGGCTTTCGGCGACCTAAAGATACTGGACGATTTCTCCTACATCTTCGCCCGCTACGAGAAGATGGGCATCGTGGGCAACAACGGTACAGGCAAGTCGACCTTCATCAAGATACTGATGGGGCTGGTGAAGCCCGACAGCGGCACGCTGGACATCGGCGAGACCGTCCGTTTCGGCTACTATTCGCAGGACGGGCTTCAGTTCAACGAGCAGATGAAGGTCATCGACGTGGTGCAGGACATCGCTGAAGTTATCGAACTGGGCAACGGCCGTCGGCTCACCGCCTCGCAGTTCCTCCAGCACTTCCTCTTCACGCCCGAGACGCAGCACAGCTACGTCTACAAGCTGAGCGGAGGCGAACGCCGCCGCCTCTACCTCTGTACGGTGCTGATGCGCAACCCCAACTTCCTCGTGCTGGACGAGCCTACCAACGACCTCGACATCGTTACTCTGCAGGTGCTCGAAGAATATCTGCAAGGCTTCAAGGGATGCGTCATCGTCGTCAGCCACGACCGCTACTTCATGGATAAGGTGGTGGACCATCTGCTGGTGTTCAACGGCGGGGGCGACATCCGCGACTTCCCCGGCAACTACACGCAGTACCGCGAATGGAAGGAGGCCAAGGCACGCCACGACAAGGAACAGCAGGCGGTCGCCAAACCGCAAGCTGCCGCCAAGCCCGCGCGCACCCGTCAGGACGAGAAACGCCGCATGAGCTTCAAGGAACGCCGCGAGTTCGAGCAGCTCGAGAAGGAGATTGCCGAGCTCGAAGCCGAGAAGAAAGCCATCGAGGATGCCTTGTGCAGCGGCACGCTTTCGGTGGACGAGCTGACGGAGAAGTCGCGTCGCCTGCCGCAGCTGACGGACCTGATTGACGAAAAGACGATGCGATGGTTGGAATTGAGCGAAATGGAATAAGTATGGAAGGAAGAAGCAACTACCACAGCCACTCCCTCTACTGCGACGGCCGTGCCGGCATGGAGGATTTCGTTCGCTTTGCCCTGAGCAGCGGCTTCACGTCCTACGGCTTCTCGTCGCACGCTCCGCTGCCATTCCCCACGGCGTGGACCATGGAGTGGGACCGCATGGACGACTACCTGGCCGAGTTCCGCCGCCTCAAGGAGAAGTATGCCGGGCGCATCGAGCTGTACCTCGGGCTGGAGATTGACTACCTGAACGAGGAGAGCCATCCCGCCATCGACCGTTTCCGCCGCCTGCCGCTGGACTACCGCATCGGCTCCGTCCACCTGCTCTACGACGACGAGGGCCGCGTGGTGGACGCCGACTTGCCTGCCGATAAGTTCCGTCAGATGGTGGACCGACATTTCCACGGCGACGTGGAGCGCGTCGTGCGCCTCTACTACGAGCGCTCGCGGCGCATGGTGGAGCTGGACGGCTTCGACATCGTGGGCCACGCCGACAAGGTGCACTACAACGCCGCCTGTTGCCGGCCGGGCATCTTGGACGAGCCGTGGTACGACCGCTTGGTGTGCGACTATTTCGCCGAAATAGCCCGCCGCGGCTATCAGATGGAAATCAACACGAAGGCCTACGAGGAGCTGGGCGTCTTCTATCCCGACGTGCGCTACTTCCCGCTGCTGCGCGAGCTGGGCGTCCGCGTGCAGGTGAACAGCGACGCGCACTATCCCGAGCGCATCGCCAGCGGCATGTCCGAGGCGTACCGTGCCCTGCGCCGGGCGGGCTTCACGTCCGTCATGCAGTTGCAGGCGGGGCGTTGGGTCGAGCGGGAAATCGGATAGAGCTCCGACCTGCGAAAGCTTCCCGGCGTCGCGGGGAAGGAATTTACGACCTGCGAAAGCTTCCCGACGCCGTGGGGAAGGAATCGCGGCTTGCGAAAACGTCCCGACGCCGTGGGGAAGGAATTTCCGAATGCGAAAACGTCCCCACGTCGCGGGGAAGGAATCGCGGCTTGCGAAAGCTTCCCGACGTCGTGGGGACGAAATCTCCGGCCTGCGAAAGTCGGCTTAGGGCGTCTTCAGCAGGAATTCGTCGATGGCCTTCTTGTACGTGGCCTTGTCGGCGGCGCCGCGCATCAGCTGCGGCTGCTCCTTCAGGGGGATGAGTACGAAGAGGGGAATGCTGGTGGCGTTGAACAGGGCGGCGAGCTCCTGCTCCTTGTCCACGTTCACCTTGTAGATGGTGATTTTCCCGGCATATTCCTTGGCCAGTTCCTTCATGATGGGAGCCACCTTGCGGCAGGGACCGCACCAGTCGGCGTAGAGATCGATGATGGCGGGTTTGTCTCCCTTGTATTTCCATTCCTTGCTGTTCTCATAGTCGAACACCTTGTCGATGAACATGGCCTTGTCCATCACAATCACCTCCTGGGCGTGGCCGAGGAGGGCGGCGGCCGCGAGGGCCAGGGTAAGCAATAACTTCCTCATAGTAATGGAGAATTGAAAATTGATAATGGATAATTAATACCTCATGCCTGGCTTTCGATGAGTTCGACCAGCTGATTGCTCTGCACCACGCCCGACTGCCGCCACACCTGCTGTCCGCCCTTGAAGAGCATCAGCGTGGGGACGGCCTGAATCTGGTATTTCATGGCCAGCGCCTGCTGTTCGTCCACGTCTATCTTGACGATGCGTGCTTTGTTGCCCACGCGGGCCTTGACGTTCTCCAGTATGGGGTGCATCATCTTGCAGGGGCCGCACCACGTGGCGTAGAAGTCCACCAGTACGGGCTCTGCGGTGTTGTTGATCAGTTCTGCAAATTTTTCCATAATCGTATTTTGTTAGTGGGTTGATAATGTTATGTACAAACAAACTTTGTGTCGGTTTGGTTCAATCCATGATGCTCAGTTCGTCGATGAGGTGCGAGGCACCGGCATACTTCTCGATGATGAAGAGCGTGTAGCGGATGTCCACGCAGGCGGCGCGCTGCGACGAGGGGCGGAAGGCGATGTCGCCCGTCAGGCCTTCGTAGTTGCGGTCGAAGGCGGTGCCGATGAGCTCGCCGCGGGCGTTGAACACGGGGCTGCCCGAGTTTCCGCCGGTGTTGTCCGTGTCCACGATGAAGCACACGGGCATCCGTCCGTCCTCGAGGGCATAGCGGCCGAAGTCCTTCGCCTGCCAGAGCTGCTTCAGGCGGTCGGGCACCACGAACTCCCAGTTCGTCGGGTCTTCCTTCTGCATCACGCCGTCCAGCGTCGTCTGGTATTCGTACACCGCTCCGTCGGCGGGTTCGTAGGAGGCCACCTTGCCGTAGGTCAGTCGCAGGGTGGAGTTGGCGTCGGGATAGATGGGCTGTCCCTGGGCCTGGCGCAGGTCCATCATGCCCTTCACCCACGTCTTGTGGGCAGCGTTGTAATCGCGGTTGGCGTCCATCATGGCGATGGCCGTCTGCAGCAGGCCGTCGGTGATGGAGTACTTGAAGAGCACCATCCAGTCGCTGGTCACTTTGTAGAGCTTGGGCTTGCGGATGAACTTGTCGAAGTTCTCGCGGCTACCGAAGATGGAGTACTTGAAGCAGGCGTCGATGAAGGCGTCCGTATCACCCTTGAAGCGCTTGTCGATGACCTGGAAGATACCGATGCGCTGGTCGGCGGGGATGTAGCGGGCATACGTGCGCAGCATCTCCTTGCCCACGAGCTTCTCCACTTCAGGATAGGGGACGGAGGCGAAATACTTGTCGGCTGCCTGGCGCAGACTGTCCGTGGCGGCCTGGATGGCTGCCTTGTCCTTGCTCTTGAGGGCGGTGACGAGGGCGGTGGTGCTGGGGATGCGCATGAAGTCGAGTGCCGTGACCAGTGCCTCCTGGATGGCCTGCTGGTGGTAGAGGGCGGGGCGACGCTTCTGCACGATGGCGCGGATGCGGTCGAAGGCGGCCTGGTAGGTCGTGTCGCCCAGCTCGCGTCCGCGTTGCAGGAGGGCTTCCTGCTGGGCACGCTTGGTGTCGAGCACGTGGAGGCGCACGAGGCCTTCGTTCATGCCGATGGCATTCTTCCAATAGTTGGCGCTGGAGGCGTACTTGCTGGCGTAGTGGATGCGCACGGCGTCATCCCGCAGCATCTGCTCCATGAGGACGCGCTGGCGGGCGTCGCGCACGTGATGGCGCATGAAGTTGGTCGTCTGCATCCGCTCCTCCACCTCGTCGGCTATCATGTAGCGCCAGTTGCGGCCGGGGAAGCCCATGACGAAGGCGAAGTCGCCCTCCTTATAGCCGCGGAGGCTGATGTTGAGGTGCTTCTTCACGCGCAGGGGCACGTTGTCCGGGCTGTAGGCGGCGGGGCGTCCGTCGCGGTCGGCGTAGATGCGGAACAGGGAGAAGTCGCCCGTGTGGCGGGGCCACATCCAGTTGTCCGTGTCGGCACCGAACTTGCCGATGCTCGACGGCGGCGCGCCCACCATGCGGATGTCGCTGTACTCGGTCTTCACGAAGAGGTAGTAGCGGTTGCCACCGTAGAAGGCTTTCAGTTCGGCTTTGCCGCCTGTGCCGAGGGCGATGTTCTGGTCTTTCAGGAAGCGTTCGCACACCTGGGCGAGGTATTTGGGCGAGAGGTAGTTGGTGCCCTGCGGGTCGGCGTCCTTGGCCAGCTGCTGCTGTACGTAGTCCGTCACGTCGAGGATGCGGTCGATGAAGGTCACGGTGAGTCCCCGGCACGGCAGCTCCTCCTGCCGGCTCATGGCCCAGAAGCCGTCCGTCAGGTAGTCGTGCTCCACGCTCGAGTGCTGTTGGATGGCGCTGTAGCCGCAGTGGTGGTTGGTGAGCACCAGCCCTTCGGCCGAGATGACCTCGCCCGTGCAGCCTCCGCCGAAGTGGACGACGGCGTCCTTCAGGGCGATGCCTTCGGGGTTGTAGATGGAGTCGGCGGGCAGCAGCAGGCCCAGTTCCTGCATGGCCGCCTCGTTCTGCCGCTTCAGGTCGGTCAGCATCCACATGCCTTCGTCGGCCAGGGCGTGCGTCAGGGGGGCACAGAGGAGGAGGGTAAGGAATAGCTTTCTCATAAGATGGAATGATTGTATGGTTATAATTGCTTACAAAACAAGAAATGTCCGAAACCGCGTCAGAAGGGGCTGTGGAGGGGGGTAGACAAACTCCCCACCTTTGGTAGCCAAACTCCCCACCTTTGATGGCCAAACTCCCCACCTTTGGTAGGCAAAGGTGGGGAGGTAGATTCGGAAACTTCTGGATGTTGGTAAAAAATATTGTCCGTCCGAGGAATTACTCCACGATGGTCATCTCGTCGATGAGGTGTCCGCAGCCGCCCAGCTTGTCGAGGATGAAGAGCATGTAGCGGATGTCCAGGGCGATGCAGCGTTGCAGCGAGTTGTCAAAGTTGATGTCGCCGCTCAGCGACTCCCAGTTGCCGTCGAAGGCACAGCCGATGAGGCGTCCCTCGCCGTCGATGACGGGCGAGCCGGAGTTGCCGCCGGTGATGTCGTTCGTCGTCAGGAAGCAGACGGGCATGGTGCCGTCGGCCATGGCATAGCGTCCGAAGTCCTTCTTCTGGATGAGTTCCTTCAGCTTGGCGGGTACGACGAACTCGGGGTTCTCAGGATCTTCTTTCTCCAGAATACCGTCGGTAGTGGTAAAATACTTGTAGTGTACGCCGTCCTTCGGGTCGTAGGACTTCACGTTGCCGTAGGTCAGGCGGATGGTGAAGTTGGCGTCGGGGTAGGAGGGCACGGGCTGTTTCATCTCGCCCAGTCCGCGGATGTAAGCCTTATGTAGCAGCTCGATTTCTTGTGCGTACTGGTTGTATTCGGCAGCGGCTTCTTTCAGCTTGTCCAGCTTGGTGCGGCTGAAGTTGGTGGCCAGGTCACGGTCGATGGCCTTTACGCTAGGCTTCTTCAGGAACTTGTCCAGGTTCGCGCGGCTGCCCATGATGGAGGTGTCGAAGAGGTCGTCTACGTAGGCGTTATAGTCGCCCTTGTACTCCTTCTCGATGGTCTGGTAGAAGGCGGGTAGTTCTTCGGGTGTCAGAGCCTTGGCAAGTGCGGGCAAAATGGCTTTGGCAACGGCGCGGTCCACCTGCTGGTCGTAGTCCTTGTTGTGGATGCTTTCGTACACTTCTTCCAGCTGCTTCTTGGTGGCTTGGAGCAGGGAGTCGTTCTTTGTTTCGATGGCTTCCTTCATCTTGTCCATCAGCGCAGGCGGGCAGCCGAACTCGATGGCTCCGCTCAGAGCCTCACTGGTGTACTCCAGGCGGCGCAGTGAGGGAGACATCTTCTCCACGAGGGCGTCTATCTTTTCTACCACGCCTTCGTATTCGGGCTTGCCTTGGGCGAAGGAGGCGAAGCGTTTCTCTTGTTCAGCCTTGGTGGCGAGCACGTCGTTGTCCACGATAGCCTTGTTCATGCCAATAGAGTTCTTCCAGTAGTTGCTGCTACCAGCGAACTTGTTGGCATACTGGATACGGGTCTTGTCACTCTGGCGCATGTACTTCTTCAGTACGTCGAGGTAAACGGTACGCATGTCTATCATGGCCTGGTTGACGGCGGTCATACGTTGGCGTACTTCGCTTTGTGTGAGGTAACGTTCGGTAGAACCGGGGAAGCCCATGATCATGGCATAGTCACCTTCGTTAAGTCCCTTCAGCGAGATGGAAAGGTACTTCGGGGTCTTCAAGGGTACATTGTCAGCGCTGTATTCGGCAGGCTCTCCGTTCTTGTCAGCATAGATGCGGAACATGGAGAAGTCGCCTGTGTGGCGGGGCCACATCCAGTTGTCCGTCTCGCCGCCGAATTTGCCTACGCTCGAGGGCGGAGCAGCCACCATGCGCACGTCGCTATAGACCTTATAATAGAAAAGGTAATACTTGTTTCCGGCGTAGAAAGGCAGAGCGCGTACTTCGATGCCGGGTTTGCCCTTGAGGTCGCTCTTTTCCAGTTCTTCCTTGGCCAGCTTGCTGAGGAACTTGTTGGTCATGGCTTCGTATTCGTCCACTTCACCGGCTTTCACTTTAGCGTTCACCAGGTCGGTGATGTCTACGATACGATGCACAAAGCGGAACTTCAGTCCCGGTGTGGGCAGTTCTTCGGCACGGCTTTTGGCCCAGAAGCCGTCCGTCAGGTAGTCGTGCTCCACGCTGGAGTGTTGCTGGATGGAGGCATATCCGCAGTGGTGGTTGGTCAGGATGAGGCCTTCGGGAGAGATGATTTCACCGGTACATCCTCCGCCGAAGATGCCGACGGCATCCTTCAGCGATACGCCATTGGGGTTATAGAGGTCGTCGGCTTCCAGCTTCAGACCCTGTTTCTTCATCATATCGATGGAATTCTGCTGCTTCATCAGCTGAAGCAGCCACATGCCTTCGTCGGCCTGCGCCGAGAAGGTGAATGCTGCGGCGAGAGCCGCAACGAGGTACTTCTTGATTTTCATGTATGTCACTTAAATTAGTAATGATTTATTTGTTGTTGTTTCTTTATAAAGTCTTTACTGAGGCATGGGCAACTTGCCTTCGCGGATGGCATCCATCACGTTGGCAGGTGCGCGCTGGGCCAGGTATTCCTTTTTCATGAAGTCCATGTAGGGAGCCACATGATTGAAGAACTGCCGGTAGCCGGCACAGAGGTAGTTGAGGCCTGGTTCGCCGTCAGTCGTGCGGGCAAAACGGTTCTTGGGACAGTCGCCGTTGCAGGCGAAGAGCCATTCACACTCTTTGCATTGGTGGGGCAGTGAGTCGTATTTGGCCTGGCCGAAGCGTTGCTGGCGTTCACTGTACATCATCTCCACCAGTGTCTGTTGGTAGATGTTGCCCAGCTTGTATTCGGGGAAGACAAAGTGGTCGCACGCATAGACGTCACCGTTGAATTCCATTACGCCGGCATGGCCGCACGTACGCGCCATGGAGCAGACGCCGGGCTGTTCGCCCACCCAGTTGGCCAGTGTGGAGTCGAAGAGTTGGATGTAGTACGTACCCACGTCTTCCTTGACCCACAGGTCGAATAGGCGGCAGAGGAAGTTACCCCATTGTTCAGGGCTGACGGAGAAGTCGGCCAGTGGCGCGTTATCGCCATCGGCCAACGAAGCCAGGTGGCGTCCGTCACCGTGGGGCAGGATACGTTCTACAATGGGAGCGAACTGGATGTAATGGCATCCCAGATCCTTGAAGAAGCGGTAAAACTCCTCGGGATAGTCGGCGTTGTATTCGTTCACCACTGCCATGCCGTTCCATTCCACGCCGTGCTTCTTCAGCAGATTGATGCCTTGCATCACTTTGTGGAATGAGGGGCGTCCCTGCTTGTTCTTGCGGTACTCGTCGTGGAATTCCTGCGGGCCGTCGATAGAAACCCCCACCAGCCAGTTGTTCTCCTTGAAAAACTGGCACCACTCGTCGGTGAGTAGTGTACCGTTGGTCTGTATGCAATTGTCGATGGTACGTCCGTTGGCATATTTTTTCTGAAGCTCCATGGCCCGTTTGTAGAAAGACAGAGGGCGCATCAACGTTTCTCCACCGTGCCAGGTGAAGAGCACCTGCGGCATGGTCTGTGAGTTGATGTATTCTTCGATGAACTTCTCCAGCAATTCCTCGCTCATCACGTGCTTGGGATTTTCTTTGTACAGCTTGGCCTTCTCCAGGTAGTAGCAATAGTCGCATGCAAGGTTGCATACGGCCCCTACGGGCTTTAACATCACGTAGAGCGGTTTGGCAAAGGGTGCGTAGGTAGACATGTCTGTATCTTGTAGCTTTTGATTAATTTATGTGCAAAAATACGTAAAGCAAATGAAAATACGTTTTTTGCCTCTTCCTTTATAAGGATTATTAATACCTTTGCGGCGTGAAAATCCTAAATACATTTCTTACATGGACATGAACAAGATGTGTGTTAATTGCACTATCCCTTTGATGCTGTTGCTTGTGCTTTTTACTTCTTGTAGCAAGCGCTATAAGATAGAAGGAAAATCTTCTGTAACGAGTTTGGATGGCAAAATGCTATATTTGAAGTCTTTGCAGGAGGGTGATTGGGTGACAGTTGATTCGGCAGAAGTAATCCATGGTCTGTTTAAGATGAAGGGGCCTGCCGACAGTGTCAGGATGGTAACTCTCTATATGGGTGATGAAGGCTTGATGCCGCTGGTTCTTGAAAATGGACATATTCGCGTTAACATTGCAAATACGCAGATGGAGGCGAGTGGTACTCCTTTGAATGACAGGCTTTATGAATTTATTGATAAGCGTAATTCAATGGAGTTGGCTGTCGAGGAAGTAGAGCGTAAAGAAGCACGTATGGTTCTTGACGGTGTGGCTCTGGACGACATACATGGACAGTTGGAGCAAGAAGCCGATTCGCTGATACGCGTGATGGATACTTACGTGAAAGGTTTTATTGTGGATAATTTTGAGAATGTTCTGGGTCCCAGTGTCTTTATGATGATGTGCAGTACTTTACCCTATCCGGTGATGACTCCAGCTGTTGAAGAGATTATGAAGGAGGCTCCTCTTTCGTTCAAGGAGCATGTGTTGGTGAAGGATTTCATATCCAAGGCCAAAGAGAACATGAAGCTTATCGAAGAACAGAAGCGTTTGCGCCAGAACATGGCTTCCACGCAGCCTTGAGCGCAGCAAGCCCGTATACAGAAGAAAGAGAGTGAATTCTAAGGCTCAGACGAGTTAGAATTCACTCTCTTTCTTCTGTATATCTATATCTTCTGAATCTGTTGTGGCCTTTCACTTTAATACAGTGCTTTATGACCCTCTGACGAAGCACTGTATGAGAGGTTGACGAAGCACTGCATGAGACCCTGATGAAGCACTGTGTTATAAGGTTATAAAGCACTGTGTTGAAATGGTAGGAAATTTTCGTGTTGGCTTCGATTAATAGACTATCGGTCCTGATCGTCGTTTTGCACCATGCCTTTGTACTTTTCGGGTAGGGCGCTTTCTACGGCAGCATAGGCTTCGGTCATGGTTGCTTTCACGTTTTCAGGCCCCTTACACTTGGGTGGAATGGGTTCGTGGATGGTCAGTGTGAGGCTGTGACGGTGTATCCACTTGCCTGTGCGGGGCAGGATTTCAAAGGAACCGTCGATGGTGACAGGCACTACGGCTAGTTGTAGGTCGTCGGCCAGCTGGAAAGCACCGCGCTTGAAGTAACCCATATGGCCCGTGAACGTGCGTGCACCTTCAGGAAAAACGACGAGTGACACCCCATCTTTCAGCGACGCTTCGGCTTTACGCATCATAGCAACCATCTTTTTCGGATTGCCGCGTTCCACGAAGATGTGGCCCGCGCTTTCGCAAGCTTTGCCCACGAACGGAATTTTCCGTAAGCTCTTCTTCATCATCCACTTGAAGTTACGTCCAAGGAAACCATAGATGAGAAAAATGTCGAAAGCGCCTTGATGGTTGGGGACGAAGACATAGGAAGTATGTTTATGTAGTTTCTCGCGTCCCACTACATGAACAGGAATCAGTAAGAGGTAACATGTTAGCTGTGACCATATCTTACCGGGATAGTAACCCCAGATGTGTGCTCCACCCAGTAGTGAACCGATGATGGTAACCAAAGCTGTCAGGATGGTCAATACTAGGAATAGAGGAATTGCAATGCAAATCTGATAGATGTAGTAGAGAAACTTCATAATACTGGCTATTTTTCGGGACAAAGATAATAATTTTTACAGCTTCCCCGTTTCTCTTTACCCTTTTTTCTTCTTTAGCGTGATGACGGTAATCTCAGGCCAGGCACCGAAGCGGAATGGGAGTCCGACGTAGCCGATACCCACGTTAACGTAGAGTGCCCGTGCCCCTTCGTAGTACATGCCCGACCATTCAGGGTATTTCAGTGACGAAAGCGAGCGACCGAAGAAGGTCATCTGCATGGCGTGTGTATGCCCGGCCAGCATCAGGTCGATGTCCGATTCTGGCAGTACTTCACGTCGCCAATGTGTAGGGTTATGACTCAGTAGGATACTGAACATTCCTTTCGTACCATGGGTGGCTTGTGCCAGGTCGGCGTGTTGAGGGAAAGGTGGCTCACCATCGTTTTCTACACCAATGAGGGCAATACTGTCTCCTTTGTGGTGTAGAATAACGTGGTTATTATCCAATAATTGCCAGCCCATAGCCTGCTGCTCATTGCGCAGGTATTGCAAGTTGTCTGCTTCTTCATGACTGTTTTTCCAGTGGTAGTAAGTGCCGTAGTCGTGATTGCCTAGAACAGAGTAAACACCGTCAGAGGCTTTCAGGCGCGATAGGATTGGACGGAAAGCGTCCAGCTCGTGGCTCTGTTGATTCACCAAGTCTCCTGTAAAGACAATGAGGTCGGCTTGCTGGCTGTTGGTTAATTCCACCAGTTTCTCTATGGCTGTGGGGTGACCCTGCCAACTGCCGATATGGATGTCCGACAATTGGGCGATGCGATAGCCGTCGAAGCCTTCGGGCAGGCGGTCCGATTCATAGGTCACTTCCTTTACTTCGAAACGCGTGATGCCTGCTGTGGCACCATAAATCACATTGACGAAACTTACAATGCCAAGTACCAAGCCTAGAATGGTGAACGGTGCACGGTGAACAATAAAGGGAGCCCGAGGACTGCGAAACGTTGTGTGTAGTACGACAGCTGACAAACAGCGTCCCACACCGCGACATAGTATGCCGAGCAGTGAGCAAAGCATGAACAGTATTTTGGGTACGGCCAGGGCCATGACGGCAATAGCCAGGCGGCCGATGGCTTGTGGATGATGAGCCAGAGCATTGTCGCCTGTCAGGTAGATAAGATACAGGTATAGCAGAACCAGGGTAGCGGAGGGTAGCCAATAGGCAGCACGCCGTACGAAGTTTTTCGTTCGCCGTACAATGTACACTAAATAGATGTATAGATCCGGTAGAAGTAAAGCAAGAAGTAGGATTAATGTGATTCGGTGCATATGTCTTTCAAGTCTTCAATGTCTTTTTTGATTTGGTTCAAGTTCTTGTAGATGAGGTGCTGGTAGAGCAGCCAAATGACAGTGGCTTCAAACAGTATGAAGACGCCGATGATGACTGCTTGTATGAGGGTCGGCAGGTGATAGAACTCCATGGCCCAATAATAGATACCTCCGAAGAGCAGTACCCAAAGGCTGATGGCAGCTACTTCCTGGCGTGTCCACAGACGCAACTTGACGATACGTCGGCTCACTTCAGCAATAGGCAGCAGATCGACACGCGTCTGTTGCATATAGCGGTAGGTGCGCCAGTCCCAGCTACCACCTGCTATTAGTGTCACAGCTAGAAAAATGAGCACGACTTGTAGTTTGGTACGTGTGTCTGTATTGTCAATTAACGAAGGAAGCAGCAGGCAGATGGTTCCAATAGCTATCAGGATGAACAGACCGATACAGAGCGAAATTCGTTGCAGACTCATGAGATTGCCCAGCTTTCGTTCTGCTTTATGTTTGTAGCAGGCAATGAGTTCTGTCACTCGTTCTTCAGTGGTAATATCCCGGTTTTGCAGATGCTTGTCCAACGTCTGCCATGATTTCTTCAATTCCTCCAGTTCCATATCATTCCTCCTTCTTCATTTTTCTCAGTTTCTCCTTGATGCGATTCAGTTTTGTAGCTACGTTCGTTACGGTCAGTCCGGTAATCTCACTGATTTCTTCGTAACTCTTTTCTTCAAGATAAAGTAGGATAATGGATTTCTCCAATTGTCCCAGCCGATTGATCATGCGATACAGTTGTCGCAACATAGCCTGCGTCTCGTCCCATTCTTCACTGCGGTCTGCTTCGGCAGGTGTCAGCGACACGATTTCGGGAATGTTTTTCTCTTTTCGCATAAAGCTGATGCAGGTGTTTAGCGAGATACGGTAGATCCATGTGGATAGTTTGCATTCACGACGGAACTTAGGAAAAGCTTTCCATAAGTTCAGTACCACCTCTTGATACAGATCGTTGAGTGGCGCGTTGGGAGTGGCATATAAATAGCACACTTTATAGATGACGCGTTCATATTCTTTGATCAGAGCAACAAACTCTTGTTCTGTTTTATCCATAACTCTTGTGGGGTGGCTTTTTATGATATTGGTCGTCTGCTGGGATAGAAAATCACATCATTCCAGATTGGACGATAAAAATTTTCTCATCTGTTCTATTGGCATTCCTCGTCGACGTGCATAATCTTCTAGCTGCTCTTGGTCGATATGGCCTACGGAGAAGTAGCGGGCTGCTGGATGAGCCAGCATCAGTCCGCTGACAGAAGCATGGGGATGCATGGCACCGTTTGTGGTGAGCGTGATGCCGATTTGTTCTAGGTCGAGCAACTGGTCTATGAGGAAGTTGACAGACTGGTCAGGCAGAGAGGGATAACCAACGGCGGGGCGTATACCCTGAAACTTTTCTTGTAGGAGTTCGGCTATGGACAGAGTCTCGTTAGGAACATAGCCCCAGGTGTTTTTGCGTATATATTCGTGCATTTTTTCTGTTGCGGCTTCGGCCAGGCGGTCGGCAAGTGTCTGTACTAGCAAGTGTTGATAAGGATCGTCGGTGTAGAGAGAGTCTGTGTTTCCTGTTACTGTGGCTGCAAATACGCCTACTGTATCGGTCTTTCCTGATGAAAGAGGGCGTACGAAGTCACTTAAACAGAGATAGAATTCTTTATTGGCTGTTGTGGATTGTTGCCGTAGTAAAGGGAAGAGTATTCCATCTAGAAGCAGATTGTCTCTATCGGCGTTGGCACAGCATAGACGATAGACGCATTTACAAGTAAGTATGTTTTCCAGCCGGACGAGCATGCGTTGCGCCTCTTTAAAAAGTTGCATGGCTTCAGCAGCTTTGGCTCGATCTGTTTCAGGAAAACGGGCTAGCCACAGAGCACGGCAGGAATCGCAACCATGTAGATCTGCAATCGTGGCGAACTTTGGTTGGAATCCCCAGGCATGAAAAAAGTAGATCCAGTTGATATAGGGAGTTGTTTCGGAAATAGAGTAGGAGAGAATAGGCATAGCTGGTGGATAAACAGGTACGGACGGTGACAGAATTGGGATGTCTTTCAATTCTGTACCGTCCGTGCTTGGTAATCTTAGACTTCTTTAATCAGTTCCATTCCCCGCTTGATAGCTTCCTCATTCATTGGAATCAAGTGATGATGGCGTTCTGGAAGTGTTTTTTTCAGTCCTTTGATAACATTCTCCAAGGTAACCATAGGTTTGATTTTGAGGAGGCCACCCAATACGATCATGTTGAATGCCTTAGCATTGTTCATCTCGTTAGCTGCATCCATGGCATCGATACGATAGACGTGAATGTCTTTACGTGTGGGTGGATTGATGATACCATAACCGTCATAGATGAGTACGCCACCAGGTTTTACTTTGCTTTCAAATTTCTCCAGCGAAGGCTGGTTGAGAATGATGGCAGCATCGTACTTACTGAGGATAGGAGATGATATTTTTTCATCGCTGACGATGACGGTCACGTTGGCCGTACCGCCTCGTTGTTCGGGACCATAGGCGGGCATCCAAGTGACTTCCTTGCCCTCCATCAGTCCGGAATAGGCCAGAATCTTTCCCATGGACAGTACGCCTTGTCCGCCGAAGCCTGCTATAATGATTTCTTCTTTCATAAGAATAAATGTGCTTAGAGGTTATTTATCTTTTAAATCGCCAAGGGGATAGAAGGGGAACATGTTTTCTTCCATCCATTTGTTGGCTGCGGCAGGTGTCATTTTCCAGCCCGAGTTGCAGGTGGAGACGATTTCTACCAAATTGCTGCCTTTACCTGCCATGGAGTTTTCGAAAGCTTTGCGGATAGCTTTCTTGGCCTTGCGGATGGCAGGAACAGATTGTACGCTTTGCCGGGTGACATAGGCAGTACCTTCTAGTTGTGCAGCAATGTCGGCCATCTTTAACGGGTAACCATGCAAATGTACATCGCGGCCGTAAGGACAAGTGGCGGTCTTCATGCCTACCAGTGTGGTGGGGGCCATTTGTCCGCCGGTCATTCCATAAATGGCATTGTTGATGAAAATAATAGTGATATTTTCACCACGGTTCAAAGCATGGATGGTTTCCGCCGTACCGATGCAGGCCAAGTCACCGTCGCCCTGATAGGTGAAGACAAGGCGGTCCGGCCAAAGGCGCTTGATGGCGGTAGCCAAAGCGGGTGCACGTCCGTGGGCGGCTTCCTGCCAATCGATGTCCAGATAGTTGTAGATGAAGACGGCGCAGCCTACGGGCGAGATGCCGATAGCTTTGTCTTCCATGCCCATTTCTTCGATGACTTCGGCAATGAGCTTGTGTACCACGCCGTGGCTGCATCCCGGACAGTAGTGCATCGGGTTGTCGTTCATCAGCGTCGGTTTTTTGTAAACCAGGTTTTCGGGTTTGATGATATCTTCTTTTGTCATAATTGCTCCTCCTTATCTGTTGCTAAATCGTATGAAGAACTCCATCACCTTGAAGAAGATGGCAGCCGCACAGACGTAGACAAAGGTCATGAAGTCGTCCACTAGAAAATAGGTGGCGACGGCGGCTACGGCCAGCACGAGGAAGATGATGTTTAGTACGTTTCTTATTTTATCCGTTTCCATCAGCCGAATACATTATTCATTGATGATAATCTTTTCTTTCAGGGCAGCCACGATTTCGTCGGGATCGGGGACGATACCTCCCAGACGGCCGAAGTGTTCGACACGTACCTTGCCGTTGACGGCCAGACGGACATCTTCGATCATCTGTCCAGCGTTCAATTCAGTCACCAGCATACCTTTCACTTTTTCTGCGTATGCGGCAATAGCTTTGGTTGGGAAGGGCCAGAGGGTGATAGGACGCAGGATACCAACTTTGATACCTTCTTCGCGGGCCAGTTCCATTGCTTTCTGTCCGATACGGGCCATGGAGCCGAAGGCTACGATGAGATAGTCGGCGTCTTCGCAGTTGATTTCTTCGAAACGGACTTCGTTCTCCTCTATCTGACGGTATTTTGCTTGGAAGCGGATGTTGTTCTTCTCCATTTCTTCGGGCTTCAGCTCGAGCGAGGTGATTATGTTGGGTTTGCGGCCGTTGGCTTTGCCGGTGGTGGCCCAGGGGCATTGGGCGATGACTTCTGCATCGGTGCGGCGCGGTTTGGCGGGCGGGAGCACCACTTTCTCCATCATCTGTCCGATGACGCCGTCGGCCAGGATGATGGCCGGATTGCGGTATTTGAAGGCCAGTTCGAAGGCAAGGCCAACGAAGTCGGCCATTTCCTGTACAGAGGCCGGAGCCAAGGCGATAAGGCGGTAGTCACCGTGTCCGCCACCTTTTACGGTTTGGAAATAGTCGGCCTGGCTGGGTTGGATGGTTCCCAAGCCGGGACCTCCGCGCATGACGTTCACGATGAGGCAGGGCAGTTCAGCACCGGCCAGATAGGAGATGCCTTCCTGTTTCAGGCTGACACCGGGGCTGGACGAAGAGGTCATCACCATCTTTCCGCTTCCGGCACCGCCGTACACCATATTGATTGCGGCCACTTCGCTTTCGGCCTGCAGCACCACCATGCCGGTGGTTTCCCAAGGCTTCAGCTCGGCCAGAGTTTCCAATACTTCCGATTGGGGAGTAATCGGGTAACCGAAGTATCCGTCGGCTCCGCAGCGGATGGCGGCGTGGGCGATGGCTTCGTTACCTTTCATTAATACTACTTCTTCTGCCATATTGCTTACTTGTTTTCTTATTCGACTTTGACTTTATAGACCGAGATACAGCCGTCGGGGCAGACGGTGGCGCAGGATGCGCAGCCGTTGCAGGTATCCTCCAGTATCTGGTGTGCGTAATTATATCCTTTGATATTCACCTCCTTGGTGAGGGCTATCACGTGGAGGGGACAGGCCACGACACAGAGGTTGCATCCTTTGCAGCGCTCGGTGTCCACTACGATTGCTCCTTTGATTTTTGCCATAATATACGTTCCTCTTGGTTTTATTATTGATTATACATGTCTTTGTTGTAGAAGTTCAAGATGTCCATCACCATCGCGTAGGCGTTTTTGGCGGGACTGTCGGGATTGATGTCCATCGCGCGACGGTAGTTGTTCAGCGCCTGCTGCCAGTTTCCCTGTTTGCGCCAGGCATTTCCGCAGAGGTAGTAGGCTTGGTCCCGGTGTTCAGCAGAGGTCTGAAGGAAGAGGTCCAGTTCTTTGATGGCTAGTTCCGTTTCTCCCCGGCTGATGAGTTCTTTTATGGTATCTAGTTTCTCCATATTCAATCGCTTTTGGACGTACAAAGATAGCTTTTTATCTCGGACATGTTGCATCTTCGGACATAAAAATGTAAAAAACTGATGGAAAAAAAGACGCCCGAAGTCCGACGATGTTGTCATTCTGTCGGAGCTTCGGGCGTAGCCTGTCTATAACGGTGATGTTTACTTGACAAGTTGTCCGTTGATGTAGAGATTTCGGAACGTTACGTCATGGGCGCCGCGGATATCGTTACCGCCGCGGCTGACGTTGTCGAAGCGGCAGTCTTCCACGCTGACGTTGCTGACATGGCTGTCGTCGTCCAAGCCGATGATGAGTACGCCCAGTTCGCTTTTTTGGCAGGTGATGTTTTTCAGGTGGACGTTGCGCACGACGGGATCGTAGCCACGCTGGCAACGTTCGCGGTTTTCGTATTGCAGGTTGATGCGCAACACGGCTTCGCGGCACTGGCCGACGGTGATGTTGCGCACGAAGATGTTTTCAATCACCCCGCCGCGGCAGGTGCTGGTCTTAATGCGGATGACGCGATCCAGGTCGGGGCTGTCCATGCGGCAGTTCTCGACGTAGAGGTTGCGGTAGCCGCCGGAGATTTCGCTGCCTATCACCACGCCTCCGTGGCCGTTCTTCATCAGGCAGTTGCGCACGATGATGTTTTCGCTGGGGATGTTCCAGCGGCGTCCGTCCTGATTGCGGCCGGACTTGATGGCGATGCAGTCGTCGCCTGTGTCGAAGGTGCAGTCTTCGATGAGCACATTCTTGCACGACTCGGGGTCGCAGCCGTCGCCATTGGGACCGCGGTTGTAGACGTGGACGCCTTTCACCGTCAGGCTTTCGCAGAACAGGGGATGGATGACCCAGAAGGGAGAGTTGAGCAGCGTGACGTCTTCGATGAGCACCCGGCAGCAAGCGTAGAGGTTGATGAGCTGCGGGCGCAGGCCGTCGTCGGGCGTCATGACGCGCCGGTAGACAGGGGTCGACGTTTCGCCGTACATCAGCAGGCGGTCGCGGCCGCCGTTGCGCTGGGCTGTCATGCCTTCCTGCCAGCCGTACTTGGCTGCGCCGCACATGGGCCACCACGCGTCCATCGATCCCTGGCCGTCGATGACGCCCTTGCCGGTGATGGCGATGTTCGTCTCGCCGTAGGCGTAGATGAGGGGATGGGCGTTGTAGCAGTCGATGCCTTCCCAGCGCGTCAGGACGGCGGGGAAGTAGAGGCTTTGGTCGGTGGAGAAGCGCAGGACGGCACCTTCGGACACGTGCAGGCGGACGTTGCTCTTCAGCGTCAGCGGGCCGGTGTAGAACGTGTCGGCGGGGACGACCACCGTGCCGCCGCCTTCCAGGCTGCACGTCGTGATGGCACGGTTGATGGCTTCGTGGCAAGGGGCGTCGGGCGTGTCGGGGCGAGCGCCGAAATCGGTGATGAGGTAGCTTCGGTCGGCGAAGGTGGGACGTTCGATTTGTTTCTCGATTTCGGCGCAGACTTCGAAGGTTTTGTCGAAGTCGACCGGTCCGGCGGCCGCAAGGGCGGAGCAGAACAGCAGGCCGGCGCAGAGTAGGTTTCTTTTCATGGTCTTTCGGATGTTACGGTTTGTTTCTGTGCAAAGATAGGCATCTGCGGCCGATGCGCAGGGCGATTTTTTGACGGAAAAGGTGAAGTTTTTGACAAACCGTTTGCCGAGGTGCTTTTCCCGAAGTAGGAAAGCTTCCTACAGCGTGCAGGACGGAATCCCGGAGCTGGAAAGCTTCCTGCAGCATGCAGGACGGAATCGCGCAGCGCGAAAGCTTCCTGCAGCGTGCAGGGCGTTTTCCCGTTTTGCGGCGGGGCGTTTCCGTCGGACGAAAAAGAAGCGCGGACGGACGCGGGAGCACCGGTGGTGAACATCGGTTTTCTCCGTGCGTCGGTCTGCGCAGGTCTTGTTTGAAATCAGAAATCTGAATTCGGAAATCTTCCGTCAGCCTTTTACCGGGATTTTGTCAATCCGCCGCTGATGGCGTCCGCCTTCAAAGTCGGTGGCGAAGAACTCGGTCATGATACGGTCGGCTTCCTCGCAGGTGATGAAGCGGCCGGGCATGACGAGCACGTTGGCGTCGTTGTGCTGGCGTGCCAGATGGGCAATCTCGGGTATCCAGCAAAGGGCGGCCCGGATGCCCTGATGCTTGTTCAGGGTGATGCCGATGCCTTCGCCGCTGCCGCAGATGGCAATGCCGGGGTAGCATTTGCCCGCCTCGACGGCCAGGGCCAGGGGGTGGGCAAAGTCGGGATAGTCGCAGCTTTCGGCGGTGTAGGTGCCGAAGTCCTTGTAGGACCAGCCGCGGGCGTCGAGCCATTGCTTGACGTACTGCTTCAGCTCGAAGCCTGCGTGGTCGGATGCTAAACCTATTGTCTTCATGTTGTTTCAGATCATTTCTTTCACTTGTTTGTAAACGTTGTCGGCGGTGAAGCCCAGTTTCTCGTCGAGCACTTTGTAGGGTGCGGAGTAGCCGAACGAGGGCAGGCCCCAGACTTTTCCGTTGGCTCCCACGAGGCCTTCTAGGGTGACGGGCAGGCCGGCTGTCAAGCCGAAGACTTTGGCTCCGGCGGGGATGATGTTCTCCTGATATTCTTTGTCCTGGCTGCGGAAGAGACCTTCGGAGGGTGCGGAGACGATGCGCACCTTCACACCGTCGTGGCGGAGCAGCTCGGCACCGGCCACGAGGGTGGAGACTTCGGAACCGGAGGCTACGAGCACCACGTCAGCGTCGGCGTCGGAGCCGGCCACGATGTAGGCGCCGCGTGCCGTCTGCGTATAGTCGTTTCCGGCGGGCAGGTTGACGATGTTCTGGCGCGAGAGGATGAGTGCCGTCGGCGTGGCGGTGTTCTCCATGGCCAGTCGCCAGGCCTCGGTGGTCTCTTCGACATCAGCGGGACGGAGCACCAGCATGGAGTTGTGTCCCTTGTGGTTTTTCAGTTTTTCCATCAGGCGGATCTGAGCTTCCTGTTCTACGGGTTCGTGCGTCGGCCCGTCTTCACCTACGCGGAAGGCGTCGTGTGTCCAAATGAATTTGATGGGCACTTCCATCAGGGCAGCCATGCGCACGGCAGGTTTCATATAGTCGGAGAAGACGAAGAACGTACCGCATGCGGGGATGACGCCGCCGTGCAGGGCCATGCCGATGCAGCAGCAGGCCATCGTCAGTTCGGATACAC
Organism: Candidatus Bacteroides merdipullorum; assembly: GCA_019116045.1. Taxonomy (GTDB): domain Bacteria; phylum Bacteroidota; class Bacteroidia; order Bacteroidales; family Bacteroidaceae; genus Bacteroides; species Bacteroides merdipullorum. Next base: position 2,383 of record DXCK01000083.1, on the reverse strand, counting down.
CTGCTTGGAAGAAGGCGCCGCTGAAGTCGCCTTTTTGGAAGGCGTGGGTTTTCTTCAGGAAGCCGTCGGTCTTGTCGGAGTTGGAAAGGTCGGCAGAAGCTACAACCATATTTTCCACCTGCGTGGCCAGTGCACTCAGCACGGTAGCCGATGCAGCGCGCGTAGCAGCGTCAGGCTTTTGAGTGATGGCAGCCCAGTCTACTTGCGGCGCTTTGCCTGCGAAGAATTGCTCCAGTTTGGCGGCCAGCTCGGGATTAGCTTTGGCCCATTCGGCTTGGGCTGTGTGGCGCTCGGCCACGATCTTACGTAACTCTTCGGCGCGGCGTGCGTAGAGCTCGGCCACTTCGGGGAAGATGACAAATGGATTTTCAGGATCACCGCCCAGGTTCTTGATGGTGTTCACGTAAGCGTCGCCGCCGAGCGGGGCGCCGTGGGTGGCACAGTTGGCCTCGTAGCTGCTTCCGTCGGCCTTGCGGGCTCCTTTGCCCATGACGGTGTGCCCGATGATGAGGGTGGGGCGTTCGTTCTCAGCTTTTGCTTCAATTAATGCCTTGCGGATTTTGTCAGGGTTGTTTCCGTCAATGCAGATGACTTTCCATCCCCAGGCTTCGTATTTTTTGGCAGTATCTTCCGTGGTTACTTCTTTAGTTGTGGTAGACAGCTGGATGTCATTGGCGTCGTAGAACATAATGAGGTTGTCCAGTCCCAGCGTTCCGGCGATGCGTCCGCTGCCCTGCGAGATTTCTTCCTGTACACCACCGTCGGAGATGTAGGCATAAATTGTCTGGTTCATTACCTCGCCGAAGCGTGCTTTCAGGAATTTGGCTGCGATGGCAGCTCCTACGGCAAACGTGTGTCCCTGTCCCAGCGGGCCCGATGTGTTTTCGATGCCGCGCATAACGTCACGTTCAGGGTGTCCTGGCGTAGGGCTTCCCCATTGGCGGAATTCTTTCAGTTCGTCGATTGTAAACTTGCCCGTTAAGGCCAGTTGCGAGTAGAGCATGGGCGACATATGCCCTGGATCGAGGAAGAAGCGGTCGCGTCCTTCCCATGCGGGTTTTTCGGGATCGTATATCAGAAATTCGGAAAACAATACGTTCACAAAGTCGGCACCGCCCATTGCGCCGCCGGGATGTCCGGACTTGGCTTTCTCAACCATCGAGGCGGCAAGGATGCGGATATTGTCTGCCGCGCGGTTCATTAGCTTGTTGTCGTTCATGTTTAAACAGTTTAAAGGATTATCTTTTTCGTACGGACAAAGATAGGCTTTTATGTGTGAATATCCATCGTTCCTGCCTGTCTTTTTTACTATGTGGGATGTAAATATGGAAAATCCCCTTCTCCAGACATTAGCGTGGGGAAGGGGATCAGATACTTATGCGTGATGAAATCTGGTTATTCCAATCGGCGTGCGCCGTCGCTGATGACTACATCATAGATCTTGGGGCTTCTGCCAAACTTGTTCTTAAATTCTTCTTTCGCTTTTTCAACGAAAGTGCTGTACAGTTCGTCTTTAACCAGATTGATAGTACATCCACCGAAACCGCCGCCCATTACGCGTGAACCTGTCACACCGCAATCGAAAGCAAGATCGTTTAGGAAGTCCAATTCTTCGCAGCTCACTTCGTACAGCTTGCTCATGCCGTGATGCGTTTCGTACATCTTCTGACCTACAGTTTCATAGTCGCCTTTCTCCAAAGCATCGCAAACATCGAGTACGCGTTGGATTTCTTCGATGACATATTCTGCACGTTTGTAGTCTTCTTCTGTTACGTCAGCTTTCACTTCGTTCAGCATTTCCATGTTACAGTCGCGCAGGTACTCTACGTGTGGATGATTCTTCTGTACAGCTGCTACAACAGCTTCGCAGCTTTGGCGGCGTTTGTTGTAAGCCGAGGATGCCAATTCATGTTTTACAACGGAGTCAACCAATACGAGGCGATATCCTTTCGGCTCGAATGGGAAATACTGGTATTCCAGCGAACGGCAATCCAAACGGATGAGGCTGCCTTTCTTGCCGAATACGGAAGCAAACTGGTCCATGATGCCGCAGTTCACGCCGCAATAATTATGTTCAGTGGCTTGGCCAACCTTAGCGAGTTCGAATTTATCAATCTTGTTATCGCCGAAAAGGTCATTCAATGCATATGCATACGTACTTTCTAAAGCTGCAGAAGAAGACATTCCGGCACCAAGGGGAACATCGCCTGCGAAAGCTGTATTGAATCCCTTTACTTCTACACCACGTTTGATCATTTCGCGGCATACACCGAAGATATAACGAGCCCAGCTAGCGCGAGGAGCATCTTCTTCATTAAGGCCGAATTCTACATAGTCCTTCAGGTCGATGGAATAGGCCTTTACAATGTTGGTTCCGTTTGGT
>DXCK01000082.1 GCA_019116045.1 Candidatus Bacteroides merdipullorum | reverse complement strand
AGCGGATTGCATTGCAACTGGTTCACCATCGGCTTGATGTCCACATAGTGGGCGAAGTCGAAGAAACGTCCCGCCTGGAAGTTGCTTACCCCGATGGCACGCACCTTGCCTGCGCGATAGGCTTTCTCCATCGCCCTCCACGAGCCGAACACGTCGCCGTATGCCTGATGGATGAGCAGCAGGTCGATGTAGTCGGTCTTCAGCTTGCGCAGGCTCTCATCGATGCTTGCCGCCGCCTTCTCCTCGCCGGCATTCGAAATCCATACTTTCGTCACCAGGAAAATATCCTGCCGGGAGACACTGCTTTTGCTGATGGCGTTCCCCACGCCTTCCTCGTTGAAGTAAGCCTGCGCCGTATCAATCAGGCGATAACCCACGTTCAGCGCGTCGCTGACGCACCGTTCACATTCCTGCGGGGCTACCTTGAACACCCCGTAGCCCAATAGCGTCATTTCCACGCCGTTGCTCAGTTTGATTGTTTCCATATCAGTCATGTATTTTATAGGTTCCTATACCTTTGGTCGTTGCCAAGTCCATGTCGTCGTAGATAGGGCTTCTGCCTGTATCCAGTCTGTTGATTGCCTGCATATCTTCGTCCGTGAGGGTGAAGTCGAAGATGTTCAGGTTCTCTATCATGCGCTCTTTGCGTACCGTCTTAGGGATGACCACCACACCCCGTTGGTTCAGCCAGCGTAGGATGACGTTGCCTACTGTCTTGCCGTGTCTGGCGGCAATGGCTTTCAGGACGGGGTTGTTCCAGATGTCGTTCTGTCCTTCGGCGAAGGGAGCCCATGCCTCGTGCAGGATGCCTTCTTGCTTCAAGAATGCGTTGGCTGCCTGCTGCCCGAAAAATGGATGGGTTTCCAGTTGATTTACGGCGGGTTTCACTTCGTTGTGCAGGAAAAGGTCTTGCAGACGCTCGTTGCTGAAACTCGTCACACCAATGGCACGTATGCGTCCCTCCTTGTACAAACGCTCTGCGGCTCTCCATGCCGCATAGTAGTTGCCGTAGGGTTTGTGTAGCAGATAGAGGTCGAGATAGTCCAAGCCGAGTTTCTTCATGGAGAGGTCGAAGGCTTTTAGCGCATCGTCATATTCGTAATCCTGTACCCACAGCTTGGTGGTCACAAAAATATCCTCCCGTTTCAATCCGCTGTGCCGGATGGCATCGCCTACTTGTTCTTCGTTAAAATAAGATGCCGCCGTATCTATCATGCGATAACCTACTTCAAGCGCATCGGTTACAATGCGTTCCGTTTCATTTGCCGGGATTTGAAAGACACCGAAACCAATAGCCGGCATCATTATTCCATTGTTCAATCTTACTTGCTTCATAATGTGTATATATCGTTTTTGAATTACGCTGCAAAGTTACCGGAGATACACGGGAGTATTGATACCAAATTCGGTGAGAAATATTCACTTTTCGTGGTTTTTCGTATCTTTGTTCCATAAATTCTTATCGTATCAGCAGTTGTATGGAAGAACAGAAATGGATAGGCTATATTTTCTGGATTCAATTCAGGATTATGAGGTTACTAAGCATGCGGGCCGTGTCATACACATTCTTTGCACGGAGGGCAACATGAGTTTTACATTTCAGGATGTGCGCTATAATGTCGTGCCCTGCGATTATGTCATTGTGACCAACCCTATCTTGGCCTCGGATTTTTCCGCGTCGGATGATTTTGATGCTGTCATCATGAGCCTGTCCGAAACTTTTGTCACTTCAATGGCCATCCAAAGCAATTATGGCATTATCGGGCATCTGTCATTGCTGCGCAACCCAGTGATGAAGCTTTCGCAACACGACTACCGCATCTGTCTGGAAGATTTATGGAAACTTCGCGAGCGGCTGGATGAAACACATCATCTGTTTCGCGAGGAGATGCTGGGGCATTTGCTTTTGGTTCACATTTTTGACCTTTATGACATTCATGCTCGTGGCCGGAAAGATTTGCAAGTGTCGGAACACACCGCCAGCCTCATGCGACAGTTTATAGAATTGCTGTATAAGGGCGAATATATCCATCACCGGGATGTTCCTTATTACGCATCGCGCCTCTGTATCACGCCGCATTATCTTTCAGAGATTTGCAAGAAAACCAGCGGAAAGCCGGCTTCATACTGGATAGACCGCTTCACGCTCCATGACATTATAAACTTGCTATGCCAAAAGGAATTGCCACTTACAGAAATCTCCAATCGCATGAATTTCTCGTCGGTATCCTATTTCAGTCGTTATGTGCGGAAACGAACAGGCGTTTATCCGACGGAATATCGGAATAGGCTGATTGAAAATAGTCTATAGTTTTTGCTACCCCAATATTACGGATGCTTGTGCCTTTTTTACGGATTATCCAAGGATACCCGTTCAATGCAATGGATGTGGAGGGTCAGAAAGTATATCGGGAAGTTTTGAAAAAGAAGTAAAAATCTTGCTTTCTTGCCGATTCTTGTTAACTTTACGAATGAAATCAATAAAAAGAAAACGTATGGATACCATTCAACTGAACATCAGCAAGCAGCAATTTTTCGGCATGTTGCAAGCCATGCCCGAACAAGACAAACTGGAAGTGTTCGACCGCCTACGCAAATCACTGTTCGTTAGCCGATTCGACCGTCTACTGAAATCTGTCCGTACCGATGAACTGAGCATGGACGACATCACTCGCGAAGTAGAAGCCGTAAGACAAAAACATTATGAAGAACGGAAACAATGAGCCGAATCGTTTGGTCATCGACACCAACATCTGGATATCATTTCTGATAGGGAAACGGTTGTCGGGATTACATCGCCATATAGACAGCGGACGGATAAAGATTGTGACTTGCGAAGCGCAGCTGCGTGAACTGGTCGATGTACTGAACCGTCTGCGCATCCGCAAGTACATCCCCGCTGAACAAGCAGAAGAATTTCTTGACCTGTTTTGTGAAGCGGCTTTGTTTGTAAAACCAGAACAAGGTCCATCGCTTTGCCGTGACCCAAAGGATGACTATTTGCTCTACACAGCCCTTGCCGCACAAACCGATTATTTGGTGAGTGGCGATGATGATTTGTTGTCGCTCCGCAACATTGGTGGTACACGGATTATTTCGTTCACCGACTTTGAAGCTGCTATGAAGCTGGCTTAAAAACGAAATACGGGCTCGCTACCCTCCCAATTTCTCTTATCGGTTTTCTTCCCAAAAGCGAACGGCATCTTTTATCCATCCTTCGGCCACCATCCCCGTGCCCAGACCAAAGCCGTGGGGAAGCCCGTTATAGGCGTGGAACTCAGTGGGGATGCCGAGGGCGGACAGGCTTTGCAACCGCCGTTGCATGGTGCGCCATGAGGCGATGCCGTCGCTGGTGCCGACACAGGCGTAGGTTGCTGCGTCTTGCGGACTGACTGTGTTATACCCCGTATATTGCATGATGACGGCTGAGGTTTGCGGTATATCTTCGCGTCCGGTCAGCTGATAAAGGTAGTTCGCATTGCCGAGCACCGCCGCCATGCGTGCCCCTGCCGAACCTCCCCACAGGGAATAGCCGGAAGCGCTTACGCCCAACTCGTCGGCATGGTCGTGAATATAGGTGATGGCGCGGGCAAGGTCTTCGTAGGCATCGTCTGGACGGTAGATGAGTGCAAAGGCATTGTACCCAAGTTTGGATAGTTCGAGGGCATGGGGAAAGCTGTCGTGCATGGCGCCAACGTAGGCGAATGCACCACCGGCATTGCATACGGCAAAGGGCGCACCCGGATTGCCCCGGAAAAAGAACAGCCCCGTGTTGCGCTTCTGCGGGTCATCCTGCTTCTCGGATTCCGTATAGATGTCGAGGAATACGCTGTCAGCGTGCGCTTTCAGGTAGTTGCAGATTTCAACGGTCTTGTCCGGGTCGATGTAGTTGTACCAAACTAAGCGCAAATCTTCTAAGGTCTCGCCGCTCCA
>DXCK01000081.1 GCA_019116045.1 Candidatus Bacteroides merdipullorum | reverse complement strand
TGTTTAGTTAATTAATAAACGGACATTCTTCTGGATCAAAAATCAGAGCCTAACAAAGTTATAAACAACTTCTTAAATATCAAACATTATTCACTGAATATTTTCAAAAGAAAAGGGCCAAGCAAAGCACATAAACAAGTTACGCACTGATTTCAAGCATTTTGCAATCTTGCAAGATTTGCCTTCTCCAGTTGTTGTTTTGCATATTCCAACGTTACAACGAAACTATCACGCTGTTCGGAAGGAATCTCGAACATGGCATCCATCATGATGGTCTCCACTATCGAACGCAAACCACGGGCACCCAACTTATACTCGATGGCTTTATCTACCACATATTCATAGACGGCATCTTCAAACGTAAGCTTCACATTGTCCATTTCAAACAACTTGACATACTGCCTGATAATCGAGTTCTTCGGTTCGGTCAGTATGGCACGCAAAGCATGACGGTCCAACGGTTGCAGATAAGTGAGAACCGGCAGGCGGCCTATGATTTCAGGTATCAGGCCGAAAGCTTTCAAATCTTGCGGTGCGATATACTGCATCAGGTTTCCCCTGTCTATTGTCGCCGAGTTACGCACAGCGTTATAGCCCACCACATGAGTGTTCAGCCGTTGAGCAATTTTCTTTTCTATGCCATCGAAAGCGCCACCACATATAAACAAGATGTTTTTCGTGTCCACCGGTATCATCTTCTGTTCAGGATGCTTGCGCCCTCCCTGTGGCGGTACATTGACCACAGAGCCTTCCAGCAATTTCAACAATCCTTGCTGTACCCCTTCACCACTAACGTCGCGTGTGATAGAAGGATTGTCTCCCTTACGGGCTATTTTGTCAATCTCATCAATGAAGACAATGCCTCGCTCTGCCTCAGGCACATTGTAATCGGCCACTTGCAACAGACGAGTAAGAATACTCTCAATATCTTCACCAACGTAACCCGCCTCCGTCAATACAGTAGCATCTACGATGGTAAAAGGCACGTGAAGCAGTTTAGCTATCGTGCGGGCCAATAAAGTCTTGCCCGTACCGGTGCTTCCCACCATGATGATATTAGACTTCTCAATCTCAACGTCATCCCCATTGTTCTTCTGAAGCAAACGTTTATAATGATTGTAGACAGAAACAGACAAATAGCGTTTGGCGTCATCCTGTCCAATGACATACTGGTCGAGAAAAGCCTTTATCTCCTGAGGTTTAGGAAGTTCTGCCAGATTCAGATTGGCTACTCCAGATTTGGTTTTCCGCATCGCCTCTTGAGTAATCTCATAGGCTTGTACGGCACACGAATCGCAGATAAAGCCATCCATCCCCGTGATAAGGAAGCCAACCTCATCTTCCGAACGTCCGCAGAAACTACATCTGTTCTTATGTTTTTTTGTATCTATCGCCATATATGTTATTTCTTGATCAGCACTTCATCCACCATGCCATATTCTTTTGCCTCCTGAGCCGTCATCCAATAGTCACGATCCGAATCAGCCCATACTTTCTCGTACGGAGTGTGCGAATGATCTGCAATAATGGTATATAGTTCTTTCTTTATTTTCTGAATTTCGCGTGCTGTAATCTCAATGTCAGAAGCCTGTCCTTGAGCTCCTCCCAGCGGCTGGTGTATCATCACACGTGAGTGTGTCAAGGCAGAACGTTTACCTTCGGCACCGGCAACCAACAAGACGGCAGCCATGCTGGCAGCCATTCCCGTACAGATCGTAGCCACATCGCTGCTGATAAACTGCATGGTATCATAGATGCCCAGGCCTGCATAGACCGAACCTCCCGGAGAATTGATATAAATAGAGATGTCTTTGCCCGGATCTACCGAATCGAGATAGAGCAACTGTGCCTGCAAGGTATTGGCCGTGTAATCATCTATCTGAGTACCGAGAAAAATAATACGATCCATCATCAGGCGGGAAAACACGTCCAACTGCGTCACGTTAAGCTGGCGTTCTTCCAATATATAAGGGTTAAGATAGCCGGCTTGGGACTTAATCACATCATCCAGCACCAAGCTGTTCATCCCCAAATGTTTGGTTGCGTATTTCCTAAAATCATCCATACTATTCTTATTTATTAATATCATTCAAAATTAATGAACCAAAAGGATTGCAAAGAGACAAAAAATAAACAGCATTTGCAAATAAGTCGCATATATTTTCTACATCCTTGCATAAAAAAATGTAGAGCCGGCAAGCCGGGCTCTACATTTTCAGCCATGAAATGAATGTAGCAAGCGGAAGATTTATTCAAACATTTTGTTGAAATCGGCCGCAGAGATAGGTTTGTGCTCCAACGTTACCTGCTCTTTCAGCACGTTGGCCAGTTTGTTTTCGATGACACGGTTTACCAAACCTTCTACGCTTTCCTGTTTCTTCAGCATCTCCTTCGAGTAGTTCTCCAAGAGTTCTTCGGGGACGTTCAGCATGCCATACTGGGCAAACTGTGCGCGGGTAGCTTCTTTGGCCATGTTGGTGATGTCCTCCTGTTCCACCTTGATACCGTTGGCTTTGACGAGCTGTTCTTTGATAAGGTGCCACGTAAGTTCTTCGATAGACTTATCGTAATTGTCATCTACAAACTTCTCGCCCTTATCCTTATTGTTCTGCAGCATGATGCGCTTCAGGAGGGTATCTGCAAATTCAAGCTTGCCTACCTTTTCCATCAGATGCTTGCGCACATCAATCAGGAACTTATAATCGCTATCGGCTACAAACTGGTGGGCGATAGCATCTTTCACCTTGGCGCGAAACTCCTCTTCTGTCTTGACTACGTCTTTGCCAAATACTTGGTCGAAGATTTCCTGATTCAGTTCGCCCGGCACGAAGCGGGTAATCTCGTTCACCTGGAAGCTGAAGTTTGACTTCATCTCGGCAGCCGTATCCTTGTCAGTCTTCAAGAGCGAAGCCAACTCAGCAGCATTGCCGTCCCAGGCAGTATAAGGATTGAACACGAGCACATCATTCACCTTGGCGTTGGCAAAGACAGCCTTTTGTTCGTCGTTCTTCATATACGAAGGCATCATCACGGTATCTTCCAGTTGGATGCCACCTTCCTTCGTGCTGCCGTCTTCATTCAGTTCGGCCAGCAGACCTTTCAGCATGTCGTTGTCAGCATAAGTATCAACCTTTTCATACTTGCCGTTGCGCTGGGCATACATCTTGACTTGGTTGTCCACCATTTCGTCAGTCACCTCAATATCGTAGTAGTCCAATTTGTCATCCTTAGACACTTCAGCCTTAAATTCGGGGGCGAGGGCAATGTCGAACACAAATTCAGCGTCATCACGCACATCAAAGTTCACATTCTGGGCAGCCTCGTCGTTGATGAGAGGTTCTCCCAAGAGGTTCACGTGGTTTTCTTCAATATATTTGGATACTGTCTCAGACAGCAGTTTGTTTACCTCTTCAATCAATACCGACTTGCCATACATTTTCTTTACCAATCCGGCAGGCACCATCCCTTTGCGGAAACCGGGCATTTGTACTTTGTGACGGATTTCCTTCAGCGATTTGTCCACTTTCTCCTGATAATCGGCTTTTTCAACCTTCACGATAAGCTGTGCGCTTACCTTGTCAATGCTTTCTAATGAAACGTTCATTCTGACGATTATTTATGATTTGATTATTTATTTATTTCTCGAAAGAGCGTGCAAAATTAGCGTTAATCTTTTAATTATCAAAAAAAGAATATGTGAAAAAACAAAGAATGTAAGCAGAAACAGTGGCGGCAATCACAAAGAATGGCGGCCATGCTGCCCATGACCGCTACCAAAAACGGATAAGGATTCTCGTCCTAATGCCCGGTCTGCCTCGTAGTCGGTGCGGAGCGTGCCGCTATGTCTGGTCTCTGTTGCCATATATCTTGTTTTTATACGTTACTTCTATATCTTTTTGTCCTGACATTAGGTACAGAAACGAATCATCCCCTGATACACGGTTTTGGCCATGTGTCAGGGGACGAAAGAAAAAAAATAAAAGTCCTGCCCTGGTACGCTATGCGAAGCAAGAAGCGTGGCAGACTTTGTCTCAAATCAGGTTCACGTCAAGCCTGAGCATGATGCCCAACGCTGCGGCGATGCGGATGAAGGAGGACAGTTGCAGGTCAGTTTCGCCTTTCTCCAGACGGCTGATGTAGGAACGGTCGCACCCTACGCGCTCCGCCAGTTCCTTTTGCGTGATACCGAGTGCCTTGCGGCGGTCGCGCAGCACTTCGCCATAATACCATGCCAATGCCTTGGCGTTGAACTCGTCGCGTTCCGGACTTCCCACCTTGCCTACTTCGCGTGTCAGCATGGTTTCCGCTGTTTCGAAGCCGGGCTTCTTACCGAAGTCCGTCTGCCGGAGCTTCTTCAATTCTTCCGCTGTCAGTCTGTTGTTCATCGTTGTCATAGCAAACTCCTTAAAATGTTAATCGCCTTTATTATTTCCTTGTCGTAATCCTTGGTGCTTTTCTTCACAAAGCCGTTCAGCAGGATAACGTTTGTCGCCAGATTGATGTTGTCGTTGTCCACGGCGAAGAGGATAACCCGTATCTCGTTGTCCACGGACACCCGCAACTCGAAGAAGTCTGTCCCGACCAGTTTCTTGACGAATTTGGTGGGTACCGGATAAACCGTTTCCAGTATGGATATGGCATAACGCAACTTCTCGCGGGTGCGGGGATTGGCGTTTTGCTCAAACTCCTTGAATGTGGGCGACAATATCAGATTCCGTTTCATGTCTATCTATAATTATGTCGCAAAGGTAACTAATTAGTCACATCTAACCAAATCTTTTGCCAAGATAGCAAAGTTTCGCGCACGATACGCTCTACAAGCATCTTGTTCGTCAACTTCTGTTGCGATTTTACCTGTGCGTAATACACCGTCTGCCCCTTGCGTTCGCCTACGGGCTGAACCTTTGATTTCACTTCAAAATCTAACATATTACATTCGTTTTTGAGTTTATAAATACGGTTTGCTACACCCCATGCATGCCCCTTTGCTGTACCATGCACTACCGTTGTAACTTATCTCTTTTCATTTCGCCCCTTTCTACCCTCCACGGGAGGGATCAGGGGAGGCTGGCAGGCCGGAAAACAAGCGTCCCGCCCTCCTCTTGCGGGGAGAGGGGCGGGACGAAACAATGGGGATATGTCTGTTAATCGATTAAAGTCCGGCAAGTTCTTCCATAAAGCGGTTTAGGCAAATCACGTTCACTTTAGGGAAAGGTATCGTTTCTAATACCCGGAAGTGGGCATCCTCGCTGACAATGTAATCGGCACCTGCCACTATGGCACAATCCACAAACTTGTTGTCATCAGGGTCTTGCTCAATAAATTTCCTCATATTCATCCACAATGTCATCGGTCACACACAGCTCGTATTTTCCTTCACGAAACGCCTGCCATGCCGCACGGTAGGGACTATGTACCGACAACATTTGCACCAAACAATTAGTGTCCAATACCACCAGCCTTTTCATTGTTTGTAGGGGGTACGGTAATGGGCATTGCCCAGTTCTTTCAAGGTCTGTTCATTCCATTGCCCGGACTGCCACAGCTTTTCCATTTCCTCGTCGGCACGACGGGCGTAAAACTCGGATACGGCATGTTTCAGTGCATCCAGTTCCTCATCGCTTCGGACATTCGCCATGATGTCGAGCATCTCCAATTGCGCTTTGTTGAATACAGTTCGTTCCATAGTCAGCTTCATTTCAATTTGTCACTTGGCAAAAGTACGAAATTTATCCGAAACCTGTATGTACTTTCCATTATTTCGTTTGTTTTCCAACCTGTTAAAGAACGCAGGAGGGGGGACTTCTACCCTCCTATCCTTACCGTGGGACACCCTACGGCTATTGTGCCGCCGGGTGCGTTAGCACAGGTGGTCCGCCTCTTCCCGGCCGGTGATGCATCCGTCCACGCTCATGCACCAAAATAAGGGTGTCAAAAGGAAGAACGACTTTCATTTTGCTCTGTCATCCTGAGCAGCGCGAAGGATCTCCCGTTTGTTTTTGTTAATGGGAGATGCTTCACATCCGTTCAGCATGACAGAATGATAGCAGTTTTGCATTTTGACACGCCCTCACCAAGACCAGATACCCGGCAAGAGAATGTTTGTCTGTAATCTCATCCTCTGTTTTGATTCATTGCTCCTTTCGCTGAAAAATTACACCAACGGATTTTCAGTCTGGTCTTCGTCCGGCTCAGTGGTAGTGCCGCCACCCGTGGAAGCCTTCACGCTGCCCTTGTCAATGCTAAGTTCCACCGCATTGGCAGCATCGCGCATCTTCTGCTTGGGCGTGAAGACGATTTTCGGGGTCTTCAGTGCGTCCTTTACCGTGACTTCCGCAGCCCCGTATCCATCATCTTCAAGGGGACGGAGACGCAAAAATACACCGTCTGCCCTTTGCGTTCGCCTACGGGCTGAACCTTTGATTTCACTTCAAAATCTAACATATTACATTCGTTTTTGAGTTTATAAATACGGTTTGCTACACCCCATGCATGACCCCTTCAGGCACCCCATGCATGACCCCTTCAGGTACCCCATGCATGGGGTGTTGTGATACCCCTTGCATGGGGTATTATTCTTCATTCAGATCCCTCACCTCCACCAGTTCCAGCTCGTAGTCCGATATACCGGCGGAGCGGGTAGCCGCGTCCGGATTCCTTACCGTTAGGTTGAAGGTATAGGCATTTCCGCTGACCAGCGCCTGGTTGCAGTTCACCGTCCGGTCTTTCCCGTTTACCATTAAGGTCAAAAAGGGTGAATAGGACGATGCCGGGGCAACGATGGCTTGGTAGGTGTGATGCCCGTCCGCACTGCTTTCCGTCTTGAACGGAGTGATGCTTGTAAGCTCTCCCGTTCCCGTCCATGCGTCATTATTGTAGTTCACAGTCAGATAGCTGCGGAAAACTTCACTTTCCACAGCCGGCGTGCTGCTATAATCTTCGTAGCCACTGATGGTGACGGCGACTTTGCAGAGGCGATGTTCCAATGCCACGCTTGGTGTGGTGTTGTTTAATGCGCCGCTATATGTCATGTAGTCCGCATCACATAATTTTGCATCGGTGCTTTGGTCGCCGGGAATGTTGAAAGATGTAGCAGTCGTTGTAACATTGTCCCCCGGATACCATGCCGTGATAGTGCCGGGCAGCGTAACAATGATAGCCTCTGATCGTGTCCAGCTTCTTGTCTGTGCATTATAGGTCAACGTATAGGAAGACGATGTTCCGTTATATCCTGTTACATTTAGCCCAATCACATCATTATTTTCCCATGTCCACGTATCTCCGTCAGTAGTGGCACGTGTGTCAATGCTCACCTGCACCTCTTGCGGCTCTCCACTCGGCACAAGGCTGTCTTCCTCGCTGCTGCACGCCGCGAAGAGGGGCACGAAAGCCGCCAGCCAAAGGGCTTTTATCAATGTTTTATTCCTTATCATATTTCTGTTCTTTTATTTGGTTGTTATACTTATCTCTTTTCATTTCGTCCCTTTCTACCCTCCACGGGAGGAGTCGGGGAAGGCTGGCAGGCCGGAAAACAAGCGTCCCGCCCTCCTCCTTGCGGGGAGAGGGGCGGGACGAGAAACTTTCTTGACAATAAGCGTCAAAGCATGGCTGCGAATTTCCTCACTTGGGCAAGCCGTTCCATGAAAGACGTGTCGCGAGTGGCCTGCTGCATGTTGTAGTCAAGTTGCATCCGCATCAACAGTCCTGCACTGATGCCCAACGCTGCCTCGAACAGCATCGCCGTAGAGGTGGTGAGCGGGCGGCGGCAGTTGAGGATGTCGTTCAGGATCTTATAGGATATGCCCGTTTGTGCGGCGAGGCGTGTCTGCGGCAAGCCTCGGCTCTCGATTTCTTCCTTGAGCAGTTCACCCGGATGTACGGGGCGCTGGCAAGTATATTTTCCCATGTTCATATCTCCTATTTATAATGGTTCGACAATTCCAATATGTTGCAAATCGTCACGACTGTTTCAGCCGCAACTTGCTTCACCGTGAACTCGATGCGGTACTGGTCGTTTACCCGGATGGAGGAAATACCCGCTTTGTCTCCTTTCAGCACTTCGTAGTGCAATGAATGGAGAGGGTAGAGTTCTTCTACGCCTGCGGCTTGTTCCAGCACCTTGACACGCAGCTGATAGCGTGCGATGATATGAGGCTGAAAGCGATATTTCTTGTCTGTCGTCTTTCCGTCCTCATATAGCTGGCGCAAGTATTCTTTATCGAAGTGTATTTCCATGATTTGCTATTTCTGATTCACTTCGCAAAGATAACGCTTATTCCCGACATTCCACCATAAAAGTGGATATTTTCGAAGAAGTCTCTCGTTTTCCAACCTGTCAAAGAACGCTTCATATCTTTTGCTACTTCGGCAGGCAGGAAAACAAGCGTCCCGCCCTCCTCCTCGCGGGGAGAGGGGCGGGACGAAATAATGGGAATGTCTGTATGGATTTACTTTGTGTTAAAAATCAGGTCAAGTCCTTGACTGCGGTAGAACGGGAAGCGCGTGTCGCTCGAAATGAGCGGCAGGTGCTCGGTAATAGCATGAGCAATGATTACATGGTCAGAAGGGTCTTTGTGACCTTGCGCCTCGTTGATTTCCATGCGGGCGTAGGTGGTCATGCGTTCTTTCTTCAGCGGAAGAATCTGGATGTAGAACTCATCTTCGATGGCTGCCACCATTTCTTCCGCCGTCTTCCAGCGTTTGGAGCACAAGCCCTTGTTGCGGTAGCCCACAATCAGTTCGCGTACGGATTCCGCACTCATATAAAGTAGAGCATCCGGCTCTTCTATAAGGGCTGATACGTCTTTACTCAACAATCCGGTGTCGAGAGCCAAATAAACAAAGATATTCGTATCTATAAGATAGCGCATAACTACAACAAGAATTTGGGGTCGTTCACAATCAAGCTGCCTTTCAGTCTCATAGCGGCTTCCCACGTTTTACTTACTTTCTTGCCTTGCTTCTTGGCTTCTTCATCCATTTCTTCCATCAGGCTTTTCTTTGCTTCCGGTTCTTTTTCCTTCAGTTTTTCTTCTTTTGTTTCCATACTGTTTCCTTTCTTTAAGTGATGATACCGCAAAGGTATAAAAAAAGGGTTACCCAGTATGCTTCATCCCATTATTTCGTTGTTTTCCAACCTGTCAAAGAACGCGTAAGCTTATTCTCCCTCCCTACGGGGGAGAACTGGAGAGGGGCTTCCCCTCCTATCTGTCCGCTATTTCGCGGGTGTATGCATATTCTCTCAAACGTCCGTTCGGAGAGCGTTTCCCCGGAGTGTCAGAACCGTGCCCGTTGTCAATCAATACTTTCATGTCCTTTCAATTTTTAGGGTTGAACTTAGGTTTATATGTTCTCTTGTTTCTTACAGTTATTCAGTTTCCAAGCTGCCACCATCCTGTGGTGTCCAAGGCGAAACGCTGACATTATTAACCCACACTCCGCTCTCCTGACTTCGTCAATGCGTCACCCAGAAATCATCCTTAAATAAAGGTGCGATGCGTTTGTGCCTTTCCAAAATCATGGTTTTACGGATTACCTTCCTGTTCAGCGGCAGCTTTATTTCGACAGTCGTGACTGTTTGGGCCATTGCAAGCACTTTGTCGACGCTCATGTTTATGTTTGAGAGTTTGAGCAGCCGTTCCAGTTCCTTGTAGACTTTCAAGGCGACGAAGCAGATGCACACATGGGCCTCTATCCTGCGTCGGGTGAAGTGGAACATGGGTCGCACCTCTATCTTCGATTTGGCTATGCGGAACGCACGCTCCACATTCCAGAGATTGTGATAAGCGGCATAGACAGCTTCAGTTGGGATGTCAGTGTTGGTCAGATAGCCTTTCAGCCCGTCCCATTCGGCGTCCTCCCTGATCTTGTCGTAATTGATTGCAACGGCGGCATCGCCCCTCAGCTCAAGGAACTTGTTGTAGCCTCGTCTGTTGAAGTTCTCCTTTGTAAGTCTACCGGTCCTGTATGCCTTTTCAAGACGGCGTATGCCTTTGTCTCGGTTATGGGCATCCTTCTTCGCCCTGTCATCGGTATAGCCCACCAGCAGCCTGCGGCCTTCCCCCTTGTCATATTCTACCATCGCCCGGTCCACCTTGGGCTGTTCAAGTATCCACGATTTGACTTCCCCGCTCTCGGCTTTTATCCGCGCCCCGACTATATACTTGTATCCCAGCCTCTCCATTTCCGTGATGTTGTCGTTGGTCATTAGCCCCGAATCCGCAACGACGATAAAGTCGTGAAGGCTGTATTCATTAACGAACTGTTGTACAACAGGAAGCATCGTGTGCCCCTCGTACTTGTTGCCCTCGTGGATGCAGTAGGCCAACGGATAGCCGTCAAGGCTGACAAGCAGGCCGAGTATGACCTGAGGGTTCTTGTGCCGCCCCTCTTTCGAGAACCCGGTCTTGCGCAGGTCGTCCTCCTTGTCAGCTTCAAAGTATAGGGTCGTCACGTCATAGAACAGCAGACCGATATTGCCGCCGAACAGCTCAAGCGTATGCCTTACGCTGATCTCCTGCACCAGACGGTGCTGAATGTCCCCCAACTTGTCGAGGTAGCGGTATATCCTGGACAGGTCCACATCCTCATCGAAATGATTCTTCAGATACTCGACCGTGGCGGCCTTGCTTGCCGGATATGAAAGGCGAGCCTTTACCAGCTGGCGGAAAATCGTGTCCTCTATGCAGTTGAATCCCACCTTGTCAAAGACACGGTCAAGGATTATGTCAGATCCATTGATCAGAATGTTGCTGATGTTGGACAGAACCCCTTCTATGACCGCCATTTCGTCTTCGCACGCTCTACGCTCCTCCCCGAACAGGTCAAGACGTGGATGGCGACGTTCCTGTTCTTTGTCTATCCACTCCTTGCCCTGACGTACCAGTTCCGCCACTTCCGATTCGTCTGAACTCACACCGATTGTGGTCAGCTCCCTGAATCTTCCTCCCTGCTTTTCTGCAACGATGACACTTGTTGTACCTGAGCGGTTCTTCTTTTTGCGAACAAACATGACAAAAATAGATTGCGTCACCCAAAATCGGGTGACGCAAAATTACAAAATATTGAATAATAAATAATTACAAATTCATCAAAATTTGAGTGACGAAGTCAGGAAAATGCCCGAAGAGCTTTCTTTCAGAAAAAAAGAACAGTTGAGCGGTCTAATGACCGATTTGGGTTAAATACAAAGAACACTATGAACGCACAAAGGGGCACAAAGAATGCAGCAATGTTCTTTGTGCCCCTTTCTCCTTTATATAAATACATTATAATTGTTGTACCTCCTCTTCGGAAAGGCCAGTTGCCTGAACAATCACATCTATCGAAACACCCAGTTGCTTCAAATTCCGGGCCGTTTCTATTTTACCTTTCTCTATGCCCTTTTCCATCCCCTTCTTCATACCTCTTTCCAGCCCCCGCTCTTCACTTTCCATCATATATTCATACACATTCCGGTTGTCGCGGTAGACCTTCAGGGCATAATAGTATTGGTCAAGCTCCTCAGAGGTATAATTGGACAGACGTCCCATCTGAAGCAACTTGGTAAACTTCGAGTCCTTCGGGAAAGGAAAATAAGGTGCGTCAATATCTATCATATTCATATTCTATTAGCTGTTCATAGCTAAGAGTTTTTAGTTCCTCCAAAAGCAGAGTGTTCAAAGGTAAGCATTCTTTTTGAACGGACAATGAATAGCGAATTTTTTTAGGGCCTTATACACGGCTCTTTCATTGGCTCTTTCATTTAATAAATTAAAAAAGAAACATGCGACCTGCCCTTGTGGCAGC
>DXCK01000080.1 GCA_019116045.1 Candidatus Bacteroides merdipullorum | reverse complement strand
CCGGCGCGTCGTTGGTGCCGTCGCCTGTTACGGCGACGACGGCGCCCTTCTGCTGAAGCAGTTGCACCAGTCTTTGCTTGTCCATCGGCCGGGCACGGCTCATTACTTTCAGGTCCATCACACGGTCCAGGGCTTCTTCGTCCGACAGCGCGGCAAACTCCGTGCCCGTGATGCGGTTGCGCTCCGTGTCGCCCGGTTGCCAGAGGCCTATCTGGCGGGCAATCTCCGTGGCAGTGCCGGGGGTGTCGCCCGTGACAATCTTCACGCTGATGCCGGCCGACTGGCATTTCTTCACGGCGTCGGGCACGTCGGGGCGGATGGGGTCGCTGATGGCGAAGATGCCGAGGAAGGTCAGCCCGCCTTCGGCCACCAGTTCGGCACAGTCGGTGGAAGCGTCCTTGTCGATGACTTTATAGGCCAGTCCCAGGGTGCGCATGGCTTTGTTCTGGTAGGCCAGGAGTTGTTCGTTGTATCGGGCGATGGCTTCCGGGGCGAGGTTGCAACGTCCCATGACGATTTCGGGCGCGCCCTTGACGTAGAGGATGCGTTGTTGCTGCAGGGGCGAGTCGACCAGCGTGGCCATGTATTTGCGCTCTGTCGAGAACGTGAGCTGGTTGACCACTTTGGCAGCGTCGCGCAACTTCATGTAGTCTTGCCCGCGTTGGTTGAGCCAGAGCAGCAGTGCTATTTCGGTGGGGTTGCCCACGCCGGCGGGCTTTTCGCCTGCGCCTTTCTCTTCAAGGAAGGCCGTGGAGTTGGCGGCTATTCCTTCGGCAATGAGGTCGGGTTGGCTTTCGTCCAGTTGGGCGTCGTACACCTGCATGAGATTCTGTGTCAGTGTCCCGGTCTTGTCGGTGCAGATGACCGTGATGGCGCCCATCGTCTCGCAGGCGTGCATCTTGCGCACCAGGTTGTTGGTCTTGAGCATGCGGCGCATGTTGAGGGCCAGGCTGAGGGTGACGCTCATGGGCAGTCCTTCGGGCACGGCCACGACAATCAGCGTGACGGCCATCATGAAGTATTTCAGCACGATGTCGGCAATGTCAAGCCATTGGTGCCAGTCCGTCACCTGGTTTGCCTGCAGGTAGGCGTAGAGGTCTTTCGAGGTGAAGATGATGAAGGTCAGTGCCGCGATGGTGAAGCCTGCCTTTCCGATGAGGTTGGCCAGTTTCGTAAGCTGGATGTTCAGCGGCGTCTGTTCCTGGCTCTGTTCGGTGGCTTGCCGCGCCACTTTGCCTATTTCGGTGGCGTCGCCCACGCGCTCTACGACCATCGTGCCGTGCCCGTCGGTGATGGTGGTTCCCCTCATCACGCTGTTCGAGGGATACGTGGCTTCCTCGTCGAAGTCGGCTTCGTTGGTCGTCTTGTTCACCATCAGCTCTCCGGTCAGGCTCGATTCGTTGACTTGCAGCGAGACGGCTTCGATGAGCTGTCCGTCGGCCGGGACTTCTTCGCCGGTGTTCAGGATGACGATGTCGCCGACCACGATGTCCTTGCGGGGTATTTCGTGCACCTTGCCGTTTCGGATGACGGTGACGGGCGTCTCCTCACCCACCTGGTTGAGCAGGTCGAACTTCTTGTTGGCGTCGTACTCGAAGTAGAATCCGATGCCGGTGGCCAGGAAGATGGCGAAGAAGATTCCGATGGTCTCGGCGTACTCGTTTTTGGTGATGGAGATGATGAGCGAGAAGACTGCCGCTACCAGCAGGATGCGGATGACGGGGTCTTGGAATTTTTCTAAGTAGAGCTTCCACATGGAAGGGCGTTTGGGCGGGGTCAGCAGGTTGTCCCCATGTTCGGCGCGGCTTTGGCGCACCTGTTCGTCGTTCAGTCCGACGTGGTAATAGTTCTCTTTCATTGCGTTACAAATCCGTATGATTGGTTTCGTCGGCAAATGTACGATAATTAATTGGTATGGGTGAACGTATTAAATCTTTTTTTCTTTTCGGGGCGGTGCGGCCGGTGCAGATGGGCTGGCCGCACCGGCCGGAAGAGGCGGGCAAACG
Organism: Candidatus Bacteroides merdipullorum; assembly: GCA_019116045.1. GTDB lineage: Bacteria > Bacteroidota > Bacteroidia > Bacteroidales > Bacteroidaceae > Bacteroides > Bacteroides merdipullorum. Next base: position 12,646 of record DXCK01000080.1, on the reverse strand, counting down.
CTTCGGAGGAAGCGCGGCTGTTGTCCGGACGGGGCAGGGCTCTTGTGCGGAGCGGACCGGGCCGCTCAGTCGAGGGCGTCCAGCAGGATGAAGGCTGCCCAGAAGCGGGGCGAGTGGTAGGGGCGGACGCGTCGCGTTTCGGCGGCTGCGGTCTGTTGCTGCTGCGCCTGCTGGCGGGCGTGGGCGGAGAGGGGGCGCCGGCCTCCCTGGGGGGTGACGGCCTGTTCGACTTCGTATTCGCGTACGTAGCGTTGGGCTTCGCGCAGCGACTCGGCCTTGCTCTGCCCGGCTGTGAGGTTGGCGTAGAAACGGGTCATCAGCAGTTGCGTGGCCTGGTCGTCCACCTTCCAGAGACTCATGAGCAGCGTCCCGGCCCCGGCCTTCTTGAAGCCGCGTTGCAGGCCGAAGACGCCGTCGCCGGTGATTTCGCCCAGTCCCGTCTGACAGGCCGACAGCACCACCAGGTCGAGGCCGCGGAGGTCGAGGATGGAAATCTCGCGTGCGGTCAGGATGCCGTCATCTACGTCTGCCGGCAGAGACTCGCCCTCGAGCGCGTGGTTGACGCCTGCAAAGAACAGTCCCGAGCGCGTCAGTGCCTTGTCCTCGACGTAGCGTGCCGTCTGCCCGGCTGTGTTCAGGAACGCCAGCCGGTCGCCGATGGCCTGTGCCTCGCGCTCCGTCCAGTAGAAGCCGTGCGTGGCGATGTGCATCAGCCTCGTGCGCCGTCCCGACAGGGCTTTGAAGGAGGCTTCCGTGCCGGCGGTGTCGGTGTAGAGCGTGGCGTGTGTGCCTGCGTTGCGTAGATGTGTCTCTATCTCTTCCGCTTCCGTGAGGGTGGCGGGCAGGTCTTGCAATCCCGCGCGCAGGTTGAGCGAGTCGGCCAGGTGGAGGAGGGCGAAGTCGGCCGTGCGCGTCGTGACGGGACGGCGGCGGCTGTCGTTGACCAGCGTCGTGACGTCGGTGTCGTAGCGCAAGCCGCCGTAGAGCGCGGCTTCGTCGGCCGATTGCTCGTCCCGCGTCAAGGCCAGTTGGCGGGTGGAGGAGAGGCGGTAGAAGCGGTAGTGGTCGGACACGAGCATCGAGTCGGCCCAGTGGGGCACGGACTCGATGGCGATGTTATACAGTTCGCCGTCGGGCGCGAAGTACACGCGGTCGGCGCCCTCCAACTCTTTTGCCAGGGGCTGCCACACCAGGCGTGCCACGTCCGGACGGTCGTAGTAGTGCGTCGCGCCGACAGTCTTCAGTTGCTTTTCCTCAAACAGTGGCACCATCCGCGGCGTCCGTTTGCCCCGGCGCAGGCAGTAGGCGGCGTACATCACCGAATCCTGCCCCGTGGCGAACGAGGTGAACTCTACGGCCACGTCGCGCTCGCCCAACCGCTGCTGCACCTGCTGCCAGTCGATGGCCAGGTTGCGCGTGAAGTCGCCGTATACCTTCGAGCGTTGCACCAGGGCGCGTTCGAGCCGCTGCGCTTCCTGCTCCAGCGAGTCGGTGCTGAGGGCGCGTTCGGCCACGGGCTGCTCGTAGAGCCTGTTCAGTTGCAGGCGGAGGTTGCGCAGGTCGTTGTAGAGGGTTTCCACCTCCGCGTCGCCGCTCTCGGCCAGCAGGGTGCTGAGCTCGATTTCGCTGTTCAGCAGCAGGCCTTTGCTCAGGAGGAGGCCGTTGTAGGCGTTTGCGGCCAGGGAGTCGGAGGGGAAGGTGTAGGCGGCCTGGTGTATGAAGGGGGAGAACCAGTAGCGGTTCTTGAGCCAGAACTGGGTGCGCTCGGACTTGGTCAGGTCCCTGAACGAGCGGGTGAGGCATTGCGTAAGCAGTTCGGTCATGTCGATGCAGCTTGCGGTGACTGCCGGGTCGTGTGTGGAATAATAACAAACGGTCAGATTGTTCAGCACGGTGAGGTAGTCGGGATGCAGCTTGCCCCGGCAGTCGGCCTGTATCTTCAGGGCTTCCTTGTACATCCGGACGGCTTCTTCTTTCTTTCCTTGAAGCTCGGTGTAGAAGGCTAGCATGTTAAGAGCTTCGGCGTACGCCGGATGGGTCTTCCCATACAGTTTTTCGATGATTCGCGCGCACTCCGTCGCCGCTTTGATTACGGGGCTGTATTGGCCGGTTCGGTAATAGTGGTGCGACAGGCTGTAGAGGACAGTGGCATACACCTTACTCTCTGTTTCGCCCGCCTTCTCCAGCAGGTTCAGGGCTTCCCAACTCAGTCCGATGGCTTTCTGGTAATCCTCCAGGCAACCGTAGTATTCGGCCAGGTTGTTCAAGTATAAGGCGTTCCCCGGGTATTCTTCCCCGTACACGTTCTTTTGCCTTTCCAGCACCTCGGTGCCGTACCGGATGGCCGTCTCGTAATCGCCTACTTTGGCGTGGGAAGAGGCTAGGTTGTTTAATGTGGAGATGATGTCTGGATGTGCTTTCCCAAGCAGTGCTTCTTCTATGCTCAGTGCTTCCGTGCCCAAGCGGATGGCTTCGCCGTAGTTTCCAGCGTCGGACTCGTAGAAGGACAGGTCGTAGAGCATATTTGCATACCAATCTTTCCTTGTCGTGTATTGCAGGTAAAAGGTCGCTGCTTTGCGCCCGAGCCGGAAGGCTTCCGCATAATTGCCCATGAGGTAATACGTTCGCGCCAAATCTTTCAAGATATCGACATACAAGGGAGCTTCTTCTCCGGCGTCCTTCTCGCAGATGTCCTTCACTTGCGCAGCCAAGCGGGCGGCTTCCTGATAGTTGCCAGCGGCTTGCTGTTCTTGAGCCAGGGTGTTCAGTAGTGCAGCACTTTGGGGATGTTTCTTCCCCCAGATGTCCTGATATACAGTTAATGCTTCCGACAGCAGTCCCAAAGCTTTTCCGTGCTCGCCCAGTGCACTGTAACTCTTGGCCATTCCTGTGAGTGCTTGGGCGCGTGGGAGGGAACGTTCTCCCTCGTTCTCCAGGTAGATGGCTGCCGCGGTGCTGTCTTGCTCGATGGCTTCGCGGTAGTTGTGCAAATGGTTGTTTAGGAAGGCCAGGTTGCTTAGGGAGGCGGCATAGTCCGTGTGCTTCTTGCCCACTGTTCGTTCACGGATGAGCAATGCCTCTTCCGTGAGTTGTTTACCTTGCTCATAGTTCCCGTTTTGCCATTTGTAGGAAGCAAGGTTGCTTAAAGATAGCGCGTAGGTATCGTTGTCTTTCCCGAAGATTTTTTCGCGCAACCTCAACGCTTCTGTTCCTACGCTGTCCGCCTTTTGCATGGCCCCCATCCCGGCGCAATACACGGCCAAGTTGTTCAGTGCTGTGACATAGTCCGGATGCTCCTTGCCCAGCACCCGCCCGCGTATGTCCAAGGTTTGCAGGACAAGTTCGTAGGCTTTCTCTGGATTGCCGTTCTTGTTGTGCCACGAGGCTAAGTTGTAGAGAGATGTGGCATATTCCGCGTTCTCTGTCCCATGGAGTTTCTTTCTGGTCTCTGCCACGGTGTTTTCAAGCTGGATGGCTTTCTCGTAGTCATAGAGGTAGGCGTAGTAGTTGGCCAGGTTTTCCATGGTGGCGAGGTAATAGTCGTTTTCAGTGCCGGCCAGTTTTTCTAGCACCATCAGGTTGGCACTTGCGTAACGGATGGCGCCTTTTATATCCTTGATGTAGGTGCTCCATGTTTCTAAGGTGCTCAGCAATCCCGAATTGTCGGGCGTTTCCAGTTTCGTTGTCCGGATGTTGATGTCGAGAGATTCTTTCGCGTATTTAATAGCCTCCGCATATTCCTCGCGCTGGGCATGGAACACGGCGAGGGTGAGCAGCGTGGAGGATACTGTGGGGTGTACATCGCCCAACAACTTGCGTTGGATGTCCAAAGCCTCTTTGTCCAGTTGAATGGCTTTGATGAAGCGTTTGTTCTCTGCGTAGTAGACGGCCAGGTCGTTTAAGACTTCCGCCCGTTTCAGACTGTCGCCACCTACTTCTGCGGCCAGCATGTCCGCGGCTTCTGTAGCGCATTTGATGGCGTTCTTCAAATCGTGGTTCTCGTAGCAGAACTGTGCCTTTATTTTTAAAAAGCAGGCGTAGTCAAAGGCTTTGCCTACCGCGGTTTCGATGAGGGGAAATGCCCGGTCAATCAAAGTGATGGCAAGTGGATAGTTGTCTGCATGGGCAGCAGAGTCAGCGCGCTCTTGGTAGGTGTCGATAAGGTTCGCGATGGAGTCCGCCTGCCCTCCCGCCTCTTGCGCACAGGCGGGACGGGTGAGCAGGCATAGCACACAGAGCAGGGTGATGATTCGTGACATGTTATTCTGTCGTTTATGTGCAAGAAGGGGCGTATGCTATTCGTTGCCGTATAATGTCCCGAACATCGCATCAAAGATTGAGTAGTCTTCTTCTACTTTCTCGTACCCGTACGTGAACAACAAGGTGTCTGCGGGAATCCATTCCCCTTGCCGCTCTGTGTAGATACGCAAGTCTCCGTTGTGCGTGGCGAAGCCTTTCTGGATTTTGGGCAGCTTGAAGCGCCCCGTCTTCCCTTGCAGGATGAAGCCTTCCTCGCTTTTGCTTTCCAGCGTCAGCGTGTCGCAGAGAATGCTGTTGCCCGCCACCTGGTAGCGGTACCACTCTGTCTCATCTCCTTCTTTCACGTAACCGTCTTTGTAGCAGTACATGTTAGGCAGATATACGCTGAATGGGTAGACTGGGTAGAATACGATCGGGCGGCCTATTTCGTTCCACTCTTCTCCTCCTTCTTGTACGGCAAGCTTGCCGTCGGGATGCTTGGGGACGCGGATTTCTACGGAGTCTTTGTGCAGGTAGTAATAATCCGCGTCAGAATCGTATTGGGTGTAATACTCTCCTGTATAAGAGCCATAGCGGGCAATGCCTACTTCCCATTTAAGGCTGTCTTTCGTCAGGAAACGGTCGGGAAAGGCATAGAACGCTGTCTCCGGTTCGGGTTCTACTTGGGCTTTCTGCTGTTGGCAAGCGGTGAAGGCACATAGCAGAACTGCGCACAAAAGGATGCAGAGGGAAAAATGTTTCTTCATATATTTATAAAATGTAGGTTTGATGATTCTTTATGAAGTGTGGTTGTCAGCGGCCGGGCGCAGCCTCGGGCTCCAGTCCCAGCTTGTCGATGACGTCCTGCGTGATGATGCCGGCCGGTGCTTGCAGGGTGGTGATGACCCACGACTGGGTCAGTTCGTCCCACCGTTGGTTGGAGATGACCTGCCACGTCGTGTTCAGGAAACCTTCCTTGGGCTGCAACTGCTTGCGGCGTTTGCGGTCTTGCTTCCAGTCGGCACGGTATTGGTCGGTGACGTCGCACGTCTCGCGCAACTGGATGTTGAGCTTGTACTCGCCCGTGCCCCAACTGTTGCGGTATTGGTCGTTCTCGTCGCGGTAGCCCATGAAGGAGCGGGGCACGATGAAGCTTTCGCCCACCACCTCGTAGCGTGGGGGCTCGCCCTCGGCGCGGACGTAGCGCAGGTAGCCTCGTTCGTCCAACTGCTCGGGGCTGACGGGGATGGTGATGGTGAACGCGCCGAGTTCCTGGTCCTTTTGCAGTTGGACAATCTCGTTCATCCACGACGAGGTGAGCCGGATGTCCATGCTGAGGGTGAAGTTCTTCCGTTCTTCAAACGAGAAGGGCAGGTTCAGTGGCGTGTTGGGCAGGTTGGAGTGCAGCGGACTGACAATCAGGGTGTCGAGCACCAGCTCGAACTTGGAGTGCTTGATGATGCGGCTGATTTTCGACCGGTCGATATGGCAAGAGAGGTAGAACGCAGTATCACGGCCCTCCTTCCGTAAGCACCCGATGCCGTCAAAGCGCATACCCTTTGGGTCCATCGCTCCGTCGAAAGAGGTCTCTTTGTAGAAGTCGTTCAGTTCCGACACCGTACTGATGGTGGTCTGATACTGGTTTTCGGCCTGCACCGTCTTTTCCCACTCCTCTTTCTGTCGGGAGTTGCGGGTCAGCAGCGAAGCAATGGCGTTGACGCCCAGGTCGATGAAGGAGGTGACGTAGCCTGAGGCGATACCTTTGGCCGACTCTTTGCTGGCGTTGAACAGGTCGCCCAGGTAGCCCCGGGTGTTTTCTTCTTCGTATTGTCGGGCTATCTCTTGGGCCAGGTCATCGTCGGTGTAGATGAATGTCTGGTATTCTACTTGTTGCGCCGTCGCGTGCAGGAAAGCGAACGGCAGGAGGAGGGAAAAGAGTATCTTTTTCATATTAGGATGTGAAATAGGGCGTTAAGCAGTCGGTTGCCGTGCTTATGTGGCATTTTAGGGCTTTCCGCCGTGTTATTTGTCCTTTAAAATTACGGAAAAAGATGTTTGGTGCTTTCACTGGAGTCTCTTTTTTAACAAAATATTAACATAAAAGAACCGAGCCGCCTCCCGGTTGGGAGAGGCGGCTCGGTGTGGTATGTTCCGATGCGGGGCGTTTACTTTTTCTCGTGGCGTCCTTTGCGTTCGGGCTTTTCGGTGTAGCCCTCGGGCTTGGGCAGCAACACCTTGTGCGACAGCTTGAACTTGCCTGTCTTCGGGTCGATGTCCAGCAGCTTGACGTCGATTTCGTCGCCTTCCTTCCAGCCGGCTTCTTCGACCGTCTCGAGGCGCTTCCAGTCAAACTCGGAGATGTGCAAGAGGCCGTCCTTTCCTGGCAAGAACTCGACAAAGGCGCCGTAAGGCATGATGGAGCGAATCTTTCCGTGGTAGGTTTCGCCTACTTCGGGGATGGCGACGATGGCCTTAATCATGCGCATGGCGTCGTCAATGCACTTCTTGTTCGTTCCGGCTATTTCGATGCGGCCTTCGTTGCCCACTTCTTCGATGTTGATGATGGCACCGGTCTCTTCTTCCATGCCTTGGATGATTTTTCCGCCCGGGCCGATGACGGCTCCGATGAACTCTTTCGGGATAATCATTGTCTCGATGCGCGGAGCGTGCGGCTTCAGGTCGGGACGAGGCTCGGCGATGCACTCGGTCAGTTTGCCCAGGATGTATTCGCGGCCTTCTTTGGCTTGGAGCAGGGCTTTCTCGAGGATGTCGTACGACAGTCCGTCGACCTTGATGTCCATCTGTGTCGCCGTGATGCCGTTTTTCGTACCAGTCACCTTGAAGTCCATGTCGCCCAAGTGGTCTTCGTCGCCCAGGATGTCGGAGAGAACGGCGTACTTTTCCTCGCCCGGGTTCTTAATCAGGCCCATGGCGATGCCGGACACGGGGTTCTTGATCTGGACGCCGGCGTCCATCAGCGCGAGTGTGCCGGCGCAGACGGTAGCCATCGAAGAAGAGCCGTTGGACTCGAGGATGTCGGACATGACGCGCACGACGTACGGGTATCCTTCGGGAATCTGTCCCTTCAGGGCGCGCCAGGCCAGGTGTCCGTGGCCTATCTCGCGGCGGCCCACACCGCGTTGCGCTTTGGCTTCGCCGGTGGAGAAGGGGGGGAAGTTATAGTGGAGGAGGAAGCGCTCCTTGCCTTGGTTCAGGACGTCGTCGACAATCTTCTCGTCGTCCTTCGTACCGAGGGTGACGGTGGCCAGGGCTTGCGTTTCGCCGCGGGTGAAGATGGCCGAGCCGTGGGGGCCGGGCAGGGGAGATACTTCGCACCAGATGGGGCGGATTTCGGTGGTCTGGCGGCCGTCGAGTCGTTTGCCTTCGTCGAGGATGCAGCGGCGCATAGCCTCCTTTTCGACGTCATGGTAGTAGCGGTCGATGAGGGGGGCTTTTTCTTCGAGTTCTTCTTCGGTGAACTGTGCCTTAAATTCTTCGCAGATGGCGTCGAAGGCGTCCTGGCGTTCGTGTTTGTTGCGGTTGCCGCTGGCTGCGATGGCGTAGGCCTTTTCGTAGCATGCGTCGTGCACGGCTTTGCGGAGGTCTTCGTCGTTCACTTCGTGGTTGTATTCGCGCTTGACGGTGGAGCCGACTTCTTCGGCCAGTTCCATTTGTGCCTTACACATCGGCTTGATGGCTTCGTGTGCGGCTTTCAGGGCGGCGAGCAGGTCTTGTTCGGAGACTTCCTTCATCTCGCCTTCCACCATCATGATGTTTTCGTAGGTGGCTCCGACCATGAGGTCCATGTCGGCCTTCTCCAGTTGCTCGAAGGTGGGGTTGATGACGAACTGTCCGTCGATGCGTGCCACGCGCACTTCGGCAATGGGTCCGCCGAAGGGTATGTCGCTCACGGCCAGGGCTGCCGATGCGGCCAGTCCGGCCAGGGCGTCGGGCATGTCTACGCCGTCGGCGGAGAAGAGGATGATGTTTACGTATACTTCAGCGTGGAAATTGTCGGGGAAGAGGGGGCGCAGGGCGCGGTCTACCAGTCGGCAGGTCAGGATTTCGTAGTCCGAGGCGCGGCCTTCGCGTTTGGTGAAGCCGCCTGGGAAGCGTCCGAACGCCGAATACTTTTCTTTATACTCTACCTGCAGCGGCATGAAGTCTGTTCCGGGAACTGCATCTTTTGCGGCACAAACAGTCGCCAGCAGCATGGTGTTGCCCATGCGCAGCATCACAGCACCGTCTGCCTGTTTTGCCAGCTTTCCCGTCTCGAGTGTGATGGTTCTGCCATCGGCCAGCTCGATTGTCTTAACAATGGGGTTAATCATAAAAAAATTTTTGTTTCTGTTTCTCTAAAAAAATCGTGCAAAGATACATATTATTATTGGGCGGGGGAAGGAGTGGGCGATTAAAAGTTTATAAATGCGTAATTTTTCATTAATAATTGGTGCAAGAAGGGTGGAAATGCTTTGATTGAAAGTGAAAAAACGTATCTTTGCAGCCTGTCAGCCGTTGTCGTGCGCGGGCGGCTTGCTTCGTGCGCGCACGGGCCGCGACCGCTGCGGGCAAGAGCCGCGCTTCTGCCGGACAGTGGGCGAGGGGCCGGGCTGGCACAGGAAACGATGAATAATAATGAACTGTAAGATGGATAAAAAGAATGTATTTCTCATGTCGGCCGTGGCCGTCGTGATGGCCGCGTGCAGCACCGGGCCGCGGTTTGAGATAACGGGCGAAGTGACCGGCGCCGAGGGCAAGACCCTTTACCTGGAGGCTTCGGCCCTGGAAGGCATCGTCGCGCTGGATTCGGTGGAGCTGAAGGAAGGCGGCGCTTTCGACTTCAAGGCCGCACGGCCCGCCTCGCCCGAGTTCTACCGCTTGCGGGTGGAGGACAAAGTGATTAATCTCTCGGTGGACTCTACGGAGACCATCACCGTGCGCGCTCCTTACGCTGCGTTTGCCACGGACTACGAGGTGGAAGGCTCCGACAACTGCCGGAAAATCAAGGAACTCACCTTGAAGCAGGCTGAATTGCAGGCACGCGTCGACCGGCTGACCGAGGCCATGCAGGCGCACGCCATCGGCGTGGACGACTTTCAGGACAGCCTGTCGCGCTGGATGCAAGACTATAAGAAAGAGGTGAGCACCCGCTACATCTACGAGGCCCCGAACACGGCGGCTGCCTACTTCGCCCTGTTCCAGAAGCTGAACGGCTACCTCATCTTCGACCCCTTGAACAGCAAGCAAGACGTGCGCTGCTTCGCCGCCGTGGCCACCAGCCTGAACGCCATGTACCCGCACGCCGACCGCTCGCGCAACCTCTACAACATCGTCATCAAGGGCATGAAGAACACGCGCACGCCCCGGCGCGAGGCATCGCCCGACCTGTCGCAAGTGAAGGTGGAAGAGACGGGGCTCATCGACATTAGCCTGCGCGACCTGCGCGGCGACACGCACCGCCTGACCGACCTGAAGGGCAAAGTGGTCATCCTGGACTTCACCATCTACCAAAGCGCCGCGTCGGCCTCGCACAACTACATGCTGCGCGACCTCTACGACAAGTACGCCGCCCGCGGCCTCGAGATATACCAAGTGTCGCTGGACGCCGACGAGCACTTCTGGAAAACCACGGCCGACAACCTGCCCTGGCTCTGCGTGCGCGACCCGGGAGGAGTCTACTCCGCCTACGCCTCGGCCTACAACGTGCAGAACCTCCCCACGCTCTTCCTCATCAACCGCAACAACGACCTGAGCCTGCGCAGCGAGGCCATCAAAAACCTGGAAGAAGAAGTGAAGAAACTGCTCTGACAACCATCCGCCGGGCGTAAAAAATGCTTAATATGTCACAAAGCATCGTTTTTTGCTTGACACATATCCTTTAAAAGCCTATCTTTGCCCCGGAAATACAAAAGAGGGTTCCGGCATGACACTCATGCCGGGATTCTTTTTTGTTTATATAAACAATAACAATAAAGAACACTAAAAACTAAAAACTATCAGGAGGAACAAACTATGGCTTATATGTCAGAAGACGGCTACAACAAGCTGCTGGCCGAATTAAAGCACTTGGAGGCGGTCGAACGCCCCAAAGTGATAGCAGCCATCGCCGAAGCGCGCGACAAGGGTGACCTGTCCGAAAACGCCGAATACGATGCCGCCAAAGAGGCACAAGGCATGCTCGAGGCAAAAATAGCGAAACTCAAGGCCACGATTGCCGACGCCAAAATCATCGACGAGTCCAAACTGAAGACCGACACCGTGCAGATCCTGAACAAAGTGGAACTGAAAAACGTGAAGAACGGAGCCAAGATGACCTACACCATCGTCTCCGAAAGCGAAGCCAACCTGAAGGAAGGCAAAATATCGGTCAACACCCCCATCGCACAAGGACTGCTGGGCAAGAAAGCCGGCGACGTGGTCGAAATCAAAGTCCCCCAGGGCATGATCAAACTCGAAATACTAAGCATATCTTTCTAAACAAAAAACAAATGAAGAATGACTGCCATACGCGCCACAGGCCGATGCCTCATTCTTCATTTTTTTCATCCCGCCCCCCGGCCTCCCCGGCGGCACACACATCTTATTATATATATACAACAACTATGACGATATTCAGCAGAATCATTGCAGGCGAGATACCCTGCTACAAAGTGGCCGAAGACGACAAATTCTTCGCCTTCCTCGACATCAACCCCCTGGTGAAAGGACACACCCTCGTCGTTCCCAAACAAGAAGTAGACTACATCTTCGACCTGAGCGACGAAGACCTGGCCGCCATGCACGTCTTCGCCAAGAAGATAGCGCTGGCCATCGGACGCGCCTTCCCCTGCCGCAAAGTGGGCGAGGCCGTGCTGGGACTGGAAGTACCCCACGCGCACATACACCTCGTGCCCATGCAGAGCGAGCAAGACATGCGCTTCTCCAACCCCAAGCTGCAACTGACCGACGAAGAATTCCGCGCCGTGGCCGAAGCCATCCGCGCACAACTCTGAACACCCGCCGGCTTCCTCCAACCCCAAACGAACAGGGCGGCTTCACCTCGGTGAAACCGCCCTGCCTGTTTGCAGCGGCGCAAGCCCCCGGCGGGACACACGCCCCGGCCGGCATCAGATGTAATCCTCGCCCAGCTTCATCTGCGTATCGTTCACATACTTGCGGATGGCATGCTCTTCATCCTTCTTGCAGATAAGCAGCACATTGTCCGACTCGGCCACCAGATAACCCTCCAGCCCGTCGATGACAGCCAGCTTGCCGCTTGGTATCGTCACGATATTGTCGTGGCAGTTGTACAGCAGCGTCTGGCACTTCAACACCACGTTGCCGTTCACATCCTTCGGCGAAAGGTCATACAGCGAGCTCCACGTCCCCAGGTCCGACCAACCGAAATCGCCCAGCGACACATACACGTTGTCCGCCTTCTCCATCACCCCGAAGTCGATAGACACATTCGGGCAAGCCGGGAAATTCTCTTCGATGAACCGCTGCTCATCCGGCGTCCCATACACCTTTTCGCCCGGCGCCAGCTTGGCCGTCAGTTCGGGCAACAGCAACTCGCCCGCCCGGATGATACTGTTCACGTTCCACATGAACAACCCCGAGTTCCAGTAAAACTCCCCGCTTTCGACGAACACCTTCGCCAGCTCCAGTTCGGGCTTCTCCGTGAACGTCTTCACCTTGTAGAAATTCTCGCCCACCGGCTCGGCAATCTGTATATAACCATAGCCCGTCTCCGGACGGTTCGGCTTGATGCCCAGCGTCAGCAGCTTGTCAGACTGTGACACAAACTCCAGACCCTTCTGGATGGCATCCAAGAATTCCTCTTCCTTCAGAATCAAATGGTCCGACGGTGCCACCACGATGTTCGCGTTCGGATGCATGGCCCTGATGTGGTACGACGCCCATGCAATGCACGGTGCCGTGTTCCGGCGTGTCGGCTCCAGCAGGATCTGCTCTGGCGAAAGCTCAGGAAGCTGCTCCTTCACCAAGTCGGCATACATGGCGTTTGTCACAATCAGAATGTTTTCCACCGGGATAATCTTCCGGAAGCGGTCAAACGTCTGTTGCAACAGTGAGCGTCCCGTCCCGAAGAAATCCAGAAACTGTTTGGGTAGAGTCTTGCGGCTGAACGGCCAGAAACGGCTTCCTATTCCTCCGCCCATAATCACGCAAAAATTATCTTTGTTAGCTGCCATACGATATAGTTTTAGAAAGTTTCCGCTAAAGTACATTATATTTCCTTATCTCCACCCCCTCGTGCTTCATTTTCTTGTTTTTTTCGCCTTTTTTTAGGAAAAGTATTGCAGGTTCCGGAAAAAGCCGTATCTTTGCACCGCAATTAAGAAAACGAGTTGCCCAGATGGCGGAATCGGTAGACGCGCTGGTCTCAAACACCAGTGGATTCACTTCC
>DXCK01000079.1 GCA_019116045.1 Candidatus Bacteroides merdipullorum | reverse complement strand
GGCTGTCGGGCAGCAGATTGGGGAGACGGAGCGTGCTTTTGCCCTGCTCCTTGGCAAGTTGCCCTTCGAGGTGAAGCGCACGGATTATGCCACGTTGCGGCAAGCCATTTTCCCGGTACAGCGGGGCATTCCGGCCACTCTCCTGGCTCAACGTCCCGACGTGCGTGCCGCCGAACTGGAGTTGCTCGCTGCCAAGTCCGATGTGCAGGCTGCCCGCAAGTCTTTCTTCCCCTCCTTGACTTTGGGAGGCTCTGCCGGATTCAATGCTTTCGACCTTGGCCATTGGTTCAGTTCGCCTGCCTCGGCGGTCTATAACCTGGCTGCCGGGCTTACTGCCCCGATATTCCGCCGCAACGAAATCCGCACCCTGTGGGAGAATGCCAAGAGCAACCAGCGCATCGCCCTGCTCAATTACCACCATCAGGCGCTCTTGGCCTATCAGGAAGTGGTCAACCTGCTGGAAGCCACCCGTCTGACGGAGGAACGCCGTGAATTGAAGCGCAAGGAGTGCCTGGTACACCGCCGTTCAGTGGACGATGCCAACGAACTGTTTCGCACTGGATTCGCTGGTTATCTGGAGGTATTGACGGCCAATGAGCGTCATGTGGATTGCGAGTTGGAGCAGATAGAACTGAACATCTACTATTGCAAGCTCAACGCCTGGCTCTACCGTTCGCTGGGCGGCGGGGAGTTCTGAGCAGTTGGTTTGAACAGGTAGATGATGATTCATCAGAAACCACCGATAAACATGAATTAAACGGATTAACAAGGTTTTCATGCCTACGCAAATCTGGCTAATTCATGTTTGTCGGTGGTTCGATTTTTCTTTTGCAAGATAATTTGAACTCAATTGATAGTATCTAAGGCGCACTCCTCCCTCTGCATCGGAACCGCATAGTTTGGAAACAGGAGGGGAAAGTGAATGAGGCTTGGAAAATGGTTACGGTTGAACGCCCAGCCAATGGTCGATGAGTCGGCGGGCAATGCTTAGTTTCTGGGGCAATTCGGGCAGGTGGTCTCGGTGGTAGAAAGCCCCTGCGCTCAGTTCTTCATCTTGTAGTTTGATGTTTCCGCCTGCATAGTCGGCTGTAAAACCGACCATCAGGCCGCTGGGATAGGGCCAAGGTTGGCTGTCGAAATAGCGGATGTTGCAGATTTTGAGCCCTGTTTCCTCTCGCACCTCTCGTTCCACACATTGCTCCAATGTCTCGCCCGGTTCCAAAAAACCTGCTACCAATCCATAGAACGTGCCTCTGAAGTTGCGGGCATGTACCAGCAATATCTCATCGGTTCCCCGGCGTACAAGGACAATGATGGCTGTGGAGATGGGCGGATAAATCTCATAACCGCATGCCGGACAACGTTTCATGATGGGAGCCTGTTGCCGGGTAGGGGTTCCGCAGACTGGGCAAAAACGGCTGTGCCTGTCCCACCATAGTATTTGGAAAGCTTTCCCGGCCGCTTTGTATTCAGCTAATGTCACATAATCGAACGAAGCGCGCAATCCTACCATGAGCCATTGGTCGTCTTCTTCCACGGGGAACTCGATGGCAGCCGTGTGAATGGTGTGTCCGTTGGGTAACAGCACTTCGTGGCGCATCGTTTGTCCTGTCAGTTTGCCAGAGAGTTCCGTCTCATCGGGTACGTGGAAATGTCCTTCCGCGTCTTTTCGCAAGAGCAGCCGGTCATTGTAGAAAATAAAACTTTGCATGGGGGAGATAAGCCTATTTCTTGACGGGAATCTTTTGCACCCGGCGCAGGTGCCTTCCGCCTTCGAAATCAGTGCTGAAGAAAGCCTCCATGATGGCATCCGCCTGCTCATTGCTGATGAAACGTCCGGGCATGGCCAAGACATTGGCATCGTTGTGCTTGCGCGACAAGGCTGCCAGTTCGGGTTCCCAACAAAGGGCGCAACGCACGCCCTGGTGCTTGTTCAGTGTGATACTGATGCCTTGCCCGCTGCCGCAAATGGCGATGCCCGGGCCACATTCGCCCCGCTCGATAGCTTCCGCCAAGGGGTGGGCATAGTCCGGATAATCACAACTTTCTTCTGTATAAGTTCCGAAGTCCTTGTAAGTCCAGCCCTTCGATTCCAGCCATTGCTTTACGTGCTGTTTCAAGGGGAAACCTGCGTGGTCAGAACATAAACCTATGGTTTTCATTGATGTGGTCGTATGTTTGGTGAGTGATACAAGCTACAAGCTACGAGTTGCACCGTCGGGTTCGTCAGTGTGCACTCGTAGCTCGTAGTCCATCACTTGTATCTGTACAGATTACAACATTTCTTTTACTTGTTTATAGACATTCTCGGCCGTAAAGCCCAGTTTCTCGTCCAACACCTTATAAGGTGCAGAGAATCCGAATGAAGGCAATCCCCATACCTTTCCGTTCGAACCGACCAGCCCTTCCAAGGTGACAGGCAGTCCCGCTGTCAAGCCGAATATCTTGGCGCCCTGGGGGAGTATGCTTTCCTGGTACTCGGCCGATTGGCTGCGGAACAATCCTTCGGAGGGAACCGAAACAATCCTTACTTTTACCCCGTCTTTGTGCAACAATTCGGCGCCAGCCACCAGCGTGGAAACTTCCGACCCCGAGGCTACCAGAATGACGTCCGGCTGTTCGTCCGAGCCGGCCACAATGTATGCTCCACGGGCTGCCTGGGTGTAGTCCGTGCCGGCTGGCAAATTTGTGATGTTTTGTCTGGACAAAATAAGAGCGGTAGGAGTTGTGGTATTTTCCATAGCCAGCTTCCAGGCTATGGTAGTTTCTTCGACATCTGCGGGCCGCAATACCAGCATCGAGTTGTGTCCCTTGTGGTTCTGCAATTTCTCCATCAAGCGGATTTGTGCCTCCTGCTCCACTGGCTCATGGGTTGGGCCGTCTTCGCCTACGCGGAAAGCGTCGTGTGTCCAGATGAACTTGACAGGCACTTCCATCAAGGCGGCCATACGGATGGCCGGCTTCATATAATCAGAGAATACAAAGAAAGTTCCGCAAGCGGGGATGACGCCACCATGCAGTGCCATGCCGATGCAGCAGCAGGCCATGGTCAGTTCGGCCACTCCGGCTTGGAAGAAAGCTCCCGTGAAATCACCCTTGACGAAAGCATGTGTCTTCTTCAAGAAACCATCCGTCTTGTCCGAGTTAGACAAATCGGCCGAAGCGACAATCATGTTCTCCACTTGCGTGGCAAGCACGCCCAGCACGGTAGCCGATGCCGCCCGTGTCGCACTGTTAGCTTTCTGCTGTATGGCGCTCCAGTCTATCTGAGGAACCTTGTCCGAGAAGAACTGTTCCAATTGGGCTGCCTTTTCCGGATTAGCCTTGGCCCATGCAGCTTTTACTTCATGTTGTTTAGCCACAATATTTTTCAGCTCGGCAGCACGTTGGGCATATAGTTCCTTGACTTCAGGGTAAATGACGAATGGATTTTCCGGGTCTCCGCCCAGATTCTTAATGGTGTTGATATAAGCATCTCCACCCAAGGGGGCACCATGCGTGGCACAGCATGCCTCATAGCTGCTTCCGTCAGCACGTCTGGCACCTTTACCCATGACGGTGTGTCCTATGATAAGTGTCGGGCGTTCCGTTTCAGCCTTTGCTTCATTCAGTGCCTGCCGGATGGCATCCGGGTCATTCCCGTCGATGGTGATAACTTTCCATCCCCACGCT
The DNA here is from genome assembly GCA_019116045.1 of Candidatus Bacteroides merdipullorum. GTDB lineage: Bacteria > Bacteroidota > Bacteroidia > Bacteroidales > Bacteroidaceae > Bacteroides > Bacteroides merdipullorum. The sequence goes on along the minus strand of DXCK01000079.1, from coordinate 917 downwards.
TCATATTTCTTGGCAGTGTCTTCGCACGTGACAGCTTTCGTATCGGTAGATAGCTGAATATCGTTCGAATCATAAAACATGATAAGGTTATCCAATCCCAATGTTCCGGCAATGCGTCCTGCTCCTTGTGAAATTTCCTCTTGTATTCCTCCGTCAGAGATATAAGCATAAATGGTCTGTGGCATGACTTCCGGGAAACGGGCTTTCAAGAATTTGGCGGCAATAGCAGCGCCTACGGCAAACGTATGCCCTTGCCCCAGCGGGCCGGAAGTGTTTTCAATGCCTCGCATGATGTCACGTTCCGGATGTCCGGGCGTAGGACTTCCCCATTGACGGAACTGTTTTAATTCGTCCAAGGTGAATTTGCCTGCCAATGCTAATGTTGCATAAAGCATGGGCGACATGTGCCCCGGGTCCAGGAAGAAACGGTCACGTCCTTCCCACATCGGGTTTTCAGGGTCATAAATCAGAAATTCGGAGAAAAGTACGTTGATGAAATCTGCACCACCCATGGCACCTCCCGGATGCCCGGAGTTTGCTTTCTCAACCATTGAGGCTGCAAGGATACGGATATTGTCTGCGGCCTTCGTCATGAGTTTACTGTTGTTCATATTTGTTTTCGATTAATAGAGACCTGTTCCTTATCAGGGCCGATGAATATTTTTTCTTTTTGCAAAGATAGTTGTTTACATTTAATAATCCCATGAAAAAAGTCTCTTTTATGAGAGAGTCCTATCGCATATCATAAAAAAACGCTTCTGGCGAAACCGTCAGAAGCGTTTTGGGTTAAATCATTATTCTTCTTTAGGAATTTATTCCAATCTGCGGGCACCGTCACTAATGACGACATCGTAGATTTTAGGATTCCTGTTGAATTTCTTTCTAAATTCTTCTTTGGCCTTTTCGATGAACGTGCC
>DXCK01000078.1 GCA_019116045.1 Candidatus Bacteroides merdipullorum | reverse complement strand
AAAAGATTATCCTGCTTATGTATTAAAAGAAAGATAACATTCGATTACTTAAAGATAAATGAAATAGCAATTTCATGGAATTAACAGGTTGTTAGGGAAACCTTGCGGTTGGGTTGATATTACCACAATTCTTGCAAAAATAAAATCGGGTAATTCCAAATAAAAAACACTCGACTTTACATTCTTGGGTGTAAAATCGGGTGTTTATTTTATAAAACATTGATTTTCAATGTTTATTGCGGAGAGACAGGCTGCCGAACGTGCCAAAACAGCCCGGAAAGACCTGCTGCCGGACATTGAAATCAGGTTGAGGGGCGCGCTGGTGGGCCAACCCGTTGTGTGGCAACGAGGATTGTCAGAGCCCACCTGGCCTGACACCCCCGATTGGTCACAAAACTATGCCGTCGACTTCACCCAGCCACTCTACGAAGGCGGAAGACTGCGCTATGCAGTTAGACAAGCAGACCTACAACGGCAAGTAGCCACCCTTCAAACGGCTACCGACAAAGCCGACATCAAACTCTCACTGTTGCAACAATACCTCAATCTCTTCAGCCTCTACAAGCAACACCTGGTGCTGAAGCGCAACATCGACGAGTCGGAACGGCGCCTGGTAGACATCCGCCGCATGAAACGCGAAGGACTCATCACCAACAACGACGTGTTGCGCAGCGAAATGCAACTGACCGACAACCGGCTCTCACTCCGCCAGACAGAAGACAACATCAGCCTGGTCTCGCGCAGACTGGACATTTTGCTGGGACTGGACGAAGAAATATTATTGCGACCGGACACCCTGTTGCTGGCACATACCTTCCCTACCACCGACTGCCAAGACTACATCAATCAGGCCTACGGCAACGACCCGGCCATGCTGCTGCTGAAAAGACAAACGGAATTGGCACAAAACAACATACGACAGACGCGCGCCGAGCTGTTGCCAAGGCTGTCGCTCTACGCTTCGAATACATTGACCCGCCCCCTATCGCGCACCATGGATGACCTTTACAACAACACGTGGAACATCGGGCTTTCGCTCTCCTACTCACTCTCGTCCCTCTACCGCAGCAAACACAGGATGAACGAAGCCCGCCAGGCCGTAGAACTAAGACGCAACGCCGAGAACCAGAAACAACAGGAAATCCGCATGACCGTACACAGCGCTTACCTGCGCCATCAAGAGGCGTTGGAACGAGTGGACGCCCTCAAGCTATCGGCAAAGCAAGCCGAAGAGAACTACCGCATCATGCGCAACAGATACCTCAACCAATTGGCCATCCTGACCGACCTGTTGGATGCCGACAACCTACGCCTGAATGCAGAGTTGCAACTGACCACGGCCCGCACACAGGTCATCTATACGTACTACGAACTGCAACGGGCCGCAGGAAAACTATAAACAATGAATAATGAAAAATGAAGAATGAAAAACGGGCATCAGCAATGGACGCACCTTTCTTCACTCTTCACTTTTCACATTTCATTCTTAATTCTTCATTCTTAATTCTTCATTCATATGACCAGTACACTCGAAATGCGCTACCGCCGCCTGAAAAAACGAAAACGGCGCAACATCATCTTGAATAGCATCTGCCTGCTCATCGCCGGCTCCGGACTGATATGGACCGTCAACTACTTCTGGCGGTACGTGAGCTACGAAATCACCAACGATGCCTTCGTCGACCAATACATATCGCCCGTCAACGTGCGTGTGGCAGGCTACGTCCGCGAGATACGCTTCAAGGAGCACCAGTTCGTCCACCAGGGCGACACGCTCGTCGTGCTGGACGACCGCGAATACCGCATCCGCCGGAAGGAAGCCCAGGCCGCCCTGCTCGACGCCCAGGGTTCGGAGGACGTGCTGCACGCCGGCATCGAATCGTCGCAAATACGCATCGCCGAAGAAGAAGCCAATATAGCCGAGGCCAAGGCCCTGTTGTGGCAGGCCGAGCAGGACTTCTACCGCTACGAGCGACTGCTGAAAGAAGAATCTGTCCCCCAGCAACAATACGAGCAGGCCAAGGCCAACTACGAGGCCGCCCAAGCACGCTACCAAGCCCTGCTGAAGCAGAAAGAGAGCGCCCACTCGCAATACACGGAGACCAGCAAGCGGCAAATCAACATACAGGCCGGCATTTTGCGCGCCGAGGCAGCCCTCGACCTGGCCAACCTGAACCTGTCGTACACCGTGGTCACCGCGCCTTACGATGGATACATGGGCCGGCGCACGCTGGAGACGGGGCAGTATGTGTCGGCAGGGCAAACGCTGTCCTACCTGGTGAGACAGACGGACAAGTGGGTGACGGCCAACTACCGCGAGACGCAGATAGCCAACATCTACATCGGGCAGGAGGTGCGCATCAGGGTGGATGGCTTGCCGGGGAGGGTGTTCCGGGGGCATGTCAGCGCCATCTCCGAGGCGACGGGGTCGAAGTACTCGCTGGTGCCCACGGATAATTCGGCGGGTAACTTCGTGAAGGTGCAGCAGCGCATCCCGGTGCGCATCGAACTGGACGACGTGTCGCCCGACGACATGAAGCAGTTGAGGGCGGGCATGATGGTGGAGACGGAGGCCCTGAAGCGATGAGGCTCACTGTACAGCAACTGGACATCCCCCTGCGCCGCAGCCTGCCCGACTGGGTGGGCATCGCCGTGGTGTTCCTCATCCTGCTGCCGCTGACCATGCTGAACGGCACGTACACGGGGAGCATGGTGGAGGTGTCGAACACGTTGGGCGCTTATACGGAGGACATCACCATCGGGTTCTACGCCGCGGCGGCGGGCATGGCCGTGGCCTATCCCATCGTGCCGAAGATACTGGGTGCGTTCTCCAGCAAGTCGCTGCTGTTGGTCGACCTGACGCTGCAATTCCTGCTTAGCTGGGTGTGCGCACGGTCGGCCAGCACGGACCTGATGATTGCCGCCAGCTTCCTCATCGGCTTCCTGAAGGGATTCCTGATGCTGTGGACCATCCGCCGCATCAAGCTCGTGTTCAGCCCGGGCGATGTGCGCAGCGAGTTCTACGCCTACTTCTATCCGCTGGTGTTCGGCGGGGGGCAGGTATCGATGGTGGTGACGGCGTTGCTGGCCTATCACTACGACTGGAAGTACATGTACTACTTCATGATGATGATGCTCATGGTGGCCATCCTGGCCGTCATCGCCTTGTTTCGCCACGACCGCCCGTCGAGGGGCATCGCCCTGAAGGAGCTTCACGTGGCAGAGATGGTCATCGTGGCCACGGGGATGCTGATGGTGGTGTATGTCATCACCTACGGGCGCATCCTCGACTGGATGGCCGCACCGCGCATCCGGCTCTTCACGCTGCTGGGGCCGCTGCTGATAGGGTTGTTTCTGTGGGAACAGTTGCGGGCGCCGGCGCCCTACGTCAGTCTGAAACCGCTGTTGCAGTGGAAGGCGATGCTGGGCTATGTGTATATGGTGGTGGTGATGCTCTTCTCGACGTCCACCAGCCTGCTGACCAGCTATATGACGAGCATCCTGCGGGTGGACAACACGCACACCTACACGCTCTACGTCTGGCTGCTGCCGGGCTATGTGCTGGGCGCCTTCGTCTGCTTCTGGTGGTTCCGGTGGCAGCGGTGGCGGTTCCGCTTCCTCATTGCCGGGGGGATGGGTTGCTTCGTGGTGTTCTTCGCGCTGCTCTACTTCACCATCTCGCCCGACAGCCGCTACGAGATGCTCTACCTCCCCCTGTTCTTCCGCGGACTGGGAATGATGGTGCTGCTCATCGCCTTCGGCCTCTTCGTGGTGGAGGACCTCCAGCCGAAGTACATGCTGAGCAACGCCTTCTTCCTCATCAGCTTCCGCGCGGTGCTGGCCTCGTCGCTCTATGGCAACTGGCTCTACCGGTTGCAGCAGCGCTACCTGGTGCAGTTGTCGGAGAGCGTCACGGCGGTCGACCCCCTGGCGGCGTCGCGCTACGGCTCGTCGCTGTCGTCCGGCCTGGCCGGGGGGGCACGGGGTGGACGAGGCGCTGCAACTGGCCACGAACACGCTCTACGCCACCCTTCAGCAGCAAAGCACGTTGCTGGCGCTGAAGCACATCCTGGGGTGGCTGGTGGTGGCGACCCTGGTGGTGGCCGTGGTGTCGCGCTTCATTCCGTTTCACAAGACCGTGCGCGTGCCCGTCATCCGGACGGGGGAGGACATGGTGTGACCCTATCGGCGAGGTATGGGAGAAAACGAAAGTCCCCCGCGGGCGACCGGAGGCCGTCGGCGGGGGACAATGGCGTTGGGCGTGCCGTGGGGCGCGTCAGAGGCGCTTCGCCTCGTGCTCTATGTACGACTGGATGTGGCGCATGCGCTTCTCCACCAGGATTTCGTCTACGGCGATAAGAATACCAGTCTCTTCTACGTTGCCAAACTCTGGATTGATGGCAGTGCCAAACATGCGCATAGTAGGGCTGAGACTCATGTAGGCATTGACCAACGGAGGAATGTTGTAGCCCAAGCGACGTACTTCGGCATTCAGTATCTTGTAGTTGTCTTTGAAAGTATCCTTGCAGAAAAGAGCTTCCAGTTGGTGTTCGTCGGTCTCGATTTGCAACGGGTGAATGGGAGTTACCAATCCTTCTTTATCACCGAAATGCTTGCGCAAGAAATAGAGTATCATATCACGCCCCGGACGGGAGTAGTTGGGGTACATGGTAACTTTGCCAAAGAAGTAACGAACATTCGGCATGACGACAGTCAGTGCGCCCAGCCCGTCCCAGAGGTTGTCGAGGGCGAAGAGGCCCTTGTTGTCGATGCGTGTGCGCTGGTATTCGAGGGTGACGAACGAGCGGGCCAGCTCGATGGTAGTGGGTAGGTAATCGCGCAGGAACTTGTCGGAGAAATGGAACATGTGCGCCGTAGCCAGCAAAGGTTGCCCTTTTTCATCGAAGCGGACATCGGTGCCCAAAATATAGCGGTAGCCGCCTAATATTTCTTCGGCCTCGGGATTCCATACTATGAGCTGCTTATAGGGATTCTCCATGACATCAAACTCGTCAATGTCCACCGACTTGCCTGTTCCTCCGCCGGCGGCACGGAAAGCGATTTCGCGGAGCCGCCCTATCTCCTGCATCACGTTGGGTGAGTCATGAGCCGTGACAATGTATATCTGGTTATTGCTGCGGTTGGTCATACGCAGACGTTTGTCCTCGGTCAATTCCGCCTTCAGCAGTTCTTTGCTTATCGGTGCAATGATTTCTTCCATATTCAGTTCAAATTATACACGATGTCTTTAACGTATTGTGCCCATTGCAGAGGTGTCTTCGATTTGTCGAAGGTCTGCCAGGGGATGGGCTTCCCGATGGTGATGGTAAATGTTTTGTGACGGTTCTTCAGCATCTCGTCGGCCAGGTAGAGCATGGCGATATTGAATTTGATGCCCAAAGCCTTGCACAGATTGGCCAGATTGTAGAAAAAGTTGGAGTTCCGCCCGTCGAAATGTATGGGCACCACATCCCGCTGATGTTGCACGCTCTTCACGATGAAGGCTTTCTTCCATTCCAAGTCGCGGATAACGCCGTTTCGACGGCGCGAACAAAGCCCCGCGGGGAACATCAGCAATTGGTTGTCCGAAGCGAAACCGGCCTCTACCATGCGTGGGAAGTCTTTGGCTTGCCGACCCGTTTTATTGATAGGTATGCACAGAGGCGCCAGCCCGTGCAAGTTCATCAACAGGTCGTTGACCAGATACTTTATCTTTCCGTCGTAGCGGGTGCCCAGCACGTAGCCTAAGGCCAGTCCGTCTTGTCCGCCCAGGGGATGGTTGGACACGAAGGTGCACAGGCCCTGTGCCGGCAGGTTTTCTTCACCCTTTACCACAAGCTTGGCGTCCAGAAAGTCGAGGCTGGCCTTCAGGAAGTCCACGCCGACTTTATCTTGTGCGTCCCGCAAAAAGCCGTTCAGCTCGTCTTGGTGAACAATGCGTTTCAGGTAGGACACAACGAAGCGAGGGATATATTTAGACTTCTGCGGAGCCTTCTCGCGCAGTATCTTATCTATATCGATTAAAAACAGTGAATCGTCAGCCATTCTTGTTCAGATGAATTAACAGCGCAAAATTAAAGCATCTTTTTAATTTATTGCAAGGATTGGACAGAAAACTGCGTCTAAAATCTGTCAGAACCTACATTTGACCTACCAAAAGCTCGTTTTGGGCCTCAGAATTGCTCAGAATGTGCCAGAGTGTGCAATGCGAAGGAAACGGACAAAAAGGGATGGGAAAAACGCGAAAACGGGCGGTTAACAGATTTTTCTTAAAGATAATCGGGATTTGTCTTGCGAATGTGAAGATTATTCCGTAAACTTGTAGAAAATATCCGCCCCGAAAGACGGGAACGGCCTGAACCTAAAACAAGAATTTTATGAGTACTGCAACATTTGCCACCGAGCTGGTCGGCGTACAAGACGAATTGTTACGCTTTGCCTACAAGCTCACCGCAGACCGCGACGAAGCTAACGATCTACTGCAAGACACTTCACTGAAAGCGTTGGACAACGAAGAGAAATACGAACCTGCGACCAATTTCAAAGGTTGGATATACACTATCATGCGCAACATCTTCATCAACAACTACCGCCGCATCGTGCGCGAACAGACTTTCATCGACACAACGGAAAACCAGTATCACTTAAACACGCCCCAGGGAGAAGCCTTCGAGAGCACCGAAAGCACTTATGACCTGAAGGAGATGCACCGCATTGTCAATGCCTTGCCCAAGGAATACCGCATACCTTTCTCCATGCACATTGCCGGATTCAAGTACCGCGAGATTGCCGAAAAACTGAACATCCCGCTGGGAACGGTGAAAAGCCGCATTTTCTTCACCCGGCAACGGCTGCAACAGGAGTTGAAGGATTTCCGGTAGGCCGGCGAAGACGGCCCGTTGAAAGACGGCTGTGACAAGCTGACAAGTCTGACAGATTGATTCCGAAACGGCGCGAGAATCGCTTGTTTCCACCCTCATGCAAGGCTCTTCCGCATTTTTTAAGCGGAAGAGCCTTATTTTGTTAGCATCCAGCCCGGTAGCAAAATACGGACATCTGAAACAGAAAGAAAAAAACTATTTTCTCCGCCCCGCAGCCACCTGGACACAGGGCAAATGGCACTTTACGCCTACCCAAACCACCCTTCAAGCAAAAATCTACCCCGCAAACGCCACGCAACAGCCACGCCTCTGACGGGCAACGCCCCCGCCCCGTGTGCGTCTTCACCCGCCCCAAACCATACCGCAGCAGGAACGGGACTTCACACAGACCTCGTTTCACACCCGGACGCAATTTTTCAAAAAGCCGAACCGTCAGCCATTCCACCGAAAAATCATCTTTTTGACAGTCAAACCCCAAAATCGGCGACACGCTGACAGCACGCATTTCCCCACCCACAGGCGTGCACCTCGCATGCAGAGGGGAGAAACGCTTTTCAAGATAAAACGCCGTTCATTATCAAACGGATATACTATCAACATGCTGTTGAAAACTTCTCCGAAAGTTTTTCCAGCAAACATAGTGGGGAATTGTGGGGAATTGTGTACTTTTACCCCCGTTTATTATAATAAGGTAAAAAGAAACAAAACATGACACGTTTTCTGGGCAACATCGAAGCCAAAACAGACGCCAAAGGCAGGGTCTTCATCCCCGCCACCTTCCGGAAGCAGTTGCAAGCTGCATCCGAAGAACGCCTCGTGCTGCGCAAAGACGTGTTCCAGGACTGTCTGGTGCTATATCCGGAAAGCGTCTGGTTCCAGACCCAAAACGAGCTGCGCCGCCGCCTGAACAAGTGGAACGCCCAGCAGCAAGCCGTCTTCCGCCAGTTCGTCAGCGACGCAGAAGTAGTCATGCCCGACGCCAACGGCCGCATCCTCATCCCGCGGCGCTACCTGCTGATGGCAGGCATCCAGAGCGACGTGCGCTTCATAGGCATGGACGAAACCATCGAAATCTGGGCCAAAGAACGGGCAGACGCCCCCTTCATGGAAGCGGAAGACTTCAGCCGCGCGCTGCAAGAGGCACTGAAAGACAACCTGCCGAACGAACAGGAGGAATAGACATGACACAGGAAACCACCACATACCACATTCCGGCACTGCTGAAGCCCAGCGTAGACGGACTGAACATACGCCCGGACGGGACGTACGTCGACGTCACCATGGGCGGAGGCGGACACACGCTCGAAATACTCTCGCGACTGGGTCCCGACGGACGCCTGCTGGGATTCGACCAGGACGAAGACGCGGAACGGAACATACCCGATGACCCACGCTTCACCTTCGTGCGCAGCAACTTCCGCTACCTGCACAACTTCCTGCGCTACTACGGCGCCACACGCATAGACGGACTGCTGGCCGACCTGGGCGTATCCTTCCACCACTTCGACGACAGCGAGCGCGGCTTCTCCTTCCGCTTCGACGGTGCCCTGGACATGCGCATGAACAAACGGGCGGGACAAACCGCGGCCGACGTCGTAAACAACTACGACGAGGAACGCCTGGCCCGCGTCTTCTACCTCTACGGAGAGCTGAAAAACAGCCGCCGCCTGGCCGCCGCCCTGGTCAAAGCACGCACCAGCAAAACGATAACCACCATCGGCGAGTTTCTGGACATCGTGAAACCACTCTTCGGTCGCGAACGCGAAAAGAAAGAACTGGCACGCGTCTTCCAAGCCCTCCGCATCGAAGTGAACCAAGAAATGGACGCCCTCAAAGAAATGCTCCTCGCCGCCACCGAAGCACTGCGCCCCGGAGGCCGCCTGGCCATCATCACCTACCACTCGCTGGAAGACCGCCTGGTAAAGAACCTGATGAAAACCGGAAACGTAGAAGGAAACATACAGAAAGACTTCTTCGGCAACATACAGTCACCCTTCCGCCTGGTCAACAACAAAGTACTGACACCAGACGAAGCAGAAGTGGCACGCAACCCCCGCTCGCGCAGCGCCAAACTGCGGATTGCCGAAAAGAAAGAAACGGAAGAAAAGGATAACAACCACTAAACGACGCATCATGAAGAAAGAAGATACGAACAACAAACGCCGCCCGAAACGCACCTCGTGGAAAAGCTTTATCGGGGGCGACATACTGGCCACCGACTTTGTACGCCGCCAAGCCAAACTGCTGGGCCTGATCATGCTGTTGGTCTTGTTCTACATACACAACCGCTATGAGTGCCAGCAACAGATGATTCGCCTGGAAGACCTGAAGGAACAACTGACCGACATCAAGTACGACGCCCTGACACGCAGCTCGGAACTCATGGAACGCAGCCGCCAGTCACGCATCGAAGAATACATAGCCACCCAGGAGAGCGACCTGCAAACAGCCACGACACCGCCCTACCTGATAAGAAAATAACCGCAAGAAAGGAGAAACAAGACATGGCCGTAAACCGGAAAAGCATCATCAACCGCTACTTCTTCCTCGTCGTCATCATGTTGTTGCTGGGCGTATTCATCATCGTCAAGGCCGCCATCATCATGTACGCCGAACGACAATACTGGCACGAAGTGGCCGACCGCTTCGTGCGCGAAAACGTGACCATACGTCCCAACCGGGGAAACATCCTTTCGGCCGACGGCAAACTCATGGCAAGCTCGCTGCCCGAATACCGCATTTATATGGACTTCATATCCGGCGAAAAAGACCCTGAACGCCGTGCCAAAGACCAGCGCCGACGGGACACAGCCCTCAAAGACAGCCTGGACAGCATCTGCACCGGCCTGCACCACATCTTCCCCGACAAAAGCGTAGCCTACTTCAAGCGCCACTTGCAACAAGGACGCAAGAAAAAAAGTCGCCACTGGCTCATTTACCCGGGACGCATCTCTTACATCCAATACAAAGAAGTAAAGAAACTGCCCGTCTTCCGCCAAAGCATCTACTCCGGCGGCTTCCACGCACAAATCTACAACCAGCGGAAGAAGCCCTTCGGTTCGCTGGCATCGCAAACCCTCGGCCGCCTCTATGCAGACACAGCCATGGGGGCACGCAACGGCATTGAATTAGCCTTCGATTCCGTGCTTCGTGGCCGCAACGGCATCACCCACCGCCAAAAGGTCATGGACCGCTACCTCGACATAGTCGACATTCCTGCGCAAGACGGCTGCGACGTGGTTTCGACCATCGACGTCGGCATGCAGGACATTTGCGAGAAAGCACTGCGTGACGAGCTGGAGCGCATCAACGCTTTCGTGGGCGTCGCCGTGCTGATGGAGGTTGCCACCGGCGAAGTGAAAGCCATCGTCAACTTGACCAAAGCCAGCGACGGACAATACTACGAGATGAACAGCAACGCCATCAGCGACCTGCTGGAACCCGGTTCCACCTTCAAGACGGCCTCTATCATGGTTGCCCTGGAAGACGGGAAAATAACGCCGCACACCCTGGTAGACACCGGCAACGGGGTGATGAACATGTATGGAAGCAAAATGCGGGACCACAACTGGCACCGTGGAGGCTACGGCAAGATAGACGTGACACGCATCCTGGAAGTGTCATCCAATGTAGGAGTGTCCTACCTCATCGACAAATACTATCGCGACGACCCGCAAAAGTTCGTAGACGGACTGAAGCGCATGAGCCTGGACCAGCCGCTCCATCTTCAGATTAAAGGCGAAGGCAAGCCTTATTTGAAAGGCCCGGACGAACGCTACTTCGCCAAGACCACCCTGCCGTGGATGAGCATCGGGTATGAAACGCAACTGCCGCCCATAAACATACTGACGTTCTACAACGCCATAGCCAACAACGGCGTGATGGTGCGCCCCAAGTTTGTCAAAGCATTGCTGAAAGACGGAGAGGTGGTAAAGGAATACCCTACGGAGATTATCAATCCTAAAATCTGTTCAGACTCGACGCTCACAAAAATACGCACCATCTTGCGCAGCGTCGTGAAAGACGGCCTGGCCAAACCGGCGGGGAACAACCAGTTCGCCGTGTCCGGCAAAACGGGGACAGCCCAGATTTCAAAAGGTAAGGAAGGCTATAAGTCGGGCCGGGTGAACTATCTGGTGAGCTTCTGCGGCTACTTTCCTTCCGAAGCACCGCGTTACAGTTGCATAGTCTCCATACAGAAGCCGGGACTTCCGGCCTCGGGCGGCCTGATGGCGGGCAGCGTTTTCGGCAAAATCGCCGAACGGGTGTTTGCACAGGACTTGCGTTTCGACCTCTCTGCTGCCATCGACAGCACGTCGTGCCCTCTGCCGAATGTCAAACAGGGTGAGCTGCAAGAGGCGCTGGCAGTGCTGGACGAGTTGAACATCCCGGTAGAAGAAGATTGGACGGACAACAGCCTGTCCATGGCTTGGGGAACCGTGCAGCCAGACAGCAGCGAAATCCGGCTGCAAGAGCATGAATCGAAAGCAGGCCTCGTACCCAACGTCATAGGCATGGGCGCCAAAGATGCGGTCTACCTGCTGGAAAGCCACGGGCTGAGGGTACGCCTCAACGGCATAGGACGGGTCAGAAGACAGTCGTTGCAGGCTGGAAGCAGCGTGCAGAAAGGACAAACCATCGCGCTGACGTTAAAATAAGAAGATAAACCAATACACATTATTATATATAATGAAACTGAACGAGCTACTAAAGACGGTGCAACCGACGGAAATCATCGGCAGCACGGACATCGAGATAACGGGTGTGAACATTGATTCCCGCCTGGTAGAAAAAGGCCATCTTTTTATGGCCATGCGGGGCACGCAGACGGACGGGCATGCCTACATCCCGGCAGCCATCGCGAAGGGTGCCTGCGCCATCGTGTGTGAAGAGCTGCCCAAAGACGGACAGGCAGCAGGCGTATCGCCAGAGGTCACCTACGTAGTGGTGAAAGACAGCGAAGAGGCCGTAGGCCGGATAGCCACGCTGTTCTACGGCGACCCTACGTCGAAGCTGGAACTGGTGGGAGTAACGGGCACCAACGGCAAAACGACGACGGCTACCCTGCTCTACCGGCTGTTCCGCTACTTCGGCTACAAGGTCGGCCTGATTTCGACCGTCTGCAACTACATAGACGACCAGGCCGTGCCCACGGAGCACACCACTCCCGACCCCATCACGCTGAACCGGCTGCTGGGCCGAATGGCCGACGCCGGCTGCCAGTATGCGTTTATGGAGGTCAGTTCGCACGCCATCGCGCAGAAACGCATCAGCGGCCTGCGCTTTGCGGGAGGCATCTTCACTAACCTGACGCGCGACCATCTGGACTATCACAAGACGGTGGAGAACTACCTGCGTGCCAAGAAGAAGTTCTTCGACGACATGCCGAGCAACGCCTTCAGTCTGGTGAACCTGGATGATAAGAACGGCATGGTAATGGTACAGAACACGCGCTCGCAAGTACGGACTTACTCCTTGCGCAGCCTTTGCGACTTCAAAGGCCGTGTCCTGGAGAGCCATTTCGAAGGCATGTTGCTGGATTTCAACGGACAGGAAGTGGCCGTACATTTCATCGGGCGGTTCAATGCCTACAACCTCCTGGCAGTGTTCGGCGCAGCGGTGTTGCTGGGTCAGAAGCCAGAACAGGTGCTCATCGGCCTCAGCACGCTACACCCCGTGGCTGGACGTTTCGAAGCCATCCGCTCGCCGCAGGGCTATACGGCCATTGTCGACTACGCGCACACGCCTGACGCACTGGTGAACGTGCTGAACGCCATCCACGGCGTGCTGGAAGGGCGCGGCAAGGTCATCACCGTGGTGGGCGCCGGCGGCAACCGCGACAAGGGGAAACGCCCCATGATGGCCAAGGAGGCTGCCCGGCTGAGCGACCGCCTCATCATCACCAGCGACAACCCGCGCTTCGAAGAGCCGCAGGCCATCGTCGACGACATGCTGGCCGGACTGAGCGCCGAAGACATGCAGAAGACGCTGTCCATCGTCGACCGCCGCGAAGCCATACGCACCGCCTGCATGTTGGCACAGCGGGGAGACGTCGTCCTGGTGGCAGGCAAGGGGCACGAGGACTACCAGGAAATCAAGGGCGTGAAACACCATTTCGACGACCGGGAAGAACTGAAGAAGATTATGAACAACTGACTACTAACCACTGAGGACTGACGACTGATATGCTGTACTATTTATTCCAATGGCTCGACCAATATGACTTTCCCGGTGCCGGGATGTTCTCGTACACGTCCTTCCGCTCGCTGATGGCGGTCATACTGGCGCTGCTCATCTCAAGCATCTGGGGCGACCGCTTCATTCACCTGCTCAAGCGGAAACAAATTACAGAAACGCAGCGCGATGCCAAGATAGACCCGTTCGGAGTGAACAAGGTGGGGGTACCGTCTATGGGAGGAATCATCATCATCGTGGCTATCCTGATTCCCTGCCTGCTGCTGGGGCGGTTGGACAACATCTACATGCTGCTGATGCTCATTACCACCGTGTGGCTCGGTTCCCTGGGATTTGCCGACGACTACATCAAGATATTCAAGCGCGACAAGGAAGGGCTGCACGGCAAGTTCAAGATTATCGGCCAGGTGGGCTTGGGACTGATTGTGGGCCTGACGCTCTACCTGAGTCCCCAGGTCGTCATCCGCGAAAACATCGAACAGGAGAAGACGGACGGCACAATGGAAGTGGTGCACGCCGCCAAAGAAATCAAGGCCACGCAGACCACCATCCCGTTCTTCAAGAGCAATAACCTGGACTACGCCGACATCATGGGCTTTCTGGGCGAACATGCCCAGACGGCGGGCTGGATACTGTTTGTCTTCGTCACCATCTTCGTAGTGACAGCAGTCAGCAACGGCGCCAACCTGAACGACGGCATGGACGGCATGGCAGCGGGCAATTCGGCCATCATCGGGCTGACGCTCGGCATACTGGCCTACGTGTCGAGCCACATCGAGTTTGCCGGCTATCTGAACATCATGTTCATCCCCGGGTCGGAGGAACTCGTCATCTTCATCTGCGCCTTCATCGGCGCACTGATAGGCTTCCTGTGGTACAACGCCTACCCCGCCCAAGTGTTCATGGGCGACACGGGCAGCCTGACCATCGGAGGCATCATAGCCGTCTTCGCCATCATCATCCACAAGGAACTGCTCATCCCCATCCTGTGCGGCGTGTTCCTGGTGGAGAACCTGTCGGTCATCCTGCAGCGCGTCTACTACAAGGCGGGCAAACGCTGCGGGCGGAAACAACGGCTGTTCAAGCGCACACCCATCCACGACCACTTCCGCACATCGCTGTCGCAGATTGAGCCGGGATGCCGCGTGGTCTTCTCGAAACCAGACCAGTTGTTCCACGAGTCCAAGATAACCGTCCGCTTCTGGATAGTCACCATCGTGCTGGCAGCGATAACCATCATCACGCTGAAGATAAGATGACGGAAACGAAAACGAAATACAAGCCCGGCTGTCGTCCGCAAGAAGCGCGCTTCTTCCGAACCGAAAGCGCCGCTCGTCCGGACAACAGGCAAAGCGCATCTGCAGGGCAACGAAAAATGAATAAAAACTGATATGAAAAAAACAAGAGAAAAAGACATGGAAACCGAAAAGAAGAAACGAATCGTCATACTGGGTGCCGGAGAAAGCGGCGCCGGGGCAGCCGTACTGGCCCGGGTGAAGGGGCTGGACACGTTCGTGTCCGACCAAGGTCCCATCAAGGACAAATACAAAGCCCTGCTGGACCAATACGGCATCGAATGGGAAGAAAACGGACACACGGAAACCAAAATCCTGAACTCCGACGAGGTGGTGAAAAGCCCCGGCATCCCGAACGATGCACCCCTCGTCCGGAAACTGAAGGAACTGGGCACACCCATCATCTCCGAGATTGAGTTTGCCGGGCGATACACCCACGCCAAGATGATTTGCGTCACCGGCTCTAACGGCAAAACAACCACCACGTCGCTCATCTACCACATCTTCAAGAGCGCCGGCATGAACGTGGGACTGGCGGGCAACATCGGCAAGAGCCTTGCGTTGCAAGTAGCCACGGAAAGCTACGACTACTACGTCATCGAGCTCAGCTCGTTCCAACTGGACAACATGTACCGCTTCCGCGCCAACATCGCCGTACTGATGAACATCACGCCCGACCACCTGGACCGCTACGACCACTGCATGCAGAAGTACGTGGACGCCAAGTTTCGCATCACGCAGAACCAAACGCCGGAAGATGCCTTCATCTACTGGAACGACGACCCCATCATCCGCCGCGAACTGGCCAAGCACGGCCTGCAAGCCCACCTCTATCCCTTCGCCGCCGTCAAGGAAGAGGGTGCCATCGCTTACGTGGAAGACGACGAAGTAAAGATAAACGAGCCGATAGCCTTCAACATGGAGCAGGAGGAACTGGCCCTGACCGGCGTACACAACCTCTACAACTCCCTGGCAGCCGGCATCTCGGCCAACGTGGCGGGCATCGCCAAGGAAGACATCCGCAAGGCACTGTCCGACTTCAAGGGAGTGCCCCACCGGTTGGAGTACGTGGCCACCGTGCGCGACGTGCGCTTCATCAACGACTCGAAGGCCACCAACGTGAACTCCTGCTGGTATGCCCTCCAAAGCATGAAGACGCCCACCGTGCTGATTCTGGGCGGCAAGGACAAAGGAAATGATTACCGCGAAATCGAAGAATTGGTGCGCCAGAAGTGCCGCGCCCTGGTCTACCTCGGACTGCACAACGAGAAGCTGCACGCCTTTTTCGACCCTCTGGGCCTGCCCGTGGTCGACGTGCAAACGGGCATGGCCGACGCCGTAAGCGCAGCCTACCGCCTGGCACAGAAGGGCGACACGGTGCTGCTAAGCCCCTGCTGCGCCTCGTTCGACTTGTTCAAGAGCTACGAAGACCGTGGCGACCAGTTCAAGAGTTATGTCAGAGCATTGTAATTCCTCATCAGAATGGATCTTTTACGCAACATATTCAAAGGTGACAAAGTGGTATGGATCATATTCCTCTGCCTTTGCCTGATCTCCGTGGTCGAGGTGTTCAGCGCTTCGAGCACGCTGATTTACGACTCGGGCAACCACTGGGCGCCCATCACGCGCCACGCGAGCTTCCTGGCCGGCGGAGCATTGGTGGTCATCTTCTTCCACAACATCCCCTACCGTTGGTTTCAGCTCCTGCCCCGTCTCCTGCTGCCCATAGCCGGCATATTCCTGATACTGCTGCTTGTCTTTGACAACCTGCATCTGGGTGGCCTGCTCGTCATCGAGAAAACCAACGAGGCAGGCCGCTGGGTCAAGCTGCTGGGCATCCCCTTCCAGCCATCCGAGTTCGCCAAGATGGGCGTCATCATCGCCACCGCCTACTACCTGTCCCGAGGACAGAACGAAAAAGGCGCTTCGCCCAAAGCCTTCTGGCAAATCCTTCGGGTGGCAGGCATCACTTGCCTGCTCATACTGCCGGAAAACTACTCTACCGCGGCGCTGCTCTTTATGGTGGTTTACATGATGATGATTGTCGGACGCATACAGGCACGCAAGTTGCTGGCGCTGGGAAGCCTGCTGCTGGCCGCTGTACTGCTGTTCGTAGGCTTTCTGTTCGTCACGCCCGACAGCTCGCTGGAGAAGGTTCCGTTGGGCCATCGTTTCACCACGGTCAAAGGGCGCATAGCTGACTTCATATCCAGCGAAGAAGTGCCTCCTTCGAAATACGACATCAGTGAAAATGCACAAGTAGGACACGCACGAATCGCCGTGGCCACCAGCGGCATCCTTGGCAAAGGCCCGGGCAACTCGGTGCAACGTGACTTCCTGAGCCAAGCCTATTCAGACTTCATCTTCGCCATCATCATTGAAGAACTGGGGCTGCTGGGCGGTGGATTCGTGGTCTTTCTCTACTTGTGGCTGCTCATCCGTTGCTGGCGCATCGCCAACAAGTGCGAACGAACATTTCCTGCTTTTCTGGTGTTAGGCATTGGACTCATACTGGTCACACAGGCCATGTTCAACATGATGGTGGCCGTAGGCCTGGCCCCCGTCACCGGACAACCGTTGCCACTGATCAGCCGAGGCGGAACGTCCACCATTATCAACTGTGTGTACATCGGGCTCATCCTCAGTGTAAGCCGCTATAACATCGAACAGCAGCAGCTCCGCGAAGCCGAAGAAGCAGCCGCTGCTGCCCAGGCAGAGCTTGCCGAGGTGCAGGACGTGCAGGCTCCGGCCGAACCCAGTGCCCCTTCGCTGAACAACGACGACGAATTGGTATAGAATATAAACGATATAATATTAGCATTATGGACACGAAAGACATACGTACAGACAATGCCTCGCCCCGCATCATCATCAGCGGAGGAGGTACTGGAGGCCATATTTTCCCGGCTATCGCCATCGCCAACGCCCTGAAGGAGCTGTGCCCCCAAGCGGAAATCTTGTTCGTGGGAGCGGAAGGGCGCATGGAGATGCAACGGGTGCCAGATGCGGGCTACCGCATCATAGGCTTGCCCGTGGCGGGATTCGACCGCAAGCATCTTTGGAAGAACGTGGCCGTCGTTGTTAAGTTGCTGCGTAGCCAAAAGCTGGCGCGGCGTATCGTCAAGCAGTTTCGGCCCCAGGTGGCCGTGGGTGTGGGCGGCTATGCCAGCGGGCCCATGCTGAAGGTGTGTGCCTCAATGGGCATCCCTACCCTGATACAAGAGCAGAACTCGTACGCAGGCGTGACCAACAAGCTGCTGGCACGGCAGGCGGCCAAGATTTGTGTGGCCTACGACGGCATGGAACGATTCTTTCCCGCCGAAAAGATTATCCTGACGGGCAATCCGGTACGCCAGAATCTGCTGGATACGCACATCGGCCGTCCCGAAGCAGCGGCACACTTCGGTCTGGCCCCACAGAAGAAAACGGTGCTCGTCTTGGGAGGAAGCTTGGGAGCCCGCACGCTGAACCGTACCATGGAAGCCGGACTGAGCACCATCGCATCGCATCCCGACGTACAATTCATCTGGCAAACGGGCAAGATTTACATTGAAGAAGTCAAGGCAGCCATCGAGAAATTCACAGGCCGGGCGGTGGAAGGCACCCGAGTGCCGGAGATGCCCAATCTGTTCGTATCCGACTTCATCCGGGAAATGCCGATGGCCTACGCCGCAGCCGATCTGGTGGTGTCACGCGCCGGGGCTGGCTCTATCTCGGAGTTCTGTCTGCTGGGCAAGCCGGTTATCTTGGTACCTTCTCCCAACGTGGCCGAAGACCACCAGACCAAGAACGCGCTGGCGCTGGTAGAGAAAGACGCCGCCCTCTACGTGAAAGACGCCGATGCGCCTGCCACCCTGCTGGATACGGCCCTGCAGACCGTGGCCGACAACGGGAAACTGGACGGACTGAGGCGGAACATCTTGCGGCTGGCCTTGCCCGACTCGGCGGCCGTCATTGCGAAAGAAGTCTTGAAACTGATTCACTAAACAAGAACAAAATGAACATCGAAAGCATAAAATCTGTTTACTTCGTCGGAGCCGGGGGCATCGGCATGAGCGCCCTCATCCGTTATTTCCTCTCGCGGGGGAAACACGTCGCAGGCTACGACCGCACACCCAGTGAGCTGACGGCCCGGCTGGTGGAAGAAGGAGCCGACATACACTACGAGGAAAATGCCGACTTGATTCCCGCCGATTGCCGCGACCCGCAGTCGACGCTGGTAGTCTACACGCCCGCCGTGCCCCAGACTCATGCCGAACTGGCGTGGTTCCGCGCACAAGGATTCGAGATACACAAGCGGGCGCAGGTGCTTGGCCTGATTACCCGCAGCAGCAAAGGGCTGTGCGTGGCAGGCACGCACGGGAAAACCACAACCAGTACGATGGCCGCCCACCTGTTGCACCAGTCACACGTAGGCTGCACTGCCTTCTTAGGGGGGATTTCCAAGAACTATGGCACCAACTTGTTGCTCTCACAAACCAGCCCTTACACGGTGATTGAGGCCGACGAATTCGACCGCTCATTCCACTGGCTGTCCCCGTGGATGAGCGTCATCACGGCCACCGACCCAGACCACCTGGACATCTACGGCACACGCGAAGCCTATCTGGAGAGTTTCCGCCACTACACGACCCTCATCCGCCCGGGAGGGGCGCTGATTATCCACCGGGGACTGGCCTTGCAACCCGAGGTGCAGGACGGAGTGACCGTCTATACATACAGCCGGGACAAAGGCGATTTCCACGCCGAAAACATCCGCATCGGCGGAGGAGAGATTACGCTGGACTTCGTGGCGCCACGGACACGCATCAAAGGCGTCCGCCTGGGCGTGCCCGTCAGCATCAATATCGAGAACGGCGTGGCAGCCATGGCGCTGGCACACCTGAGCGGGGCGACAGACGAGGAAATCAGGCAAGGCATGGAGACGTTCCAAGGCGTAGAGCGGCGTTTCGACTTTAAGCTGAAGACCGACCATTCGGCCGTGCTGAGCGACTATGCCCACCACCCGGCGGAGATTGCGCAGAGCATCCGCTCGGTCCGCGAACTCTACAAAGGGCGAAAGATAACCGTAGCCTTCCAGCCGCACCTTTACACACGCACCCGCGACTTCTACCGGGAATTTGCCGAAAGCCTCTCGCTGGCCGACGAAGTGATACTGACCGACATCTATCCGGCACGCGAAGCGCCGATTCCCGGCATCAGCAGCCTCCTTATATACAACCTGCTGCGACCGGGCATCGAGAAACGCTTTTGCCACAAAGACGAAGTAGCCGAGCTTGTAGGGCTAGAAGACATCGAAGTACTAATCATACTGGGAGCCGGCGATCTGGACAACTATGCGGCCGAAATCGCACAAAAGCTCGCAGCCAAAGGATAAAGAGAAAACCATGTTCAAGAAGATTCTGATTATCCTCTGCACCACGCTGGCCGCCGCCTACCTGCTGCTGGCCATCACGGCTTTCAACCGCCAGCCGGCCGGGCAGGCGTGCACCGGGCTGGAACTGCTTATCAAAGACAGCCTGAACGCCAGCTTCATCACCAGCCAAGAGCTGCTGTCGCTGCTGGACAAAGAAGGCCTGAACCCCGTAGGCAAGAAGCTGGACGAGGTGAACACGCAGCAGATGGAAGCAGCCCTGGACAAACATACGCTGATTGATGCCGCCGAATGTTACAAGACCCCGGGAGGCAAAGTCTGCGTCGAAGTGGTACAACGCATCCCCATCCTACGCATCATGAGCGACAACGGGGAAGACTACTACATCGACAACAAAGGCAACGAAATGCCCACCAGCACCAAGTGCACGGCTCATCTGGCAGTCGTGACCGGCCATGTCAGCAAAGAATTTGCCGCCCGAGAGCTGTATCCCTTCGGACTCTTCTTACAAGGAAACGACTTCTGGAACGCACAAACGGAACAGATACACGTACTGGCAGACCGTACCGTAGAACTGGTTCCCCGCGTAGGCGACCACCTCATCTACCTGGGCAAACTGAAACACTACCAGAACAAGCTGCAACGGGTGAAACTGTTCTACGAAAAAGCGCTGAGCCAGGTGGGATGGAACAAATACTCGCGTATTAACGTTGAGTTCGACAACCAAATCATCTGCACCCGCCGGGAATAAGACAAGCCATACGCCCCTGCGACCCACTCCAGAGGCCAGTGAATGACAGGCCAGGCTCTTGCGGACAACAGCCGCGCTCCTTACGGACAACAGCCACGGCCGTCACGCACGACAAGCAACAGCCCAATAAGACAAAAACAAAAGGAAACAATAAACAACAATAATAACTATAACTATGGCAACAACAGACTTTATCGCAGCCATCGAACTGGGTTCGTCACACATCGCCGGCATCGCCGGACGAAAGCATAGTGACGGAAGCATCGAAGTCCTGGCCTACGCCTGCGAAGACTCGACCGCCTTCGTGCGCAAGGGACTTGTGTACAACATCGACAAGGCCGCCCATGCCATACGCTGCATCATCGCACGCCTGGAAGGGCAAATGCAACACTCCATCGCCAAGGTCTACGCCGGCATCGGAGGACAATCACTGCGCACGGTAGAAAACCAAGTCAGCCGCACGCTGGACGAAGAAAACATTATATCCAGCGAACTGGTCGACCAACTGTGCGACGAGAACCGCGACTTGCCGCTGGCCGACATGTGCGTACTGGACGTCGCCCCACAAGAATACAAGATTGACAACACCCTCCACACAGACCCCGTCGGAGTGGCAGGCCAACGCATCACCGGCAGATACCTTAACCTCATCGCACGCCAGTCGCTCAAGAAAAACCTGGAACAGAGCTTCGAGAAAGCCGGCGTAAAAATAGCCGACCTGCTCGTGGCACCCACCGCCCTGGCCCATGCCGTCCTGTCCGAAAACGAAATGCGAGCCGGCTGCGCCCTGGTAGACCTGGGAGCCGCAACCACCACAGTCCTGGTCTATAAGAACAACATCCTGCGCTACCTCAGCGTACTGCCCCTGGGAGGAAACAACATCACGCACGACCTCGCCAACCTGAAGATAGAAGAAACCGAAGCCGAACAGCTGAAACTGCACTACGGAGACGCCTTCTACCAGGAAGCCGAAGACGAAAACGAAGCACCCGCCACATGCACGCTGGACGACGGACGGAGCGTGAAACTGCGCGAACTGAACGACATCGTAGGGGCACGAGCCGAAGAAATATTGGCCAACGCCTGGAACCAGATTCAACTGTCGGGCTACGAAAACGAACTCTTCTCCGGCGTCATCCTCACCGGAGGCAGCTCCAACCTGACCAACACAGAAACGCTCTTCCGAAACCTGAGCCACACGGAAAAGGTACGTACAGCCCACTCCATACAAGAAGCCGTGCAAGGAGAACGCCTGCCGGAAGACGGACGGCAGAACACCCTGCTGGGACTGCTGGCGGCCGGCACCGAGAACTGCTGCGTGCCCGAAAAGCCCAAACCCACGCCCGAACCCGAACAAGGCTCGCTGGACCTCGACGTAGAAGTCGTCAAGAAGCCCGAAGAACAGAAACCCGCCGATGCGGAAAACAGCAAAGGCCACAAGTCGGGCAGCACCACATCCCAAAGCCAGAAAGACGAGACGAAAACAAGCAAACCAGAAAAGAAACCGTGGTTCCGCAGCCTGTTCGACAACCTCCAGAAAGAAATGATGGAGGACGGCAGTGACTCTATGGATGACCGCAAGCATTGAACCGAACGTATAACGAATTATCAAGAAACAATATGGACGACAGAGTACAATTCGACTTCCCAACCGACTCACCAAAGATCATTAAAGTCATCGGCGTAGGAGGAGGCGGCGGCAACGCCGTCAACCACATGTACCGCGAGGGCATCCATGAAGTAACATTCGTGGTGTGCAACACAGACCGCAAGGCACTGGAAGAATCGCCCGTGCCCGTCAAACTGCAACTGGGACACGAAGGCCTGGGAGCCGGCAACCGTCCCAGCAAGGCCAAAGAAGCTACCGAAGAAAGCATCGAAGAAGTGAAGGAGATGCTGAACGACGGCACGAAAATGGTGTTCATCACCGCCGGCATGGGCGGGGGCACCGGCACCGGAGCCGCCCCCACCATCGCCCGCATCACCAAGGAGATGGACATACTGACGGTGGGCATCGTCACCATCCCATTCCGCTGGGAGGGGGACAAGAAGATTGACCAAGCCCTGGACGGCGTGGAGGAAATCAGCAAGAACGTCGACGCCCTGCTGGTCATCAACAACGAGAAGCTGGGTGAAATCTACCCCGACCTCTCCGTCAAAAACGCCTTTGCCAAGGCCAACGACACCCTGCTGGTGGCTGCCAAGAGCATCGCCGAAATCATCACCATGCGCGGCATCATTAACCTGGACTTCAACGACGTCAAGACTGTCATGAAGGACGGAGGCGTGGCCATCATGAGCACGGGGTACGGCGAGGGAGAGAACCGCGTAAGCAAGGCAATCGAAAACGCCAAGCACTCGCCGCTGCTGAATAACAACGACATCTTCAACTCCCAAAAGGTACTGCTCAACATTGCCTACAGCCCCGACCACGAACTGATGATGAGCGAAATGGACGAAGTGAAAGACTTCATGAACCAGTTCAACCGCGACTTCGAAACCAAGTTTGGCATGGCCGAAGACCCAGCACTGGGCGAACAGGTGAAAATCACCCTGCTGGCCACCGGATTTGGCATCCAGGACATCCACATGAAAGAGATGGACGACCGCCTGGAGCAACGGAGCCTGGAGGAACAGAAGAGGCAGGCCGAACTGGCCGCACGCCGCGACGACTACTACGGAAAGGACGCCCACGGGAAATGCCGGCCCGGCAAACACCGCCAAGTGTATCTCTTCAACCCGGAAGACCTGGACAACGACGACATCGTGGGACTGGTGGAAAACTCGCCTACTTACCGCCGTACGAAGAACATGCTGAACACCATCCGCGCCAAAGCAGAGCAGGAGATGCAGCAGGCCACGACCGGAATCCCGGCCACAGGAGGAGACGAGGGGCTCATCGTATTCTAAAAGAAGCATGAAGGACGAAGGACGGAAGCATCTGCCGGCAGAAAAGCGCCCGCCGTTCTTGCTTCCTCGTCCTTCATCCTTAGATTCTGATTTTTAATACTCAATTCTTCATTCTTAATTGTTCACTTAACAGATTATGGATTTATTTGACAAAGTCAGCGAAGACATTAAAAGCGCCATGAAGGCCAAGGACAAAGTGGCCCTCGAAACTCTGAGAAACATCAAGAAAGTATTCCTGGAAGCAAAGACAGCCCCCGGGGCGAACGACACCCTGAGCGATGCTGACGCCCTGAAGCTCATACAGAAGCTGTCCAAGCAGGGCAAGGACGCCGCCGCCATCTACGTGCAGCAGGGCCGCCAAGACCTGGCCGACGAAGAGCTGGCCCAGGTGAAGGTGATGGAACGCTACCTGCCCCAACAGATGACGCCCGAAGAATTGGAAGCCGCCCTGCGCGACATCATTGCCCAGACGGGAGCCACGAGCGGCAAGGACATGGGCAAAGTGATGGGCGTGGCCACCAAGCAATTGGCCGGGCGTGCCGAAGGGCGCGCCATCTCCGCCAAGGTGAAAGAGCTGCTGGGCTGATGCCCGGCAACGGACGCCCCCAAAGACATCCCCACGAAAGAGCCTAAACAGGGACTCTTCCGTGGGGATATTTTTTCAGTCGGGATTCAGTCAAACAATTCTTTCAGCACCTCCGGCGACCTGAGCATGGGAAAGGCAGGCACATGCAGACGGTAGTAAGACAGGATGACCTCCAGGCAACGCGCCCGCTCGACGCGGCTCAGGCGGAAGAAATGCATGGTATCGTAGTTCATGCGCATCAGGCGGGCCAAGTGGGCGGCTTCGGACGGAGGCAGGCAGTCGGCGTGGGCCGAAGGGCGCACGGGCGTGAAGCAAGCCGCCCGCAAATCAAAATAATCGCCCGCACGATAGTGCTCCAGGTTGGGATAAAGCCCCAGGAAGCGCGACAGGCGCATCAGAAAGACCAGGTGGAAATTGGAGAAATCGGCCTCGCACGCATCGAGCCACAACAACGAATGTCGCAGATAGGCGAACAAAGGGCGGTTTTCGGCCTCCTCGCGCAAGGCATGGTAGAGAAACTCGGCCAGGAACAGGGCGATGGCCGCCTTGCGAGGTTCGAACGGCAACGACGAAAAAGGATACGACAGCTTCACGTCCTTCAGCCGGTGCACCGATGCCGTGGGGCGAAAATCGGCCTCCATCTCCAGCAAAGCCAAAGGCTGCAACAAAGCCCCCCGCGCACCCGACTTGCGCCCCCGCTGCGGCACGGACACCGCAAACGACGCCCGCCCCCCCGACTCCGTGTACACGGTAACCATCACGCCCGTGTCCTTATACCTCACCGTGCGCAGCACAATGCCGCATGTCTTCTGCCACATAACCGTATCCTTTCGTTTTTCAGCAGGCAAAGCTACAAAAAATAACAAGTATTCGCACGACAGACGGTGCAGAAAGATGCCACTCCAACCCTTCCGACCTGCAACGAAACAAAGACTCCGCCCCTCCGAACACAAGCCACGGCTCTTCCGAACACGAGCCGCGCTTCCGCTCCGAAAGAAGCAAACGCCTGACAATGAACCCACTTCCGGCCTCTCCGCACCGCCCACCACCCACACCCATTCCGCGAAAAAATACGGTCCGACAGAAAAATTTCTCGCGAATGTTTTGCCAATTCAAAAATAGTATCTATCTTTGCACCCGCAAACGAAGGAAAACAGGTTTGCACGAGCCGAAAGGTTCAATAAGGCCGGCCCCTTCGTCTATCGGTTAGGACGCAAGATTTTCATTCTTGAAAGGGGGGTTCGATTCCCCCAGGGGCTACAAAAAACATAAAAGGTAAACGAAATTAAAAGATTAGTCGAGATGGCAAATCACAAATCATCACTGAAAAGAATCAGACAAGAAGAGAAGAGAAAGCTTCACAACAGATACTATGCAAAGACCATGCGTAACGCTGTGAGGAAACTCCGCGCAACGAGCGAGAAGGATGCGGCTGTTGCCATGTATCCGGGCGTAGCCAAGATGTTGGACAAGTTAGCTAAGAAGAACGTTATCCACAAGAACAAGGCTAACAACCTGAAGTCGAAGCTGGCTCTGCACATCAACAAGCTGGCGTAAGCTAAGAACTATACAACTACATCATAAATAGCAGGTTGGACTCTATCCAAGGGGTTCAACCTTTTTTCGTTCCCCCTTCGCCTTCCCCCTCCTCCCTACATTCAAAAGCCGGACAGAAAAGGAATTTATAACACCCTTTCACGCGGTTATCTCGGAGATTTTCACTACTTTTGCCTGTTATTTGGAAAATAGGTTTTAGTATGACAGAAGAAGAAAAGATAATAGGCGAACAGAACTACTCGGCCAGCAACATCCAGGTATTGGAAGGCCTGGAGGCCGTGCGCAAACGTCCCGCCATGTACATCGGCGACATCAGTGAAAACGGCCTGCACCACCTGGTCTACGAAGTGGTGGATAACTCCATCGACGAAGCCATGGCAGGCTACTGCGACCACATCGAAGTAACCATCAACGCCGACAACTCCATCACCGTCCAGGACAACGGCCGAGGCATCCCAGTCGACTTCCATGAAAAGGAAAAGAAATCTGCCCTGGAAGTCGTCATGACCGTTCTGCACGCAGGCGGCAAGTTCGACAAAGGCTCCTACAAAGTGTCCGGCGGATTGCACGGCGTGGGCGTGTCGTGCGTCAACGCGCTTTCTACCCACATGACCACGCAAGTCTTTCGCAACGGTAAAATCTACCAACAGGAATACGCCTGCGGCAAACCCCTCTACCCCGTCAAGGAAGTAGGAACGTGCGAACCCGCCCAAACTGGCACCAAGCAGACTTTCTGGCCCGACGGCAGCATCTTCACCGTCACCGAATACAAATTCAGCACGCTCGAAAACCGTCTCCGCGAACTGGCCTACCTGAACAAAGGCATTCGCATCACCCTGACAGACATGCGCCAGACGGATGAAGAAGGCAACCCCGTGACCGAACAGTTCCACTCGGAAGAAGGCGTGAAGGAGTTTGTCCGCTACCTGAACAGCAACAACACACCGCTGTTCAACGACGTCATCTACCTGAACACCGAAAAGGCTGGTGTCCCCATTGAATGTGCCATCATGTATAACACGGGCTACCGCGAAAACCTTCACTCTTACGTCAATAACATCAACACCAAAGAAGGCGGCACGCACGAGGCAGGCTTCCGCGCCGCACTGACCCGCGTACTGAAGAAATATGCCGACGACAACTGCGCCAAAGCCGTAGAGAAAGCCAAAGTAGAAATCAACGGTGAGGACTTCCGCGAAGGACTGATAGCCGTCATCTCCGTCAAGGTGGCCGAACCCCAGTTCGAAGGACAGACCAAAACCAAACTGGGCAACAACGAAGTGAGCGGCGCCGTCAATCAGGCCGTGGGCGAAGCCCTGACCAACTACCTGGAAGAGCATCCCAAAGAAGCTAAACTCATTGTAGACAAAGTATTGCTGGCAGCCACCGCCCGCGTAGCAGCCCGCAAGGCACGCGAATCAGTACAACGCAAGTCGCCCATGAGCGGAGGCGGACTGCCCGGCAAACTGGCCGACTGTTCCAGCAAGGACCCGGACGAATGTGAACTGTTTCTGGTCGAGGGTGACTCGGCAGGCGGCTCGGCCAAGCAAGGCAGAAACCGCATGTTCCAAGCCATCCTGCCCCTGCGCGGTAAGATACTGAACGTCGAAAAGGCCATGTGGCACAAAGCCTTCGAAAGTGATGAAGTGAACAACATCATACAGGCCCTGGGCATCCGCTTCGGCGTAAACGGAGACGAAAGCAAAGAGGCCAACATCGACAAGCTGCGCTACAAGAAGATTATTATCATGACCGATGCCGATGTCGATGGCTCACACATCGACACACTCATCATGACACTGTTCTTCCGCTATTTTCCACAACTCATCGAACAAGGATACCTGTACATCGCTACCCCACCCCTCTACCGTTGCACCAAAGGAAAGGTTTCGGAATACTGCTGGAACGATCAGCAACGCCAACGCTTCATCGACACTTATGGCGGAGGCTCGGAAAATGCCATCCACACGCAACGCTACAAAGGTCTGGGTGAAATGAATCCCCAACAACTGTGGGAAACGACCATGGATCCCGAAAACCGAATGTTGAAGCAGGTGACCATCGAGAATGCCGCCGCCACAGACTATATCTTCTCCATGTTGATGGGCGAAGATGTAGGCCCGCGCCGCGAGTTCATCGAAAAGAACGCCACCTACGCCAACATCGACGCATAAATATAACATAAACAGGGGAACTATATTTCTTCACTCACATCTTACAACTTATACGCCGGACGGAAAGTTCCCCCCGCCCGGCGTTTTTTTATCCCAAACCAATTACTCCGGAACTATATCTTATCTTTTTACCTTCAAACGACACGTTTTGTCGTCCGCTCCCCTTATCTTTGCGAAAAAGTATAACGATAAGCACTATATCTATGGGCAAACGTTTGGAAGGCCTGCAACGGATGCTGGTCATCGTCAATAAACTGAAAGAAAGCCATTCCTATATCACCGTGGAAGAACTGGAACGGTATGTCACTCTCCGCATGGAGGAGCGGGGCTATACGGGCGTCAACCTGCGCACCTTGCAACGCGACCTGCAGGACATCGCTTCATTGTTCGGCATCCGGATAAAACATGAACACGGGGGTTACCATATCATTGAAGAGGATGAACAGGAGTGGAACCGCTACGAAGAGCTCTTACTGAACTTCGACCTGCTGAACGCCTTGGAGGGTGACAGCACGCTGGCCTCGTATGTCCTGCCCGAGCATCACCGCCCACAGCATAGCGAATGGCTGGCCTCGCTGATCGGCGCCATCAAACGCTCGCATCCCGTGGAGTTCCAATACGTGTTGGTGCGGCACGACGACCAACAGGTGAAGAAGAAGGTCCTACCCCACTTCCTGAAGGAATCCAACCAACGCTGGTACCTCCTGGCCTACGAAGGCGACACGCTGAAAACCTTTGGCGTGGACCGCATCCGCGACCTGCATGTACTGGACAACGAACATTTCCAGCGCGACACTTCGATAGATGTGCAGGCCCTCTTCCGCGATTGCTACGGTATCTGGGACCAGACGGACATCCCCGTCGAAGATATCGAACTACGTTACGATGCCTTGGACGGCAAGTTCCTCAAATCCGTCCCCCTGCACCATTCACAAGTAATTCTGTCCGACACGTCCGAAGAGTTCCGCATCGCCCTGCACCTGCGCATCACCAACGATTTTGTGATGGAACTGCTCTCGCGCAGTTGCTCGCTGGAAGTTATCCGTCCCCTGCACTTGCGCGAACGGGTACGCCACATTTACGAAGCAGCTTTGCGCAGAAATGCTTAATCTTAAAGGATATCGACCATGAGTGCTAAATTCAAGAAGTATGTAGGCTATTTCATTGTGGCCGTGGTGCTCATCGGACTGGGCAAGCAATGCCATCGTGAAGCACCGGTAAGCGGCACTAAGGAATACTTCCCACCCGAAGTCTCCTCCTCGCGCAGTGCCCCTCTTCGCCAAGGGGAAGCATCGCCTTGTCCTCGGCAAAGCCCGGCCCGGTCTTCCTACACGGAATCTGACCTTTGGAACCGTCCCAACATGACCATGGACGGCGACGAAAGCATCAATCCCGCGGATGCCGAACCGACAGAGTACGACCTGATGCAGGAAGACCCGGATTTGTATGATTTCATAGCGGACTAAAAATAAACACAATATCCCCGTATGAGTTTGTTTATCAATTAAAAGTTAGTATCTTTGCCGTGTCGGTCAGAAGCGCCTGCCGACAAACTTACTTAGTAGTTAATTGATGAAAGTGTAGCTTTTACCTTTGTCTTGAAGTCTGGTAAACTCAAAATGAATGTAAGGTACGGCAATCACGCTCATCACTTGTCTGTATATGCTTACTCAAGCTATATACATCACAAGTGTGGGGATATTGTCTATTTACATTCGGGTTTACCAGAGCCTAAGACAAGATAGACAGTGGGACTCCACACTTTCTTTTTATTAATGCGTCTGAGGAGTCCGGACGTATTTTACCTTGAGTGAGATATGGATGAAAAGAAAGATTTTTCTTCTACAA
>DXCK01000077.1 GCA_019116045.1 Candidatus Bacteroides merdipullorum | reverse complement strand
TGTAGCTTGTAGCTTGTAGCTCATCGCTCGTAGCTCGTAGCTCATCGCTCGTCGCTCGCAATTTACATCAGTTTTTCCCTTCTTTGATGAAGTTTACGCAGCAGGCGCCGACAATCAGCAGGATGCCTGCCAGTACCAGCATGTTGACTTCGGGAGGTACGCTGCCTTCGCGGGTGAAGAGGTGCAGAATCTGTCCGCCCGTGGCAGCGGCTACGATTTGTGGGATGCAGATGGTGCCGTTGAACAGTCCCAGATAGGTGCCCATGTGGCCTCCGCTCAACGAGTTGGTCAGGATGGTGAAGGGGAGGGCCAGCATGGCTGCCCAGGCGCATCCGATGAGCAGGAAGGAGACGAACAGCAGGTATTGGTCATGGACGAAATAGGTGGAGATGAAGCCTATGCCTCCCAGTATCAGGCTGAGTGAATAGGACAGCTTGCGGTTTTTGAACATAGGCAATGCCATGGCCCAGAGGACGGAACCGATGGCTTGCACGGCAAAGAGGATGCCCACCCAGTCGCCGGCGTCTTGGTATTGCTGCGATTGGGTGTCCAGTACCAGGGTTGTCACGCCGTCTTTGAGCAGTTTGGCGGAAGGGGTGTCGAACACGTTGGCGGCCACGGTGCCGTTGGTGTAGGTCCACATGAACATGAAGGCGGCCCAGCAGAAGAATTGCACCAGTCCTACGGTCCAGAATGCTTTGGGGGCTTTGACCAGCAGTTTGAACACGTTTACTTTTTCTTCTTTCTCCTGGTTGTCGATGCCGTGGTATTCGGCATACAACTGGGGCGGGTATTCCTTGACCTTCAGGGTGGTGTAGATGACGCACAGGATGAGGATGGCGGCGCCGATGTAGAAGGAGTAGATGACGGAGTTCGGAATCACTCCCTTGGGTGCCACGTTGCTGATGCCGAAGGCTGCGAAGAGGAACGGGAAGAGGTATCCGGCCAGGCTGCCGGCGTTGCACAGGAAGCTTTGGATGGCATAGGCCAGTCCTTTTTGTTTTTCGTTCACCATGTCGCCCACCATCATCTTGAAGGGTTGCATGGCGATGTTGATGGAGGTGTCGAGCAGCATCAGCGAGAACAGGCCGAACACCATGGCCGCCGAGACTCCCATGCCGAAGCTGCCGGCATTGGGCAGCAGGCACATGACCATCACGGCAATGATGGCTCCTACGAACAGGTAGGGGATGCGCCGTCCGAAGCGGCACCAGGTGCGGTCGCTGAACATGCCGATGAGCGGTTGCACGATGATGCCCATCAGCGGGGGCAGAATCCAAAAATAACTCAGGCTGTGCGGGTCGGCGCCCAGCGTGGCAAAGATGCGGCTGATGTTGGCGCTCTGCAAGGCGTAGGCTATCTGTACGCCGAAGAAGCCGAAACTGATGTTCCAGAGCTTCCAGAAACTTAAATTGGGAATTTCTTTCATGGTTCTTTGTGTACTGTTGTTTGAATAGTCCGGAAGGTTTCTTCCAAGCATCTTGGAAAGCCTTTCCAAGATGCTTGGAGCGTCCTTTCCAAGATGCTTGGAGCGTCCTTTCCAAGATGCTTGGAAGCCCTGTCCAAGATGTTTGGACACCCTGTCCAAGATGCTTGGACACCCTGTCCAGGGTGCTTGGACGCTGTTACCGTCCACATTCGTCAATCATGCGGCGGATTTTGTCATTGAAGTCGTGTTGTTGCATCAGGTCTTCCAGTGTGAGGTGCATGCGCCAGCGCCAGTAGTGGTGCGGATTGGCGGGGACGTTGATGCGCTCGATGTCAATGTCCGGATTGCGTAGGGTCTCGTCCATCGAAGTCCAATCCTGCCACGTCAGTATGCACAGCATGGAAGGGCTGTACAGATGCCTCCGGATGACATCCTCGCAGAGCCACCCCGGTGCGTGCTGGGGCAGTTCTCCCCAATGCTTCAGTTCGTGGTAGAAGAAGCGTGCCGACACGTTGCGGTCTTCCTCCCACCAGCCCCGGAAGCTGCTCATGTCGTGCGTCCCGATGGTGCAGACGGAGCGGAAGGGGTAGGCCTCGACATGCCCGAACTCGTCTTCCGGGCGCTTGGGCATCCGTTGGATTTCGAGCGACAGGATTTGCAGTTGCTCCATGACCCAAGGCACGCAGTCGGGCACCATGCCCAAGTCCTCGCCGCACACCAGCATAGAGGTCGATTGGGTCAGGATGGGCAGTTTCTTCATGGCCTCCTGATACCAGAACTGGTTATGGCGGCGGTAATAATAGTCGTTGTACAGGCGGTTGAAGGCATCCTTCTCCTGCGGATTGAGCTGGCGGTAGATATAGTCGTTTTGCACGGCGATGCGCGGATGGTACATCTCCGGATTGTCTCGGTCGGGGATAAACAGCACGTCGCTGACCAAGGCATAAAGGCCCTCTCGCAAGTTGACGCTGTCCGTATCGTCCTTTCCGGCAAAGTAGCTTTCTATCTTTCTTTGCGTGTCAAATTCCGGACGCATGGCATAGATGTCATCATGCAGGTGTCGTACGAAAGTATCCCGGACCTCCTGGGCACGCGGGCCGAACATCTGGTTGAGCATGAAATCGTTGATGAACGGGCGCGTCATGAAGTCCTTCTGGAAATATAGCCCATAGCTTTGGATTTCGTTCACGCTCATCGGCAAGGCAGGGACAAACTGCCCCAACAGCCCGTGTACGGAGTGGGTAGGTATCTCCCAGATTCGGAAGAATCCCAAGATGTGGTCGATGCGGTAGGCCGTGAAGTAGTTGGCCATCTTGCGGAAGCGGCGTTGCCACCACAGGTAGCCGTCTTTCTCCATCACCTTCCAGTTATAGGTGGGCAATCCCCA
Organism: Candidatus Bacteroides merdipullorum; assembly: GCA_019116045.1. Taxonomy (GTDB): domain Bacteria; phylum Bacteroidota; class Bacteroidia; order Bacteroidales; family Bacteroidaceae; genus Bacteroides; species Bacteroides merdipullorum. Next base: position 10,639 of record DXCK01000077.1, on the reverse strand, counting down.
GTTCTGTCCTTTGGTCGAGAAAGCGTCGGGGGGAGCGCCGGCTTGTCCGTTCATGTTGAAGTAATAAGGCTCTACCCATGCCTCTACACTGGTGCGGCTGATGCCGATAGGGATGTCTCCTTTTACAATAACGCCCCGCTGGCGGCCATAGTCGCAAGCGGCTAATAACTGAATGTGTAGCACATATTGCACGAAGCAATGGAAAGAGGTTTCCGTGTAGGCTTCGCTTTCAGGCGAGCAGAACTCTTCCGAAATCTCAGAGCGATAGGTGCTGTACTCTTGCCACTGGTTGAAGTCTGCCGTATGGAACCGGTCGCGTAAGTAGCAGAAAGTAGCATACGGGCGCAGCCATTCGGCATTGTCATGGTAGAAATCCTGGTAACCTTCAGAAGCAAGAATGGTTTCTTTCTCCTGCATGAATATGGCCTTCAGATAGTCCCTTTTCCAGCGGTTCACAGCTTCGTAATCCACCTGCGGCAGCCCGTTCAGTTCTTTCCTCTTTTGTTCGAAAGTGATGACCGCCTCGCTGTCATGCAGAGAGGGGAGTTGCCGTAAATCGACATACATGGGGTGGAAAGCATAAATGGAGATGCTGCTGTATGGATAAGAGTCGGTCCAAGTCTCCGTCATGGTTGTGTCGTTGATGGGGAGAATCTGCACAGCCCGCTGATGTGTGTCTGCCGCCCAACCTATGAATGTTTTCAGGTCGCCGAAGTCTCCTACGCCAAAGCTCCCTTCCGAACGAAGAGAAAATACAGGTATGGCACAGCCTGCTATCTTGTAATTTTCTCCGGCAAAGAAAGCCTCTTCTTCCGGAGCGGCATAGATTTCGCCCGGTTGCAGTGCCGGCACTGTGGATGTGCGGTTATCATGAGTTTCCCATTCGATTACGCTGTCATTGTCCGGGCACAAACTTACGTATTTATATTCGAAAGTGGGAGGCAGGGAAGCTGCGTCCAACGCAACCTGCCATACATTAGGGCGCACCTCGCTAAGCCGGACAGGAGCAGACGCTGCCCAGTTGCTTAACGCCTTGCAGTTGCCTACCAGGCCTAATGTCCGTTTGCGAGTGTTACCCGAAGGGCAGAGTACACGGAAGATGACCTGAGTGTTGCTTTCAACAGGGAGCGGCATTTGAGGCCGGTTGTCATCCTCCGTGGTGCAGAATGCAGAGCTGAACCGATAGGAGGCAAGAGGCAGGTCGCGCCACGTGTCTTGCAATAGATAATGTGTATCTGTGTACCCAGAGGGGCAAAACAGATGGGGAATAGCACCAAACTCTTGGCGGATGCAACGGTTGTCGCGGTAGACTGCATACCGGTAAGAAACCGGAACTTCGGTTGAAGCGGGCTGATAGTTGCTTTGGCCTTGCCATTGGATGCCGTTTACAGTAGACAGTTCTACTTCAAAACCGTCATCAATTAACACACGGAGGCTTTCACCCCATGTGGTGTGATACTGAATTCGAAAGGTAATAGTCATATTATGTTTTGGTATTAGTAATTCTGACACACAAATATAGTGAGAGAACCTGAAAGCATCTTCTCAAAGAATGAAAATATAAATCAATGCAGACTAAAATCGCCTTTCCAGATACTTCTGACGCAGGTTGAGACAGGTGAAAATATAAATGTATTGGAGGAGGTTTCCGGAATTCTTGTTTGCCGGGATACTTCTTGTAAGTGACAGATGAAGTTTCCATTCTTGTTCCTTGAATCAGGTGAAGGGAGGTACTATTCGCTTTGATAATCAGATATATGGAATTGTACTTGTATCTATTTTATTTCTATTCCGATTGATTTGTCAGGAAAAGCGCGTATCTTTGACAAAAATCTTACTATTTACATCTAAAAAGTTATTCCATGAAGTTGAAACACTTATTGATTTTGCCGGTATTGACCGCAGTGGGCTGCCAGCAGGTGCAGCGAAATTCTTATGGCTCGTACGATGAGTATCCTGTGCCGGAAGGTGATTGGGAGGAAATGGTTTATGCTCCTGAAGCTACTAAGTTTGCATTGTGGGCTCCTACTGCTGATGAGGTGAGCTTGAAGCTGTATGCCGAGGGACAAGGAGGCGAGCCTGTCCGGACTTTGTCCATGAAAGAAGATGATGGAGGATTGTGGCGGACAACCGTAGAGGGAGACCTGAACGGACAGTTTTATACTTTCGATGTGAAGGTGGACGGTGCATGGTTGGGAGATACTCCGGGCGTATGGGCTAAGGCGGTTGGAGTGAATGGAGACAGGGCTGCCGTGATTGATTTGGATGATACTGACCCGCAGGGATGGGACAAGGATGTGCGGCCAGAATTGAAAAGCTTTGCTGACATTATCATATATGAGATGCATCATCGTGATTTCTCTATTGATTCGTTATCGGGGATTGCGCACCGTGGCAAGTTCTTGGCTCTGACAGAAGCCGGGACAAGGTCTGCACAGGGGCAAAAGACTGGGATTGACCATTTGAAGGAATTGGGCGTGACGCATGTTCATATTTTGCCTTCGTTCGATTATTCGTCTGTGGATGAAACGAAGTTGGATGTGCCTCAATATAACTGGGGGTATGATCCGAAGAATTATAATGTGCCGGAAGGTTCGTATGCTACGGACCCTTATGACCCTGAAGTCCGTATTCGTGAGTTTAAGCAGATGGTGATGGCTTTGCATCAGGCCGGCATCCGCGTGGTGATGGATGTGGTGTATAACCATACGGCGGTGACAGAGGGCGGTAACTTTGAGCGCACGGTGCCGGGCTATTTCTATCGGCAGAATCCGGAGGGGGGCTGGGCCAATGCTTCGGGATGTGGCAACGAGACGGCTTCGGAGCGTGAGATGATGCGCCGCTATATGGTGGAGAGCGTGAAGTATTGGGTGGAAGAATATCATGTGGATGGCTTCCGTTTCGACTTGATGGGGATACATGACTTGACAACGATGCGTGCTATCCGGAAGGCATTGGACGAGATTGATCCTTCTATCTATGTGTATGGCGAGGGATGGGCTGCCGGCACTCCGCAATGGCCTGCCGATTCGTTGGCGATGAAGAACAACATCGACCGTCTGGCCGGTGTGGCAGCCTTTAGTGATGAGTATCGCGACAGCCTGCGTGGTCCTTTCGGCAATGATGGCCTGGGGGCTTTCCTGGCCGGGTTGGAGGGTCATGAGGCTGGCATCCGCTTCGGCCTGGCCGGTGGTGTGGAGCATCCTCAGGTCAATGCCGGGGCGGCGCATAAGGTGCCCAAGTTCTGGGCCTTGCAGCCTACGCAGTTTATCAGCTATGTCAGTTGCCACGACGATATGTGTCTGGCCGACCGCCTGAAGGCTACGATGCCCGATGCTTCTCCGGCTGTGAGGACGGCGTTGCATAAGCTGGCGGAGACGGCTGTGCTGACGTCGCAGGGCGTGCCCTTCATCTTTGCGGGCGACGAGGTGATGCGCGACAAGAGCGGGGTGCATAATTCTTATAACAGCCCGGACAGCATTAATGCCATTCGTTGGGAGTTGAAGAAGGAGAACCGCGAGGTGTTCGACTACGTCTGTGGTTTGGTTGACATGCGCCGCCATCATCCTGCCTTCCGTTTGGGTGATGCCGGGCAGGTGAGGGAATGTTTGGAGTTCCTTCCGGTCAAGGAGTCCAATGTCGTTGCTTTCCGTCTGAATGGCACTCCGGCGGGCGACACGTGGCGGGACATCACGGTCATATTGAACGCTCGCTCCCGTTCTACGGCCATTGACTTGCCCGAAGGCACGTGGCAGGTGGTGGCGCGCGACGGCCGGATTGATGCCCGTCGTGGGCTGGGCACGATGCCGGGCGGGCAGGTCAGCGTAGGGGGGCGTTCGGCATTGATTTTGCACCGTTGACAGACGGCCCTCAGACCCTTCCCGAAGGGGCCTGAGAGGGTGTGCCGAAGTAAATGTGTCAAAATATAAAATGGCACGCAGATGACACTGATTAAACAGATTTTCGCAGATTTGTCTAACTGTAAATCAACGAAGTATAATCCGTGGTCATCTGTCGCATCTGCGTCATCTGCGTGCCATTATACCTTTCCGGACCTTCTGCGGGAAGGCATCGCAGGAGGCTCTCAGAGTGGGGGGAGATGAGTATAATACTCATCCCGGATGACTATAATACTCATCTTCCCCCTCCTTTATCTGAAGATTCTCTCATGCCTTGCCAAATGTGGTTAAAATCTGCGCTTTTCCACGGATAATCCTTATATTTGCCGCCATAGTCCTTAAAGGAGAAGAAAAGTGACAAGACGCGCCTTCTACATATTGCTGTGCCTGTGGCTGTGCATCCCTCTTGGCCTTTCTGCCAAGAAGCGCGCCCCGTTGCCGCCGCCCGACTCGCAGGAAAGGGTGGCCGACTCGCTGATGTCACGCGTGATTCTCTGTGCGCCCACCTATGCCAAGGCCGTGGCCTCGTACAAATCGAACATCTACATGAAGGGATACATCAACGTGCCCAAGCGCAATTTCCTGCTGCGTTTCTGGCCCTCCATCTTCCGCCTCCGCAAAGGGGTGCGCGAGTATATGATGGAAGCCTACGGCGATTTGCGCTACACGGCCCCGGGGCAGTACGACCATAAAGTGACGGCAGTCAGCGGGACCACCTCCGACTTCTGGCAGATGGACCACCGACTGCCGGAATATTTCCATATCAATGTCTATGCCCCCACGTTGCTCCGCGACAAGCTCCTTTCGCCCCTGTCGCCCGACGCCACCAAGTATTACCGCTACCGGCTCGACTCGGTATGGGGGCCCACGCACGAACGGACGTATAAGATACGCTTCGTGCCCCGCAACAAAAGCTTCCAGTTGGTAGACGGCTACCTGGTTGTCACCGACAACGTCTGGAGCGTGCGCCAGATGTCCTTCGCAGGACGTAGCGAATGGTTCACCTTCCAGGTACAGTTGCAGATGGGCGATGTGGGCGCTCCCGACGAGTTCCTCCCCCTCAGTTGCATCGTCGATGGCCGCTTCGCCTTGTTGGGCAACCGCATCGAAGGCCGCTATACCGCTACACTGGATTACCACGAGATTACCCCCCGAGGCACACTGCCCGCCCCGGCCGCGCCTCAGCGCAGCCCTTATGATTTGAGCGAATACTACACGCTGCGCTGCGACACGAACGCCTACGTGCGCGATACCGCCACGTTCAATGCCTTGCGCCCCATACCGCTTTCGGCCCACGAGCAGCAACTCTATGCCGATTATTTCGCCTCGCGTGACACAATCAGCCGTCGCAAGCGTTGGCGCAACAAGCACCAGGCCTTTTGGGGGCAACTGGGAGATGTCTTGCTGCGTGACTATACGTTGAACATTGCCCACATCGGCAACGTCAACTGTTCGCCACTCATCAACCCCCTGCTGTTCAGTTACAGCGGTTCCAATGGCCTGTCCTACCGGCAGCAGTTCAAATACAATCGCCTTTTCACCGGCGACAGACTGCTGCGTGTCGTTCCCCAAATAGGTTACAACTTCACGCGCAAGGAGTTCTATTGGTCAATGGCGACCGACTTCGATTACCTGCCTAAATACCGCGCGGCCTTGCATCTGGAGATAGGCAACGGCAACCGCATATACAGCAGCGATGTATTGGAAGATTTGAAGGCCATCCCGGACAGCGTTTTCGACTTCAACCAAATACATTTGGATTACTTCAAAGACCTTTACCTGCGGGTGAGGCATACGTGGGAAATCATAAACGGCCTGACCCTCGACGTAGGCCTTTCCATCCATCGCCGCACAGAGGCAGAACCTTCGCGCTTCGAGTTCATCTATCCTCAGACACCGCCGGTGCGTTCGCTGACCGATGCTTCTTCGGAGCCGCCCGTCACCCCCGTGCTTCCGGCCTACGACCCGGCCATTCTCAACCGTTTCCGCCATGCTTATAATAGCTTCGCCCCCCGCGTGGTCCTTACCTGGACCCCCGGGCAATACTATTATATGGATGGGATGCGCAAGGTGAATCTGTTTTCTCGTTACCCTACTGTTTCTGTTGATTGGGAGCGGGGCATTGCGGGTATCCTGCCCAATTCTGGCAGTTTTGAGCGCGTGGAGTTGGACTATCAGCACAGCATCCGTTTAGGCCTGATGCGCGATTTGTATTACCGTTTCGGGTGGGGCATGTTCACCAATCAGAAAGAACTTTATTTTGTTGACTTTGCCAACTTCTCCCGGCACAACCTGCCAGTGGGGTGGAACGATGAAATAGGGGGTGTCTTTCAGTTGTTGGATGGTCGTTGGTATAACTCTTCGCGCAGCTATTTCCGGGCTCATCTGACTTACGAAGCTCCTTTCCTGCTGATGCGTCATCTGATGAAATACACGCAATATGTCCTGAACGAGCGCCTTTACTTCAATGCCCTTACCGTTCCCCATCTGAAACCTTACATCGAAGTGGGCTATGGAATCGGTACGCATGTGTTCGATTTCGGGCTGTTTGCCAGCTTTGCCAACTGGGAATACCAGCAGGTGGGCTGCAAGTTTACCTTCGAGCTATTCAACCGTTAGCAGAGACGGCTATTTTTTCCCGGAAACATACGTGTATATAGATACGAAATGCCTACCTTTGCCGCAAATAATGAGAGAAAACTATGGGAATGGTAATAGGTATAGACGTAGGAGGAAGCACGACCAAGATTGTTGGCATTGATAAGGGGCATATCCATTCGCCCATGTTCATTACGGCTGCCGACCCGGTGACCTCCTTGTTTGGTGCTTTTGGAAAGTATATATATGATAATGGCATCCAGTTGGCCGATGTCGAGCAGGTGATGCTAACAGGAGTAGGGAGTGCCTTTGTCGACAGCCCGCTGTATGGCTTGCCCACCCGTAAGACCGATGAGTTTCTGGCCAACGGCTTGGCAGCCCGCCACGCGCTGGACAATGACCAACTGATAGTGGTCAGTATGGGGACGGGAACCTCGCTCGTCCGGATTGATGGTAATCATATCAAGCACATTGGCGGCGTAAGCATCGGGGGGGGCACGTTGCAAGGACTGTCGCGCCTGCTGCTGAAGACGGACAACATCCGCCAGGTGGCTGAGTTGGCCGGCAAAGGCGATAGCACCCGAGTCAATCTGCTGATAGGAGACATCTGCAACAAAGCATTGCCCGATTTGCCTGTGGATGCCACAGCTTCTCTTTTAGGCAAAGTGGATAGCAATGCTTCTGAAACGGATATTGCTTGCGGTATCATTTGGATGGTGCTTCAGACTATCGGGCAAGCCGCTGTCCTGGCTTCCATCAACAGCAACATAAAAGATTTCGTGCTTATCGGTAACCTGACGCAGTTGCCACAATGCCGGGAGGTATTCTCCAAGATTGAGCGCTTCTATGGCGTCCACTTTCATGTTCCTCCCTATGCCGAGTATCGGACAGCTATTGGGGCGGCGTTGGCATATATCAGTGAATCGTTAAAGGAAAGCTTATAATCCGAAAGAAGTTTGCCCGCAGTGCGCAAGATACATCGTTCTTGTGCACTGCGGGCAAACTTGTAATTTTGGTGCTCAGAAAGGGTGGCGTTGGCACTTCATTTCTACGCCGGCTTCCCTGATATCTGCCCCCATTGGCGGGTTGCGTTTCAGCAGTTTCAATTCGATTTCATCGACGAGGGGGAAATCTTGGAAAAGTCGATTGCAGATGCGTCCGGCTACATGTTCCAACAATTTGGATGGGTACTTCATTTCATCTTTTATGGTTTGAAACACATCGGCATAACTGACCGTGTTTTCCAGGTGGTCGTTTTCTGCTGCCGTTGCCAAGTCTACTTTCAGCCGAAGGTCTATGGTGAACTCGTTGCCTACAATAGCTTCCTGCGCCCCTACGCCATGGTAGGCGTAGAAGCGCAGACCTTTTAATAGTATATAGCTATGTGTTATCCGCATCGCGAAGCTCCGCAGGTTTTACAGATGAGGCAGCCTTCTTGGTATACCAAAGTCTCATTGCCGCAATTCGGGCATTTTCTTCCTTTGACTTCCGTACCGTCGGACACGTATTTCTTGAGGGCGCGTTCGACGCCATTCTTCCAGGTGTTGATGCTTTCGTTGTCCAGTTGGAGCGAGCTGACCAGCTTTATCACTTGCTCGATGGGCATGCGATAGCGCAATACTCCGGAGATAAGTTTGGCGTAATTCCAATACTCTTTGTTGAACTTTTCCGATAAGCCTTCGATGGTTACTTTATAACCACGCTTGTTCTCAAACTGGAAGTCATAGTGTTTGCGGCCGTTGTCATCGTAGTTTTTGATGATGTGGCCAGAAACGACGCTCTTCGGAAGAACGATGCCTTCGTCATCGTCCAGCACACCGGTAAATATTTCGTAAGGATACCCATTCATCAGGCCGACGAATGCCACCCATTTTTCTTTATTGTTCTGGAAACGTACGACATCGGCCTCCAATACTTTAGGTCTCGTTTCTACAATCGTGGGCGGTTTGCACGGGGGCAATTCATCTTTCTTGTCTTTCTTGGTCGAAATGAGCACACCCGAGCGAGAGCCTTCGCGGTATACCGTACAACCTTTGCAGCCCGATTTCCAAGCCTCTATGTAAAGGCGGTTTACCAGATCTTCGCTTACATCTTGAGGCAGATTGATGGTCACGCTGATGGAGTGGTCTACCCATTTCTGGATACGCCCTTGCATTTTGACTTTCATCAGCCAATCTACGTCATTGGATGTCGCTTTGTAATAGGGTGAGCGTTCGACCAATGAATCGATTTCTTCTTGTGTGTATTTCTTGGCAGGATCATAGCCTTGTGCTTCCATCCATGTAACAAACTTAGGATGAAAGACAATATATTCTTCGAAGGCGTCGCCTGTTTCGTCTATGAAATCAATATGTACATTAGTGTCATTGGGATTTACTTTGCGGCGGCGTTTATATACGGGGAGAAATACAGGCTCGATGCCAGATGTGGTTTGCGTCATCAGGCTTGTGGTTCCAGTCGGAGCAATGGTTAAACAAGCAATGTTGCGTCGTCCGTATGCTTTCATTTCTTCGTATAATTCCGGATCGGCTTCGCGCAAACGGTTGATGAAGGGATTGTTCTTTTCACGCTCTGTATCATAAATTTCGAAAGCACCGCGTTCTTTAGCCATTTGCACCGACGCGCGGTAGGCCTGGAGAGCGATGGTACGATGAACCTTTTCGGAGAAATCGGTAGCTTCCTCTGTGCCGTAACGCAATCCTAAGGCTGCCAACATGTCTCCTTCGGCTGTAATGCCTACACCGGTACGCCTTCCTTGTCCGCTCTTTTTGTAGATTTTCTCCCAAAGCGTTTTCTCCGTATGTTTGACATCTTCACTTTCCGGGTCGGAATTGATTTTTTCCAGAATTTTTTCGATTTTCTCTAATTCCAGATCGATGATGTCATCCATGATGCGCTGGGCCAGTGTCACGTGTCTCTTAAACAAATCAAAGTCGAAATAGGCATCTGGCTTGAAGGGATTGACCACATAAGAATAAAGATTGATGGCCAGCAGACGGCATGAATCGTAAGGGCACAAGGGGATTTCTCCGCAGGGATTTGTAGACACAGTGCGGTAACCCAGATCTGCATAACAATCCGGTACAGATTCTTTTAAGATCGTATCCCAGAACAGTACGCCAGGTTCGGCAGATTTCCATGCATTATGGATGATTTTTTTCCAAAGTTCTACGGCGTTGATTTCTTTTTTAACAGTTGGGTTATCTGCGTCAATAGGATACTGTTGAACATACGGCTTGTCTTCAGTCACAGCCTTCATGAAAGCATCATCCAATTTCACGGAGACGTTGGCGCCTGTGACTTTACCTTCGGTCATTTTGGCATCAATGAAAGCTTCAGCATCGGGATGTTTGATGGATACGCTTAGCATCAGAGCTCCCCGCCGCCCGTCTTGAGCAACTTCTCGGGTAGAATTAGAGTACCGTTCCATGAACGGAACAAGACCGGTAGATGTCAAGGCCGAGTTCTTGACCGGGGAACCTTTAGGGCGGATGTGTGAGAGGTCATGGCCTACACCGCCGCGACGTTTCATCAGTTGCACTTGTTCTTCGTCTATTTTGAAGATGGCGCCATAGGAGTCGGCTTTCCCGTCGATGCCAATCACAAAGCAGTTGGACAAAGACGCAACCTGGTAATTGTTTCCAATTCCCGTCATCGGGCTGCCTTGCGGAATGATGTATTTGAAGTGGTCCAGCAGGTCGAACAATTCTTCTGCAGTCAAGGCATTAGGGTATTTAGCCTCGATGCGAGCTACTTCATTGGCTATTCTCCAGTGCATGTCTTCCGGTGATTTTTCGTAAATATTACCGAAAGAATCTTTTACCGCATATTTGTTTACCCAAACCCGTGCGGCCAGTTCATCTCCTTGGAAGTAACGTAAAGATTCTTCAAAGGCTTCTTCATAAGAATAAATTTTTTTTTCCACGATGTTTTGCTCCTTAGATGTTTGCTGTTTTAGACTAATTTTGTAAGAAGTGTCTTTTAATGCAGATAAATGTTTTTGCAAAGCTATGAATGTTTTTCTTTTTATCCAAGAAAACCATCTCCTTTTTATCATCCTTTTCGCAAGTTTACTAATTCCTGTTCTTATGCGATTGAAAATTAGTTAATTGGTGTATCGTGGTTAGCTAAGAAGTTTTCCG
>DXCK01000076.1 GCA_019116045.1 Candidatus Bacteroides merdipullorum | reverse complement strand
ACATAAAATGTCTACGCACAAGCGTAAAAAAAGACTGAGAAAGAACAGACACAAAAGCAAAAAGTAATTTCTAAGTCAAAAGGCAAACAAAGAACAAACTTGTGAATCACAGTTTCGCGAGTTTGTTCTTTGTTTAAACAAGTAATAACAGTAACAACCGCCAAAGGCGGTACAACTCATTTAAACTAAAAAAGCGAAATTATTGTGACAAACGAACTCGTTGTAGACGTACAACCCAAAGAAGTTACCATCGCCTTGTTGGAAGACAAGAGTTTGGTGGAACTGCAAAGTGAAGGAAGAAATATCTCCTTCTCCGTGGGTAACATGTATTTAGGGCGTATCAGAAAACTGATGCCTGGCCTAAATGCCTGCTTCGTGGACGTAGGTTATGAGAAAGACGCTTTTCTTCATTACCAGGACTTAGGTCCCCAGTTCAACTCTCTGGAAAAATACATAAAGCAGACTTTAAGCGACAAAAAAAAGCTTACCCCCATCACCAAAGCTACTATCCTTCCTGATTTGGAAAAAGACGGAACGGTGTCTAACACCCTAAAAGTAGGACAAGAGGTAGTGGTACAGATTGTCAAGGAACCTATTTCTACTAAAGGGCCGAGACTGACTTCTGAACTTTCTTTTGCTGGAAGATATTTGGTTCTCATCCCTTTCAACGACAAGGTTTCCGTATCGCAAAAAATTAAATCGAGTGAAGAACGGGCACGCCTGAAACAACTACTGATGAGCATAAAGCCCAAAAACTTCGGCGTTATCGTACGCACAGTGGCTGAAGGCAAACGCGTGGCCGAGCTCGATGGAGAGCTTAAAGTTCTGGTCAAACATTGGGAGGATGCTGTGGTGAAAATCCAGAAAGCCACCAAATTCCCTACGCTTATTTACGAAGAAACAAGCCGTGCCGTAGGACTGCTGCGTGATTTGTTCAATCCATCTTTTGAGAGTATCCACGTGAATAACGAAGCGGTATTTCAAGAAATAAAGGATTACGTGGCGTTGATAGCACCCGAACGTGCCAACATTGTAAAACTGTATAAAGGAAAACTTCCCATTTTTGACAATTTTGGCATCACCAAACAAATCAAATCTTCATTTGGCAGAACCGTTTCATACAAAAGTGGTGCTTACCTGATTATTGAACACACAGAGGCACTTCACGTAGTGGACGTAAACAGCGGTAACCGTACTAAAAATGCAAACGGACAAGAAGCCAACGCACTGGAAGTAAACTTGGGAGCTGCCGATGAGCTGGCACGTCAATTGCGACTGAGGGACATGGGGGGCATCATCGTAGTAGATTTCATTGACATGGCATTGGCCGAAAACCGACAGAAACTCTACGAACGTATGTGCCAAAACATGCAGAAAGACCGGGCAAGGCACAACATTCTGCCACTCAGTAAATTCGGGCTGATGCAAATCACACGCCAACGCGTACGTCCGGCTATGGATGTCAATACTGCAGAAACTTGTCCCACTTGTTTCGGAAAAGGAACCATAAAACCGTCCATTCTCTTTACGGACACACTGGAGAGCAAAATAGACTACCTGGTAAACAAACTGAAGATAAAGAAATTCTCATTACACATCCACCCGTACATCGCCGCCTACGTAAATCAGGGGCTCATGTCGCTGAAACGCAAATGGCAGATGAAGTACGGATTAGGCATTAAGATTATTCCGAATCAGAAACTAGCGTTTCTACAATATGTCTTCTACGACCAACACGGTGAAGAAATAGACATGAAGGAAGAAATCGAAATCAAGTAAAAAAAGCGGTGAAGTGTATATCTGAATAAGGCTTCACCGCTTTTACATTACAAATCATTCTGAATCGAAACAACTGTCAACAACATGAAACGTCTCAACACAATACACCTGCAACTGTATCATTCGCCCTGCGGCGATTTAATGCTTGGTTCATTCGAAGGCAAACTTTGCCTTTGCGATTGGGTAACAAGAAAACACAAGGAGGCTGTATCTCAAAGACTACAAAGAATACTTCAAGCTGAATACGAAGAAAGAAGTTCGGACATTACTCTGAAAGCTTCCAGCCAATTGGACGAATATTTCCGAAAACAGCGAACTGATTTCAACCTTCCACTGCTGTTTACTGGTTCTGTTTTTCAAAAGAAAGTATGGAACAAGTTACTGGAAATCCCTTACGGAAAGACTGTCTCATATCGGGAATTGGCCTGTCTGTTGGACATCCCTAATGCTGTAAGAGCTGTGGCAAATGCCAACGGTGCAAATGCCATATCCATCTTCGTACCTTGTCATCGGGTTATCGGCAGTAACCATACACTTACAGGATATGCAGGTGGCTTAGAAGCCAAGAAAATGTTGCTGGCCTTGGAAAACGATTGAGGAGCCTATTCTGTCTTCGAAGATACCCAAGCCCGTTTACGAAACACTACAGCATCCGCCAAGAAGTAATTGAACAGCCCGGAAATGAGCAATGCAGCAAAATTGCAATAAATAACATCCCAGCCGAAAATCTTTTCGAACAGCAGCAGGAACAGCATCTTTACCAAGAATCCCACCCCTGAAGAAAGGTTGAAGATAACGAAACGATAGCAAAAGTCACGTGTACTGCGTTCGCCTACACGACTTCTCCATATCCAACAATAAGACCACAGAAAATTGCTCAGGACAGCAAATTCGAATGAGATGATGGGAGAAAGTACATAAACCGTCCAGTAAGAGCTGAACAGGAAGTCAGAACATATCCAGAGCACCAATGTATCGACACCAGTTCCAAACAAACGAGTCACCAGAAACTCAAGATAGGTTTTAAACAAGGTAGCAGCCTTCATTCTTTATCTTCGGGATGATAGGGTTTGAGAGGATCGCGCATAGACAAGGTCTTGCGGTCTTTGGCAAACTGACAGAGATGAATGATAAAAAGGAATGCCGCAATGGCCAAGCCAATGAAATCGAACACTCCAAAATCGCATCCCCAAACCATATAACGATTGGAGGAACCCGGCACATACATGTAAATCGTATTGAGAATAATGACCACCAAGCGAAACTCAGTAGGGCCAAAACTGCTATACGTCAGTCTGAATTCATCCTTCAGAATCGTACAAATATAAGTATAAATGGAAAGAACCAGATAGCCCGCCAGCACCAACAGGGTGACATCCAAGCGAAAAGCCGGCGACAGGCCGAACCCTATGCACATAATACAAATGGTAATGGCATCCAATGTATGATCGATGAAGAAACCATATAACGGCCGCTGCGTATGACGCACGCGAGCCAACGTTCCGTCCAGACTGTCGCCATACCAATTAATCACCAAACCCAATGAGGATATCCACAGATAATTCACGTTTATGTTAGACAGTACGCATCCTACTGCGCAAACCACTGCGCCCAATACCCCCACGTAAGTCAGTAAGTCCGACGTTACCCACCGCGGTTGCCTCTCGGCAAGCCATACGAGAGCCTTCTTTTCTGCTGCATTAAGAATTGAGGTCTGAATCCTGGCCGACAGTTCTTTTCCCATATTTACTTCTTTTTCTAAATTGTTCGGCAAAATTACATCTTCTTTCCCGAACAGAAACCTATTTCTTCTTTTTTTTGCGACTGTTTAACAAATAAGATACCAGCAAATGGCTAATTATTTCCCGGACAGGTGCAGAAAAAGTTATGTCCGGGTGCTGTTCAAGGAAACGGAAAGAGGATGCGGAAACGTGTCAATCCATCGGCATAGGTGCGCAAGGAGAACGTACAACCATGCTTGCTCAACACTTCACGAATGAAGACCAAACCGATGCCTTGTCCATTGGGCTTGGTTGAAAAGAAAGGAGTAAACAGCTTCGATTCTACTTCCTTACTGATGCCCGGCCCGTTATCTACCACTTCGACAGAGGCAGGAGATTGTGTCCGCATGATAATTTGACCATTCTGCCGTGCGCTTTCAGAAGAAGATATACTTTCGGCTGCGTTTTTGATGATGTTCACCAAAACCTGTTCGAAAAGTGCCGCATCCATCTTGACCGGCCTGACCAGCTCGTCGCACTCCAGTGTCAAGCTGATTCCGGCATCGGCACACATACCCTCCATAAAGCGTTTGCAAGTAGCCGCCATATCATTCAAAGACAAGGGCACCAGGTTGGGTTCAGGAATCTTCACCACATCGGCAAAGCGGGTAATGAAACGGCTCATCGAAAAGCAACGCTCCACACAGACACGCATGACTGCGCAGATGTCTTCCATGCCCTTTTCCGGAGCGAGGGTCTGTTCCACGGTATCCAACGTTGAAGTGATGCCGGCCGTCGTGTTGTTCACCTCGTGGGCAATCATACGGATAACCTTCTCGTAGGCTTTCTTTTCGACACGCATCACTTCGTCCGTCATCCGCTCTATCAAGAAGAAGGGGTGCTTGAAGCCGCAATCGATGAAATAGGAACGGGTACATTTATAGACGTTTGCATCGTTCAGTCGTACTATTTTGGTTTCTTCGTTCCCAATCGTATCCAGCTCGGCAGCCAGGGAAGAGTCCAGTGTTTTCAGTTGTTTGCCAACGGCGAAATCGGCATGTACGCCCAGCATCTTCACGGCCATCGGGTTCAGTTGAGAGATTTTCTCGCTCAGGTTCAGGATAATGACCCCCATGGGCGAGGCCTGAATCAGCAATTCGAGGAAGCTGTTCTGTTCGCGCATCCGAAGGCGTTCGTTCTTCAGTTGGTCCATCATGCGGTTGAAGATGTTCACGATACGGTCGGCCTCATACTGCCCCACCGGACTGAGGCGGCTACTGAAATCTTGTTCGCGCAACAGGTCCATACCGTTGCCAATGCTGTTCAGCGGTTTCACTATCTTGCGGTAGAAGATGGACAGATAGAAAAGAATCAGGACAACAGCTCCTTCGCCCAAAACGAGGTGGAGGCGAGGGTTGTCGCGGCAGATAAATCCCCAATAGATGCCCAGTCCCAACAACAAAAGCACAAGTATGAAAAAGAAAAACTTGATGCGCACGCGACGTTGTTTTTAATCGTTTACACTAATCCCATATTTTTCCAACCGGCGGTAAAGGGCAGCCCGACTGATGCCCAATGCCGTAGCCACCTGGGTCAGATTTCCTTTGTACGAGTCCAAAGTCTGTAAAATGGTCTGACGTTCAATCTCGTTCAATGTCATGCCGGCAAAAGCACCTGTTTTCTCCGGGCTGCTGCCTGTATCGCGGGGTTGGTATTGGGCTTCGAAATCTGATGCATCCAACACGGGCTTGTTGCTGACCAGGATGGTGCGTTCCACCAGGTTCTTCAACTCGCGGATATTGCCCGGATAAGGCAGGGTGGACAGGAACTGGAGGGCATCGGCCGAGAAGTCTGTCCGCCGCAAGCCGTTCGCCTCGGCCTGACGGTCGGCAAAGTGGCGGGCCAGCAGGGGTATGTCTTCGCGACGTTCGCGCAGGGCAGGCAGGTGGATGGTAATCAGGTTGATGCGATAGAAGAGGTCTTCGCGGAAGGAATGTTCGCTCACGAGGCGGCGCAGGTCGGCGTTGGTGGCGGAGACGACCCGCACGTCGACCTTGCGGGGGCGGCTGTCTCCCAGCACTTCGAATGTCTGGTCTTGCAGCACGCGCAGCAGTTTCACCTGGCACGAGAGGTCGAGGTCGCCAATCTCGTCCAAGAAGATGGTGCCTTGGTCGGCCAGTTCGAAACGCCCCACGCGGTCGGCCACGGCATCGGTAAAGGCTCCCTTCTTGTGCCCGAACATCTCGCTTTCGAAGAGGCTTTGCGAGATGCCGCCCAGATTGACCTTGACGAAGGGTTGCGAGGCGCGGCGGCTGTTGCGGTGGATGGCTTCTGCGATGAGTTCCTTGCCTGTCCCGCTTTCGCCTGTGACCAGCACGGAGGCGTTGGTGGGGGCGATGCGAGCCACGGTGTCCAGCACGGCTGTCAGGCCCTTCGAGCAACCCACGATGCGACTCCGGTCCAGCTTTAAAGCGGGTCCGTCCGTGCTGTCGGCGGGGGAAGGGGAAAGCTGAAGGGCGGTTTCGATGCGTTGCAGCAGGGTGGCATTGTTCCAGGGTTTGGTGATGAAGTCGAAAGCTCCGGCACGCATCCCTTGAACGGCCAGTTGGATGCTGCCCCAGGCTGTCATCAGGATGACCGGCACGTCGGGACGGAACAGTTTGACTTGCTTCAGCAGTGTCAGCCCTTCTTCGCCGCTGGTGGAGAGGGAGAAGTTCATGTCCATCAGTATCAGTTGCGGTGTCTCGACGCGCACCACGTCCACAGCCTCGCGGGGGCCGGAGACAGCCTTGGCTTCGTAGCCTGCCCGCTTCAGCATGAACTGCAGCGAGGAGCGCACGACGTTGTCATCGTCAATAATCAGTATCATAGTTCTTATATATTTCTTTCTGCCAATTATGTGTACAAAAGTAGTGAAAGTTCGCGTTTCTCCGTACCCGACCGGGAGGAATTTTGCGCCGATGCCTTGTTCTTCCGCTTCCCGAGAGCGGTTCTTGTGCTGACCCGGCGTCGTTCGGACATAGACTCAACGGGGAATCACCTATTACAGTTCCTGGAACCATATATTACAGCCTGGGGAATCATCGGCAATGATTCTAGGAATCATCGGCAATGATTCTAGGAAACATCGGCAATGATTCTGGGAATCATCGGCAATGATTCCCAGAACAGTAAGTAGAAAGCCTGCCCTCAGTATGCTACACAATCGGGAAGAGGTAGGGAGGCGACGGGGATGAGCGGCAGAGGGTCAGCGCCTGACCACGGCCTCGAAGTCGGCCTCCAAAGGTGCGTCGCGCTCGAAGTCCCACAGGGTGAGGCTCCTGATTTGGTAGAAATAATACCAATAGGAGTAGAGCTCGGAGATATGCTGTTGGCGCGCTTCGTCCTTCG
>DXCK01000075.1 GCA_019116045.1 Candidatus Bacteroides merdipullorum | reverse complement strand
GCCGCGGAAAGCTTATCTTCAGCCAGCCCAAGGTGGATAACGACGCCCATCTGGGTGCTTGGCAGGAGCTTCACTATGAAGGCGTCCTTCCGGCAGCCGATTGTCCGGGCATCCGTTATGCGCTTACGCTCCGTCATCGCGAGCACAGCGGTGACGGCACCTTCCAACTACAAATGACTTACTTGGAGGCAGAAGACGGCAAGGACGTCACCTTCTCCTACACCGGACGGCGGCTGACCCTGCGCGGCATTCCCTCCGACGCTGATGCCACCGTCTGGCAACTGCTGGTGGATGGCAAGGAGAAAGAGGTGTTCAACTTTCTGCGCGAGGACGACCAGACGCTGACTTTGCTGAATGAGGATTTCGAGAAGAACGATTCCCAACTGAATTACAGCTTGGAGCGTACGAAATAAGCTCATCGTATGCTCTGTGTCGTGCGGAATGCATGGATTATGCCGGAATTTAACTGCATAATCTGTGTATTCCGCGTAATTTTTGTCTTTAAAAGGTATTTCCGGTGTATGCGGTTAACGCTGGTGGGATTATG
This sequence comes from Candidatus Bacteroides merdipullorum, assembly GCA_019116045.1. Taxonomy (GTDB): domain Bacteria; phylum Bacteroidota; class Bacteroidia; order Bacteroidales; family Bacteroidaceae; genus Bacteroides; species Bacteroides merdipullorum. The sequence goes on along the minus strand of DXCK01000075.1, from coordinate 3,765 downwards.
TCCGACAAAGCGGCATAGGGAATTTACAATTGCTGTCTCAGTTCCTTGTTTCGGCCGATGAACTGTTCCAGCCGCTGTTTGTCCTTTCGCAAAATGTGCGGACGGAAGTAGAACCAGTTGAGAGCAATCCATCCGGCCAGACCGACGTATGCTGCTATGCCAGTTGGCCAGGAGCGGGCAAAGGTGTATTCATACATATATAGGCACAGACCCAGGGACAGAAGGACGAAGTACGCGGTCAGCATCGTGTGACGGTGAAAATACTCCTGCTTCCGGAGGGATGACAGAGCTTGCAGGTATTGCGTGTTGGGGCAAGTATCGTTTAGCCTGTGATATAGGCGTGCACTCCTTCCGGCAGAGAATAGTGCCAGCAGAAAAGCGCTACCGCCCAGTGCCAGCCCGATGTAAGTGCTTGTCAGGCGGGGACGGAAATAGAAAGCGATGAAGAGGGCAAAGCCTATGGTGAGCAACATCAGCAGTCCTGTTATCAGGTAAAAGGCGATTTGGCGGCGGCGAAAACTTCTGATTTCCTGTCGGATGTTCTGCAGATTAGCAGAAGGGACGGTCTGCTTGCTCCAGAGCGCCTGTAGGTCGGTATCGTTATTCTGTCTCATATTTCTCCATTTGTTGGGCCAAGGCCGATTTGATGCGGTGGATACGGACACGCACATTGGTTTCGGATAGGCCGGTGATTTGGGCAATTTCCGCCTGTTTCACTTCTTCCAGATAAAGGGAAATGAGCAGACGGTCTATTTCCGGCAGTTGGGAGATGGATTGATACAACTGGTGGACACGGTGGTCGGTTTCCACCGTTTCTTCTTCCTCAATTTCGGTAGTCAGTTCTGTGGTAGGCATGCGTTGTTGCAGTTGGGACTGGCGCAGGCAGATATTGGTGGCGATGCGGAAAATCCATGTGCCGACTTCTGCCTGTTGCCGAAAGGAGGAGAGGTGTTTCCATACCTGCACGAAAGTGTCTTGCGTTAGGTCTTGCGCCAGGGCGGGACGATTGAAGTAACCCATGCAGAGGCGGTACACCTTGTCCCAATAGCGTTTGTATATCTCGTTGAAATCCATCTTCATGGGTGTATGAAGGCGGTAAACTGCTGCAGGAACCAATCCCGTGCATCGAACATCAGGAAGTGCAGGCCCTGAGGGGCATATTCCAGCCGGACATCGGGCAGTCCGGCAAACTGTTCGCGCACCAGCGGTTCAACCCGGCGGAATGAAGGTTCTAGTAATACAAGTACCGGCACGTGGATGGCAGATAGCCGGAGCCTTAGGTCAGTGTTTGCATAGTCGGCATACAACTGTGCGAAGGTTCGTTTATCCGAAGCTGTGCTCCAGCGCACTAATGCTTCCTGTCGGGTGGAATCTTCGCACAAGGTAGCGGCGCTGAGGCGTTGTTGGCGGATGAATTGCTCGTCGCTCATCGCGTTGAGTTGTTGCAGCAGGCTGTTGCAGGTTTGGTTTTGTTCCTCTAGCGAAGGCTGGAAATCGGGGCGGTACAGGGCTGCCAGGCAGGGCAAGGCATCTACCACCACTACTCCTTGCAACAGGTTGGGACAATCGGCAGCTACGGCCAGGGCCAGTCCTCCGCCCATGCTGTGCCCTACGAGGTAAGGCTTGCGGAGCTGCCTGTCACGGATGAAATGGATGATTTGTTTCTTCCACCCTTCAAACGAAGGAGAGGTTTCGGGCGGCACACCGGCAAAGCCGGGCATGGTAAGTACGTAGCACGTGTAGCGGTCTTGTAAAGCATTGACCGTCTCCTGCCATACTTCGCCGGAGCAAGCAAAGCCAGGAATAAAAACGAGGGCTTGTTTCCCCGTGCCGTATGTCTTGACGGCAAAGGAGTAGGACTGGGCATGAGCGGCTGTCCCCAGGCAGAGGAGTAGCCATACAAAGATAAGCTGTTTCATATTTCTTTCTCTTTTTGTCTTTGCCCTTTAGATAAAGAACCGGCGGGAATGTTACAACCGAAGGCGTTCTTTTTTCTCCTGCTTACTTCAGCATATTGTTCGATGTTTTAGGTTATTGTATTCCATCTTCGTCGCTGCCATACAGCAATTTCTTCAATTCGTCTTTGGTGGGTAGATATGTCATGTACTTGGCGGCAAAAATCTGCTTCTCGTCTTGCGGAAGGGTGTATTCCACTACCGCATCATTCTTCTCAGCACAGAGCACGATACCCACAGGGGGATTATCGCCGGGATTCATCAGATGGCGTGTATAATAGTTTACGTACATCTGCATTTGGCCAAGGTCTTGGTGAGTCAGGGTATCTATTTTTAGGTCAATCAACACGTAGCAGCGAGCCGGAATGTTGTAGAACACAAGGTCTATGTAGAAATGTTGCCCATCGAGCGTGATGCGTTTTTGCCGCGCCACGAAACTATAGCCGCGTTCCAGTTCCAGCAGGAAGTGCTGTAACTTGCTGATTAGCATCTGCTCCAGGTCGCCTTCCAAGAAGTGTTCCCCTTGCTTGATGCCTAAGAACTCCAGGATGAACGGGTCGCGGATAATTTCGCGTGGGGTCAGGGCGGGCGGTACGGATGTGTGTATTTCCGCTTTTACCTTGTCTTTGTCGCGACTGGCCAGCATACGTTCATAATACAGGGTGTTGATTTGGCGTTCCAGTTGCCGTGTACTCCAGTTTTCCGCTACGCATTCACTGATATAATAGCTGCGTGCTACCTCGTCTTGCACCCTGAGCAATGCCCGCCAGTGTGTCCAGCTTAATTGGTCACGCAGTGCGTGGCCTTTTGGATATAGCAGGTAGAATTGTCTCATTACTTTGAGATTGGTTATTGTAAATCCGCCTCCATATTCGACCATAAGCCGTTTAGAGAGATTGGGTATAACCCCCTTTCCGTATTCGGCGCGGGCTTTTCCCTGTTGTTCATACTCCACGATGTATTTTCCCACCTGCCAGTAGGCCTCCACGGTGGTGGCATTTACTGTCCGGGCTATTTGCCGGCGTGCGTTGTCAAGCATCTGCTTGATTTGTGCGAACAGTTGTTCTTCCTTATTTCCTTGCGTTGTCAAGTCCATATTCTCTTCGGATGTTCTGACTAGTGCCATTCGTTTTGCAATCGATACGGCGTTCTCTGCAAAGGTATGAAGTTTTTTAGAATACATGCTCAAAATCGCACGGAATAACTTGTCAGGAGGAACGTAGACGAAGCATAACCCCCATGTACACAGCAACTTGATAGTGCCGCGACCTGCCCTTCCCCCTGCCAAGAAATATGAATATAGCCTTGTTAACAGGATTAAAAAGCCTTTTTCGTCAGTAATATAAGCCTTATTCGTCATACTAAAAAGCCTTATTCGTTTTATTAAAAAGCCTTTTTCGTTATACCTTTGCAGGACAAAGCACACCTCAAGCTACTGCCACGACCCTCTCTTGCTGCTGCAAAACGTACATACAGGCAGGAAAAAGCAGGTGGCACGACACCGGATTTCGATTTTTTCGTCTTAACTTTGTGGTGGTTTAATCAAAAAACATACAGAAGCAATATGAAGAAGCAATTCCTTTTCTCCCTGCTCGCCCTCAGCGTGGCGGCAGGAGCCAAGGCCGACGGCGACGAGGCACGCCTGCTCCGCTTCCCCGCGACGAATGGCACGGACGTGGTGTTCAGTTATGCCGGCGATCTCTACACGGCACCTTTGACGGGTGGCGAAGCGCGGCGGCTGACGTCACACGTGGGTTATGAAATCTTTCCGCGTTTCTCGCCCGACGGCAAGACCATTGCTTTCACCGGC
>DXCK01000074.1 GCA_019116045.1 Candidatus Bacteroides merdipullorum | reverse complement strand
TTAACTAAAGGACTGATAGTCGGTATGGAGAAGATTGGCATTAAGTTTAAAGCTAATCAGGTTTTTGTCCCTCAGGTGTTGATGAGTGCTAAGGCTATGAGTACGGCAATGAAACATTTAAAACCGTTTTTCAATAGTGGTAGTGTCAGGTCTAAGGGGCAATTTATTATTGGCACAGTGGAAGGGGACTTGCATGATATAGGCAAAAATTTGGTTGCCATGATGGTGGAAGGGAATGGGTATGAAGTGATAGACTTGGGAGTCGATGTGAAAACAGACCGTTTCTTGGAAGCAATCAAGCAACATCCGGATGCTTATGTTGGAATGTCTGCTTTGCTTACTACAACCATGACTAACATGGCTCAGATTAATGCGGCTATCAAGTCTGCTTATCCCAATGTAATAACATTTATAGGTGGGGCTCCTGTTACTCAGGCTTTTGCTACTCAGATTGGGGCTGATTATTATACGGAAGGGCCTCAAGAATTGGTAGAAGTTCTTAATAAACTTAGTGCATAAGGATTATGAAAGACTTAGTGTATAAGATTCTGCAAAGTAAACAACGAATAGCCTTGCCTTTTATAACTCATCCTGGTATTGAGGATATTGGAAAACATGTAGTGGATGCTGTAACGGATGGTGAGGTGCACTTTCAGGCAATTAAAGCGGTTGCGGATAAGTATAAGTCTGCTGCTGCTACCGTTATCATGGATTTAACCGTTGAGGCCGAGGCTTTCGGCTCTTCTATCGCTTTTCCGGAAAATGAACTTCCGAACATTTTGGGCCATTTGTTGGATGATTGTCCGTCTTCGGTGGAAGCTCTATCGGTGCCGGAGATTACGTCGGGGCGTGTACCTGAATATTTGAAAGCCAATGAATTGGCTGTACGGAATATAACGGATAGGCCTGTTCTGGCGGGTTGTATTGGTCCTTTTTCTTTGGCGGGTAGACTATATGGAATGTCTGAAATAATGGTAGCTATCTATCTGTTTCCGGAGACTATTCATTTGTTGTTAGATAAATGTACTACTTTCATTCTGAATTATTGTTCAAAATTGAAAGAGCTGGGAGTGGAAGGTGTCATTATGGCAGAGCCGGCAGCGGGTTTATTGTCCAATGAAGATTGCCTTTCTTTTTCGACGGTTTATGTACGGCGCGTGGTTGAGGAGCTTCAAGATGATAGTTTTGGAATAGTCTTGCATAATTGTGGTAATAAAGGGCAATGCACGCAGGCTATGGTAGACAGTGGAGCAGTAGGTTTGCATTTTGGAAATGCAATCAATATGCTTGATGCTTTAGAGGCATGTCCGGTTGACAGATTGGTTATGGGAAATTTGGATCCTGTCGGAATCTTTCAGCAAGCAACGGCCGGAGATGTGTATGATGCTGCGATGGAGTTATTGAAGGAAACCGGAAAATATAAGAATTTTGTAATTTCATCGGGCTGTGACATTCCGCCTTGTACTCCGGTAGCAAATCTGGAAGCTTTCTTTAGTGCCATAGATGATTATAATGCCTGCCGGTAGAGGCTTAGAACTTGTTGCAATTTCCTTTTGTACCGTCATTACAAACGTAATCGGAAAAAGGCGTTACAATGTGTTAGGTGAGATATTTGGGCTATTCTTTGATAAAGAAAGGATAACGCTTAATATGGCAGGAAATGGTTTTGAACAAACAGAAATAAGTGCAGGGCTATATGGTTGTTTTCATATAACCCTGTGCTTTTGTTAGGGGTAGTATTTATATCAAACCTTTGAATCGTTTCAGCTCCTCCGTCGAAACCAGCTTGTAGAGCTTGTCGCTGGGGCGTATTTTTTCACACCGGATGGAGAAGTGTTCCCCTTTGTGGACGGTGGGGACGGGCTGGAGGTCGACGCGCATCTCGTCGGCGGTGAGGAAGAGGGCGCCTGTGGTGGGGCCGGTGACGAGCAGTTTGTCGCCTACGTTCAGTTCGGCGGCTTCTACCAGAAACTCTGCCACGCCGATGTTGGAGAAGTATTTCACGCCTTTGCCCACGTATATCTTACGCTCCGTAGCCGCCGAGCCGTAGTTGTGTGTCCATTCACCCAGGCGTTGGCCCAGGTAATAGCCGTCCCAGAATCCACGGTTGAAGACGGTGGAGAGCCGCCGGTTCCAGTCCTCCACCCGTTCGTCGGTGAAGGTGCCGTCCAGGTAGGCGCGGATGGCTTCCTTGTAGCACTCCACAACGGTACGGACGTATTCAGGTCCGCGTGCCCGGCCTTCTATCTTGAAGACGCGCACGCCGGCGTCCATCATTTTGTTGAGGAAGTGGATGGTCTTCAGGTCTTTGGGCGACATGATGTATTGGTTGTCAATCTCCAGTTCGGCGTCTGTCTCCTTGTCGCGCACCACGTACGAGCGGCGGCACACTTGCATGCAGGCGCCGCGGTTGGCCGAGTGGTTCATCTGGTGCAGGGAGAGGTAGCACTTGCCGCTGACGGCCATGCACAAGGCGCCGTGACAGAACATCTCGATGCGCACGGGCTGTCCCGAGGGGCCGCAGATGTGGTCTTCGACGATGGCGCGGTGAATCTCGGCCACTTGCTCCAGGTTGAGTTCACGGGCCAGCACGACGACATCGGCAAATTGGGCGTAGAAGCGCAGGGCCTCCGCGTTCGAGATGTTGAGTTGGGTACTGAGGTGCACCTCCTGTCCGATGCTGCGGGCATAGGTCATCACGGCCACGTCTGCGGCAATGATGGCGGAGATGCCGGCCTCGTGGGCGGCGTCGACGATGGTGCGCATCAGCGCGATGTCCTGGTCGTAGATGATGGTGTTGACGGTCAGGTAGCTCTTCATGCCGTGCTGGTTGCACGTGCGGGCTATCTCCTTCAAGTCATCGATGGTGAACGTGCTGGCCGAACGGGCGCGCATGTTCAGGTTCTCGATGCCGAAGTAGATGGAGTCGGCTCCGGCCTGTATGGCAGCAGCTAGTGATTCCCGCGAGCCCACGGGCGCCATTATTTCGAAGTCTTTCTGATTCATTCTTGCGGTTACGGCTTGTAGTTTTTGGCTTCTTCCTCTATTTCTTTAAACATTTCCATGCCCAGCTTCTGGCCTAACTGTGCGCCTTCTATCATGATGGCAGGAGAAGATTTGGCGAGCTTCTTCCCGATGGGTGTCTGATAGAACGCGGTGATTTGCTTCAGCTCGTCCAGTGTGAGGTATTTCTGGTAGATGGGCACGTAGCCTTCAATTATCTTGTTCTTGAACATGTCTCGCATCTTATCTTCCACGGATTTCCAATAGCTGTCGGGCAAACTGGGACCGGTTGTCTTAACCATGTTGATCAGTTGCGGGAGGAGCTGGTTCATGCTTTCCAGCGATCCCGAAGCGCTCATGAACTCCTGCAATGCTTGTTTGTATTCACTGTTTGCCTCCTGTGCCGTGGCGTTCGGAATGTGGATGAACAGAGCGGTTGCCAGGACAAGCGCTCCTATGAATAACTTTTTCATGTTGTTTGAATTTAAAGATTGATGGACAAAGATACGGCTTTTCCTGTGATTGCCATACGTCGGGCGTGGATTTTCCGTACCTTTGCCCCCTAAAAACGACGAAGATATGAAGATTGCCTCTATTGACCTGGGCGAACGCCCTGTGCTGCTGGCCCCGATGGAAGACGTCACCGACCCGGCCTTCCGCCTGATGTGCAAGGAGTTCGGTGCTGACATGGTGTACACCGAATTTGTTTCGGCCGATGCCCTGATACGTGCCGTCAGCAAGACCGAGCAGAAACTCAACATCAGCGACGCCGAGCGCCCCGTGGCCATTCAAATCTATGGGCGCGACGTGGACACGATGGTCGAGGCCGCCCGCATCGTAGAGCAGGCACGGCCCGACGTCATCGACCTCAACTTCGGTTGCCCCGTCAAGCGTGTGGCGGGCAAAGGCGCCGGTGCAGGCATGTTGCGCAACGTGCCGCTCATGCTGGACATCACCCGTGCCGTGGTCGATGCCGTCCGTCTGCCCGTCACTGTCAAGACGCGCCTGGGTTGGGATGCGGACAGCAAAATCATTGTCACCCTGGCCGAACAGCTTCAGGACTGCGGCATCGCCGCCCTTACCATCCACGGGCGGACGCGTGCCCAGATGTACACGGGCGAAGCCGACTGGACGCTCATCGGCGAGGTGAAAGCCAATCCGCGCATGCACATCCCCATCATCGGCAACGGAGACATCACTACCCCCCAGCGGGCGCAGGAATGTTTTGAGCGTTATGGCGTGGACGGCATCATGGTGGGACGCGCCAGCTTCGGCCGTCCGTGGATTTTCAAGGAAATCAAGCATTACTTGCAGACTGGGGAGGAGTTGCAGGGACTGACACCGGCGTGGAAACTGGATGTGCTCCGCCGTGAAGTGGACGACAGCGTGCGCCTGCTGGACGAGCGGCGCGGCATCCTGCACGTTCGCCGCCACCTGGCCGCCAGCCCGCTGTTCAAGGGCATCCCCAATTTCCGCGAGACGCGCATTGCCATGCTGCGGGCCGAAACACAAGCCGAACTGTATGACATCTTCCGGCAGATAGAACCCCTGTTGGGCATCGGCTGAACGAGCCTTGGGTGCTTGTCCGCAAGAGCGGGCTTTCTTGTTGGGAAGAACCGTGGCTTGTGCCTGCTGTGGCCACACTTGCGGCCGGCTTCTTTTCCTGCCGGGCAGGTGCATCTTTTTCATTGTCGGGAAACTCGGTCTGCAACAGCGATGCAGCGGGCGGAAAATAAAAATGGGCTCCGCCGAGCCCAACCTTTTGTTAACCTTAAATCTAATACTATGAAAAAAATCACGGTGCGAAAGTAAGGTTTTCTGATTATTGCTGCAAATATTTTCCTCGTTTTTGTCTGGAATTTTAAATCTATTTAATGCTTTTAATGTTCATTTTCTCCCAGACCAGGCCTTGGTCTTGTCCTTTTTCTTGCCGGTTAGTTATCCGGATAGCCATTTATTCCCCTTTTGTGCTTTTCAGGCTGATTCCATAAAAAAAAGTCCCCTCTGCCTCTGCGGGCATGAGGAGACTTCTTGTTGATATTAATCAAATGTAGAAAGGAGTCTGATTAATCTTTCAGCTTGGCACGGATAAAGTCGCGGTTCAGGCGGGCAATGTTGCTGATGGAAACGTTCTTCGGACATTCAGCCTCGCAAGCGCGGGTGTTGGTACAGTTGCCGAAGCCCAGCTCATCCATCTTGGCCAGCATGGCCTTGGCGCGGCGCAGAGCCTCGGGCTTGCCTTGCGGCAGCAGGTTCAACTGGCTCACCTTGGCCGAAACGAACAGCATGGCCGAACCGTTCTTACAAGCAGCCACGCAGGCGCCGCAACCGATGCAACTGGCGGCATCCATCGCTTCGTCGGCAATGGTCTTCGGGATGAGGATGGCGTTAGCGTCCTGCGCAGCACCTGCGTTGACACTCACGTAGCCACCGGCCTGCATGATTTTGTCGTATGCCGTGCGGTCTACCATCAGGTCTTTGATAACCGGGAAACCAGCCGAACGCCACGGCTCTACGGTGATGACGTCGCCGTCGTTGAAGCGGCGCATGTAAATCTGGCACGTCGTAGCGCCTTGTGCCGGTCCATGCGGATGGCCGTTGATGTAGAGCGAGCACATGCCGCAGATGCCCTCGCGGCAGTCGTGGTCAAACACCACAGGCTCCTTGCCTTCGCTGATGAGTTGCTCATTCAGGATGTCCATCATCTCCAGGAACGAAGTATCGCCCGGGATGTCCTTCATTTCGTAGGTTTCAAATGCGCCTTGTGCCTTCGGACCCTTCTGGCGCCATACTTTAAGGGTGAAACTTATATTTTTATCCATAGCTTTTTTAGTTTTTAAGTTGGTGAGTTTTTAAGTTTTTTAGTCCTTTCACTCACCAAGTTGTTTAATTTATTATTTTAAGAATTTGAGTCTAATCCTTTCTTTCTTCTGTAGATTAAGGACAGTAGCATTTTATTGACCTCATTGTTTAATTTTCCTAT
>DXCK01000073.1 GCA_019116045.1 Candidatus Bacteroides merdipullorum | reverse complement strand
CAAGATTCGAACTTGGACAAACAGAACCAAAATCTGTTGTGCTACCATTACACCATAGTCCAAACACGGAGCTTTCTGTTAAAAAGCGGTGCAAAGATACGGGGTTGTTCGGAATCTTGCAAACTTTTCGTTGTTTTTTTGACGATTATCTTTTTTATTTTGCGATAATCAGGTAATAATTCTTCTTGCCACGCTGTACCAGCAGGTATTTATCGTCCAGCAAATCGTTGGTGCTTATCACCTGGTCGAAAGCGGTAAGTTTCTCTTTGTTGAGCGATACGCCTCCGCCTTGTACCAGCTTGCGCATTTCACCCTTGGAGGCAAACACAGAGGCGCTTTCCACAAAGAGGTCGACAGCTTTTACACCGGCAGCCAAAGCATCGCGCGATACTTCAAACTGCGGAACGCCTTCGAAAACGGACAAGAGCGTGGCTTCGTCCAGCTTCTTCAGGGCTTCGGAGGTGCCTCCGCCAAACAGGATGTTCGAAGCTTCGACGGCTGCCTGGTAGTCTTCCTCGGAGTGCACCATGACCGTCACTTCTTGCGCCAGGCGTTTCTGGAGGACGCGCAGGTGGGGTGCTTCGAGGTGTTGGGCTGTCAGAGCCTCTATTTCGTCTTTGGGAAGGGCCGTGAATATCTTGATATACCTTGCTGCGTCTTCGTCGCTCACATTCAACCAGAACTGGTAGAATTTGTAGGGAGAAGTGTATCGGGGGTCCAGCCATACGTTGCCGCTCTCGGTCTTTCCGAATTTACCTCCGTCGGCCTTGGTGATGAGGGGACAGGTCAGGGCAAAGGCTTCACCGCCATTGGTGCGACGTATGAGTTCGGCACCCGTAGTGATATTGCCCCATTGGTCGCTACCGCCCATCTGGAGTTTGCAGCCTTTTGTCTCATACAGGTGCAGGAAGTCGTATCCCTGTAAGAGCTGGTAGGTAAATTCCGTAAAAGAAAGGCCGTCGCGTGCCTCGCCGTTGAGACGCTTCTTCACGCTGTCTTTTGCCATCATGTAGTTGACAGTGATATGCTTGCCTACTTCGCGGGCAAAGTCCAGGAAAGTAAAATCTTTCATCCAGTCGTAATTGTTCACCAGCTCGGCGTGGTTAGGTGCGTCTGAATCGAAGTCCAAGAACTTGGACAGTTGCTTCTTCATGCCGGCAATGTTGCGCTGCAACACTTCTTCGGTCAGCAGGTTGCGCTCCTGCGATTTGCCGGATGGGTCGCCAATCATTCCTGTAGCCCCGCCGATGAGTGCCAAAGGCTTATGGCCGCAGCGCTGAAAATGACGCAGAATCATCACACTGCACAAGTGACCGATGTGCAAAGAGTCGGCCGTCGGGTCGAAACCGATGTAAGCAGTAACTTGTTCCTTGGCCAGCAGTTCTTCGGTGCCGGGCATCATATCGTGGAGCATGCCACGCCATCTTAATTCTTCTACAAAATTCATCGAATGAGTAATTGTTTTTTAAATATTTAAATGATTAACGCTGCAAAAGTACGACTCTTTATCAGAAGAAACAACTCTTACGCCGGGTAAATTATGGTAAGAAGACAGATTGGACGTTGGCATAGACTGCTTCGGACAGGTCTTCCGGCGACATCCGGAGTATCCGGGCTGCACGGGCATAGAGATCCATAATGGGTAAAGAGCTTTCATCTGTCTCCAGAAACAGACGGGAAAGGGGAATGGCCATCAAGGTGGCTTCGTGGAAGTGTTCGCCCAAAGAAAGATAGAACCCGTGGCGCAACAAGGTTTGAGCCAACTGGGCTTTCCCCCGAAAACCATGAATGACCCAAGGAACACGGGGAGAAAGGGATCGGCGCAAGCGCAACAGCTCATCTACTGCTTTCACCAAATGAATGACCAAAGGCTTGCCTGTTTCATCGGCCAAACGGGCTTGTCGCTCGAATACTGTTTCTTGAAGAGAAAGTGGGGCTGTAGCCAATTTGTCCAACCCTGCTTCGCCCACGGCCAAGACTTGTGGAAGACATACGAGGTGAGAGAGCTGTTCCCAATCTGCCTCCGAAGGGTATTCCGCAGATAATGCCCACGGATGCAAACCGACCGAATAGTAACGCCCTTCTTGGGGAATAAAGTGCTCTGGCGAACTACTGACAATGCTGAATCCGGAAAGAGGAGCGGCGTGATGCGTATGTATGTCGGGAAAGGCAAGCATAAAGGATAAGGGATGTTGGACGTAAGCTTTCAAGGCACCGGGTCATATCCCGAACCTCCCCAGGGATGGCAACGCAGCAAACGCCGTATGGCCAGATAAAGGCCTTTCAGTGGGCCATGCTTTTTGATGGCTTCGACGGCATATTGCGAACAGGTGGGGGTGAAACGACACGAGGGCGGGGTAAGAGGCGAAATGCACTTTTGGTAAAAATAGATGGGGAGCAACAGCAGAAAGGATACTGCACGGGACAAGCATTTCAGCATGGCTCGCCTCCTGTCTCTGGCGATGGGACATCGTCGGATAGCGACTGCAAAGCTTCAGACATACGCTTTAAGGCCAGTTGCATACGGTCGGCAATGAGCGAGTAGTCGAAAAGGCGATCGGACAAATAAATGAAAGCAACAGCCAGGCGGCAGTTGTTTTGTTGCACGGCCTCCAACAAGGGTTGTTTGTTCAGGCGATAGGCTTCGCGGATGCGGCGTTTCACTGCATTGCGCTTCACAGCCCGCTTGAAACGACGTTTCGAAACACTGACCAGAATGGAAACGGGTGCATTAAGTTCCTCGACAGGCATGTAGACTACCCGTAAAGGAAATAGAGAAAATGAGCGGGAACCACCCGCAAACATTTTCTCTATCACTTTCTTTCGGCTTAGCCGTTCAGTCTTGTGCAGGGTATTTGCCATACATCAGGTTTCTCCTTAACGGGAGAGAATGTGCTTATTTGCCTTTGTTATTCTCTTTAATGAACATGTCGAGTGCGGCAGTCATCGAAGGAGCTTGTACACTGGGGGCTTCCAGGTCAAGACGCAAACCTGCATCGCGCACTGCCTGGGCCGTAGTGCTGCCAAAAGTTCCAATCTTGATGTCTTTCTGTTCGAAGTTAGGAAAATTCTTCTTCAACGAGCTTACTCCTGCCGGACTGAAGAAGACCAGCATGTCGTAGTCAAACTCTTCGTCGGGAGTGAAGTCGTTGCTCACCGTGCGGTACATCACTACTTCGGTGTGTTGGATTTTATTCTTGTCCAGCAAGTTCTTGATGTCATCCGAATGTACGTCTGACATAGGCACCAAATACTTCTCTGTCTTGTGTTTCAAGATAGCAGGAAGCAGGTCGTCAAACTTACCGGTGTTGCCGAAGAAGATTTTACGCTTGCGGTATTGCACGTATTTCTGGATATAAAGAGCTATCGTTTCTGTCACGCAGAAATATTTCATCGTTTCCGGTATCGTCACACGCAATTCCGTGCAAAGATGGAAAAAGTGGTCGATGGCGTGGCGGGAGGTAAAAACGATGGCGGTATAATCCAAAATAGAAACTTTCTGCTGTCTGAATTCTCTTGCCGTCAAGCTTTCTACCTTAATAAAAGGGCGAAAATCAATCTTCACTCCATATTTCTCGGCTATGTCATAATAAGGAGATTTCTCGGAGGTCGGTTTGGGCTGCGACACAAGTACTTTCTTAATCTTCATTTATCCTAATATTTTACTATCAAGTGGTTGTTCAATTGTTCCAAGCCTCGATATAACAGCAGGCAGGGGATTATTTCCAGGGCGCAAAAGTACAAAATAACGAAGAAACAGCCATATAAATTGACGCAAAAAAGCTTTATCCACTTATATAATGTCAGTATTTTAAGAAAAAGGAACAATACGACGCCCGCTATTAGGATTATTTTAAGAGGAAGGGCAAAGTAAACGACTGACAGCACGACGAAAAAAAGGGCTAATCCCAAGTAGTAAAGCAGCGTAGCATAGGATTCTACCCAGGTCGATGTCTTTTCTTTGTCAAGAAAAATCCAACCACAGAAGAGGTAGGACAACCATTTGACAAAAAAAGAAAGCGCAGCCAAGATGACATAGGTTCCTATCCATTTCCAGGAGGTGGGGACCGGGGGAAGGGGATGTATGGCCTGGTAGCAAACAAAAAGGTACAGACCTGTCAGGAGACATGCCTGGGCCAGAAGCAGGAGCTGATAGGGGATGTCATTCCCGACCGAGGTGGAAAAAAGGCCCGGACGGTCGCGATGCAGGAGGAAGTCTTTGCCCCGCTGCCACAAGAAGCCTCGACTGCGCGCCAAAACCCAGGCTGAAAGGAAAAAGCAGGCCAGAATAAGTCCCGTCACCCAAGGGTCGCCTTGCAACGTATAGGGTATCGGCATGGCGGACAGGGTTGCCAGCAAGGTAGGGTTGTTGATTGCCAGGCCGGTCATAAGGCTGCAAATTTATGAACGGAGGAATCCCATTGCGGGAGGGAATGAATCAGTTCGAGGGCTTCGTCGGGCGTAGAGGCTACGTGCCAGATGGAAGCGTGGCGCAGGCCCATGAAATGTTCGTCGACAGCACGGCTGAACATCTGGAGCAAGGGGTCGTAGTAACCGCGGGTGTTGAGCAAGACAATGGGATGAAGGTAGAGCCCCAACTGTTTCCACGTGATGACTTCCAGTAGTTCTTCCAGCGTGCCGCACCCGCCGGGCAGGGCGATGACAGCGTCGGAGAGGGAGAGCATCGTACGCTTGCGTTCGTGCATGTCAGCCACGACGCGCAGTTCGGTCAGGCCGGTGTGTTGCCAGCCCCGTTCTACCATGAAGCCGGGTATGACTCCGGTGACCTGGCCTCCGGCAGCCAGGGCGGCATCGCTCACGGCGGCCATGAGGCCCATGCGGCCGGCACCATTGACCACGCGGATGCCGCGCCCGCCCAGCAGGGTGCCCAGGCGGCGCGCGTCGTCCGTATAAGCGGGATCTATCTTGGTGCTTGAGGCACAGTAGACGCAGACGGAGTGGATGGGGTTCATAGTCCGAAGGCTTCTTTGATGCGGTCCACGTAGTCCAGTTTCTCCCAGGTGAAGAGTTCTACTTCGACGTCTTTATTGCCTTCGTAACGACTGCGGAAGTGCTTCACGACGGTCTGCGGTTCGCGCCCCATGTGGCCGTAGGCGGCAGTTTCCTGGTAGATGGGATTGCGCAGCTTCAGGCGGTCTTCGATGGCGCGCGGACGCAGGTCGAACAGTTGGTCTATGCGGCGGGCGATTTCTCCGTCGGTCATGGGCACGTGGCTGCGGCCGTAGGTGTTGACGTAGATGCTGATGGGGCGTGCCACGCCGATGGCATAGCTGAGCTGCACCAGCACTTCGTCGGCCACGCCGGCTGCCACAAGGTTCTTGGCAATGTGGCGGGCGGCATAAGCTGCCGAACGGTCTACTTTCGAGGGGTCTTTGCCGGAGAAGGCTCCGCCGCCGTGGGCTCCTTTTCCGCCATAGGTGTCGACGATGATTTTGCGGCCGGTCAGTCCGGTGTCGCCGTGGGGGCCGCCGATGACGAATTTGCCGGTGGGGTTGACGTAGTACTTAATCTGGTCGTTGAACAAGGCCAGCACTTTCGGCGCATGCAGGGAGGCGATGACGCGGGGCATCAGTGTGTGGATGACGTCGTAGCGGATGATGGCCAGCATTTCTTCGTCGGCACGGAGTTGCGCCTCGGGCGTGTCGTCGGCGGGTTGGATGAAGTCGTCGTGCTGGGTCGAGACGACGATGGTGTCAATGCGCACGGGGACGCCGCTGTCGTCGTACTCGATGGTCACCTGACTCTTCGCATCGGGGCGAAGGTATGTCATCTGCTTGCCTTCCCGCCGTATGTCGGCCAGGACTTGCAGAATCCGGTGGGCCAGGTCGAGCGAGAGGGGCATGTAGTTCTCGGTCTCGTTGGTGGCATAGCCGAACATCATGCCCTGGTCGCCTGCACCCTGTTCCATGGGGTCTTGTCGTTCGACACCACGGTTGATGTCAGGGCTTTGCTCGTGGATGGCGCTCAGGACGCCGCACGAGTTGCTCTCGAACATGTATTCGCCTTTGGTGTAGCCAATCTTTTTGATGACTTCGCGGGCGATGAGCGGCATGTCCACGTAGGCTTTGGTTTTCACTTCACCGGCCAGTACCACCTGTCCGGTGGTCACCAGCGTTTCGCAAGCTACTTTCGAATTGGGGTCGTAGGCCAGCAATTTGTCAAGCACAGCGTCCGATATTTGGTCGGCCACTTTGTCGGGGTGTCCTTCAGACACCGATTCGGATGTGAATAAATATCCCATTTCCTTTAAGTTAAGAATTGAAAATTAAAAATTGAAACGGAGGACAGGCGCGAGTAGGATGCGGAGCGGGCCGCCCGTCGGAGGGGCGGTGCCTGTGCAGGCAGAAAAGGATGTGTTTTAGCATTTTTTTCCGTGGTTGCAAGCTACTCAAATCTTTCCACTGTTTCGTAATCGGCTGCAAAGATACGAAGAAAATCGACAGGTGGTGCAAAGATTACAGAGATTAACATAAAGGGCGAAGGAAGCATACTGAGAATGATGCATTTGTCCCTTGTCCGTAAGAAGCGCAGCTCTTGTCCGAAAGAAGCAAGCCTGCCACGAAAGAGAAAAAAGCCGGCGGCGGATACTGCTATTTTGCGAAGCAATACGTATCTTTGCGAAAACTCGACAAGAAACGTCGATACATGCCGCAACGCCCAGGCAAAGTATGGCAGAGAAGCCGACACTGGCCGTGTGGACAGGCATAACGGAACCCTAAAAACAAATGTCATGAAAGAATTACCTTATAACATGCTGCCCCTGGCCGCCGAAACCGAAATGGCCCGCGACTGGACGCTGCTGAGCGAGAAATACTGGAAATTCAAAAAGAACTCGGCCACCCTGTGCCAGAACGCGAAAGAGTTTCCCACGTCGC
The DNA here is from genome assembly GCA_019116045.1 of Candidatus Bacteroides merdipullorum. Lineage (GTDB taxonomy): Bacteria > Bacteroidota > Bacteroidia > Bacteroidales > Bacteroidaceae > Bacteroides > Bacteroides merdipullorum. Next base: position 43,576 of record DXCK01000073.1, on the reverse strand, counting down.
GACAGATGAAATTCATCTCGTCGCGCACGGGACTGGAGTGGCACATGGTGAACACTTATCCGGAGCGCGACTCGAACTCGTCCTTCTACTTCTTCTACACGCCCTACACCAACCCGCAGGGAAAGAAAGGCTGCTACACCATCAGCGAGGAAGACTGCGAACGGATAACGCCCCACTTCCTCGACCGCGTACGTACCCGCTTCCTGCACCCGCGCGGCATCTTCCCCAAAACACTGGATGAAACGGTTGAGGCTTTCTGCCGACACTTGTCGAACTCAGGAAACTTTCTCTTCATCACCCCTAAGACGCACGAAAAGTATGTCGTACTGAAACACGGCATTGCCATCGTCGACGTGGCAGGCAACGGGTTGACCACCTACATCACCTTCGTGACATTCGAAATGCTGCTCCACTATCAGACGCCTTACAAACGGATTGTGGAACGCTTCCTGGAACTGTACAAAGAAAACCACAACCGGTGGGACATGGACCGCTTCACAAGAATCATCAACGAAGAAGGCCTTTGGCCCGGTGATGACGAGCTCACGGAAATCAAGACCAAAGCCCTCCGCAAATTCACCCCTCCCCCCGGAGGCATCAGCCGCCTCCAAGGCATCCGAAACCGCAAATACGACCGCGCCATGCAGGAAATAGGCGAAAGCGCCGCCCGGCAATGGACACCCACCCTGCAACGCCCGGGCACCACCGAATGGATTAACCCAGACGAACTGCAAAAAGGAGTGGAAGAACTGATGAAACAACGAAGAAGAACAGAATAAAACCCGAAGCCGGCAACGCCTCACCGTCCCCCGTCTGCGGCAGGGAAAAGCCTCCGGACCACCTCCGGCGCAATCTCCGCCAGAGGCTTCATCACAAAATCACGCAGATGCATCAGCGGATGAGGCAACGTCAGCTCCGGCTGCTCCATACGCACCAACCCGCCGGCCTCGTCGAAACACAGCAACAGGTCGACGTCTATCACACGGTCAGCATACACCCCGTCCACCGACTTGTGCCTCCGCCCCATCGCCCGCTCCACTTCCTGCGTCCGCCCCAACACCTCAAGCGGCAGAAGAGCCGTCCGGATGCACACCGCAGCGTTGAGAAACACATGCTCCGACGCAAACCCCCAAGGCTCCGTAGCATAAAAAGCGGACAGGGAAAGCACCTCCCCTACCCGCTCTTCCAACAGACGAACCGCCGTGCGCAGGTTAGCCTCCTTGTCGCCCAGGTTCGTCCCCAAACCGAGATAATAAATCATTTGTCCGTAATCAGCATGGCATCGCCATAGGTACCGAAACGATAGTCTTCTTTCAGAGCCACGTCGTAAGCGTTCATCACTTGCTCGTATCCTCCAAAAGCAGCAACAATCATCAATAGCGTGGAAAGCGGCATCTGGAAGTTAGCTACCATCGCATCGGCCACGGTGAAGTCATACGGCGGAAAGATGAACTTGTTCGTCCAACCCTCGTAGGGCTTCAGATGCCCGTCGGTGCTCACCGTGCTCTCGATGGCACGCATCACCGTGGTGCCGACGGCGCACACCTGCTTGTGCAAATCCTTGGCACGGTTCACCGTCTTCACCGCCTCTTCCGTCACGAACATCTGCTCCGAGTCCGTCTTATGCTTCGTCAGGTCCTCCACGTCAATCTCGCGGAAGTTTCCTAACCCGGCATGCAGCGTGATAAAAGCAAACTCTATGCCCTTTATCTCCATGCGCTTCATCAGCTCGCGGCTGAAATGCAGGTTGGCCGTGGGAGCCGTCACAGCCCCCTCGTGACGGGCGAAGATGGACTGGAAGCGCTCGGCATCCTCCGGCTCGACAGGACGATTGATGATGCTGTGCGGCAGCGGCGTCTCGCCCAAGGCGTAAAGCGCCTTCTTAAACTCATCGTGCGGGCCGTCATACAAGAAACGCAACGTCCGTCCGCGCGACGTGGTGTTGTCAATCACTTCCGCCACCATCGAATCGTCCTCGCCGAAATACAGCTTGTTGCCGATGCGAATCTTGCGGGCAGGGTCCACCAGCACATCCCACAGACGCAAATCCTCGTTCAACTCACGCAACAGAAAAACCTCGATACGCGCCCCCGTCTTCTCCTTGTTCCCATAAAGGCGGGCGGGAAAGACTTTCGTATCGTTGAAGATAAAGACATCCTGGTCGTCAAAGTACTCCAGAATATCCTTGAACATACGGTGCTCTATCTCCCCCGTCTTGCGGTGAAGCACCATCAGACGCGACTCGTCCCTGTACTTCGTAGGATGCAGGGCAATTTTCTCTTCAGGCAGTTTGAACTTAAATTGAGACAGTTTCATATATCGTGTATTAATAATGTAGTTATCAAATTCAGTTTTCCAATCCATCCACCCATTCACGGAAAGCCAACGGGTCCAGACAATCCTCCACCCGCACGTCGCCCACCCGCGTCCGGCGCAAAGCCGTCAGATGGGCACCACTGTGCAAAGCCTCGCCGATGTCGCGGGCCAACGCCCGTATATACGTACCTTTACTGCACACCACTCGGATAGTCACCTCGGGCACCTCCAAGCGACAGTCCAGCAACTCTATCTCGTCAATGACCAACAACTTGGGACGGAGGTTCACCTGCTCGCCCCTCCGGGCCAGGTCGTAAGCCCGCTCGCCGTTCACCATGCAGGCAGAAAAAGCTGGCGGTGTCTGCCAAATCTCACCCGTGAACTTTGGCAAAGTCTCCTCTATCAGTCCGCGCGTGATGTGCTCCGTAGGATAACAGGCATCCACCTCATGCTCCAAATCAAAACTCGGAGTGGTAGCCCCCAGGCGCAACGTAGCCACATACTCCTTCGTGTGGTACTGAAATTCCTCGATGCGCTTCGTAGCCTTGCCCGTACAGACTACCATCACACCCGTGGCCAACGGGTCGAGCGTGCCGGCGTGTCCGACTTTCAACTTCTTAACGCCCAAATGACGGCACAAGTGATAGCGCACATGCCCCACCACCTTGAACGACGTCCAGCCCAGCGGCTTGTCGAAATACAATATTTCCCCTTCCTGAAAATCCATCACATTTCCAAAGTATGGCCAGTCCACAACAGAGCAAGTATAACCACTCCCACGATGATGCGATACCAGCCGAAAGCTTTAAAACCATACTTCGTAACAAAGCTGATGAAGAACTTGATGGCCAGCATCGCCACCACAAAGGCTACCAGATTACCAACAAACAACGCAGGCAGATTGTTTACGATGATTCCCGTTCCTCCATCTAAAAAAAGCTTGGCCATCTTATAGCCCATAGCAGCAAACATCGTGGGCACAGCCAGGAAGAAGGAAAATTCGGCCGCCGCCTTGCGCGTCAGCTTCTGAGCCATGCCGCCTACGATGGTGGCCATAGAGCGCGACACACCGGGTATCATCGAAATGCACTGGAAAAGGCCTATCCAGAAGGCACGTTTCTCGGTCAGCTCCGTTTGCTCGCTACCTTTATTAAAGATGCGGTCGCAAAACAGCATGAACACGCCGCCCACAATCAGCATGACAGCCACCACCTCGACACTCTCCAGCATCGCGTCGATAAAGTCACTGCACAACAATCCCAACACTGCGGCAGGAATGAAAGCCACCAACAGCTTCCAGTAGAAATCGTACTTGTGCAGAAAGCTCCGCACTGCCCCCACTCCCTCAGGAGCCGGCGTCCGGTTGAGGCGGAAGAACCGCTTCCAATAGAGCACCACCACCGAAAGGATGGCGCCAAACTGTATGATAAAGGTGAATGCCTTGACAAACTCTGTACTCTCCACGCCCAAAATGTTCTGCGTAATAATCATGTGTCCCGTCGACGATACGGGTAGGAACTCCGTCAGTCCTTCTACAATAGCAATGATAATCGTCTCCCAAATTGTTAGATCTCCCATTTTCCTTCTTTTATGGTAAATAATTGTCTTGTCGGGACAGAACGTATCCACCCCGCCTGTTTTTATGAACGAAGCCAACAACCCGGTTCGCAACAAGCGCCCGGGCTATCGGCAAGTTTACGCCTGTCTCATTTTTCTCCCGTCCCTTTCGGCTTGCGCAACACGGCATAGATGATGGACACGAAACCCAACAGGCAAACAAGAGGCGCCACCTTGATACGGCGCACACTGAATATGTCTGGCTCGAAATGCGTGGGCGAAGAAGACGGTCCCGTCATCAGAAAGAAACCGACAATCACCACGGCCATGCCGACAGCCAACAAAACGAAGTTGACCTTGTCAAAAGCAAATTTTTCTCTATTCATATCTCATTCTTCTTTTTAATTACAAACGACACCCAATGTCACACGGCGTACAGCGTACTGGCTTTCATGCGTAAATACTTATTAATAGAAAGCAGCGCGCACACGGTCGTGATGAGCACACCCGACACCAACAGTACACCCGACACCAGCAACAGCACCTCCGGCGTCACCACTTGTACCAGCCCCGGCTCGCAGGTCACTACCCAGGCAGCCGCCCCCCAAAGCAATCCATCGGCCATTACGGCGGCCAGGAAGCCTATCCAGAAATTGCGCCACAAGAAGGGCCGGCGAATGAAGCTCCAGCTTGCTCCGACCAGTTTCATCGTGTGTATCAGGAAACGTTTGGAGTAAATAGTCAGTTTAATCGTATTGTTTATCAAGGCAAAGGAAATCAGCAGCAGCAAGGCGGCCAGCCCCAGCAGCCACAGGCTGATGCGCCCGATGTTCCGGTTCACGGCATCAATCAGTTCTTGCTGATAGACAATGTCCTTGACAATGGCGTTCCGGCCGATGCGTTCCTTTATGTATTCCAAACTATCGGTATTGGCATAGTCCGAACGAAGCTTGATTTCGATGGAAGCAGATAGTGGGTTATAGTCCACAAACTCTTGCGGGTCAGTTCCTGTTTCGTCGATGTATTCCCGCAGCGCCTGTTCTTTCGAAATATATTCCGTTTCCTTCACAAAGGGTTCTTTTGCCAGTGCATGTTGTAGGTTCAGCACGTCGTGGTTCTGCAGGTTATCGTCCAGCAAGAGAGAGAAGTTGATGTTTTCGCGCACATAGACCGAGAGGTTGCGGGCTGCCAATACAGAAAAAAGTACTATGCCCAGCAGCAGCAGTACCAATGTAGTGCTGATGGATGCGGTGACAAATTGCATGTCGACCCCGGAGACCATTTTATTTCTATTCTTTCTTCCTGTCATTGCATCCGTTTTGTTCTTCGTTCAACAAGTACTTCGTCCTCTGAAGACGTAAATCATGGAACTGCTTTGCTCCTTGCGTGCCAAGGCCTTGAACCAGGCTGTCGTCCCCGTCATCAGGCCGCGCACGAAGGGCAGGCTGTGGTGCAGGTATTTTTCGGAAAGCATCGACACGTAGAAGGCGTCAAAAGGCATGGGATAGTGTCCGGACAAGATAAAACCATGCTTGGCACCCATGCGTTGCATGGTGTCCGGCGTGAAGTGCCACAGATGGCGCGGGACGTCATAGGCTGCCCAATGGGCGCCATACTTGCGTGCGTCGAACGACGAGCTGTTGGGGACGGCGATAATCAGCACGCCACGCGGCGCCAACAGGCGGCGCAGATGCGCCCATGTCTCGTTCAGATGTTCCATGTGTTCCAGCACGTGCCACAGGGTGATGACGTTATACTGCTGCCCGGGCAAGTCTGGCAAGACGTTGTCCGGCTGGATTCGCAACCCGAAATGTTTTTCGGCAAAAGCCCTGGCGTCGGCACTCTTCTCCACAGCTTCCACTTGCCAGCCGCGCCGTTGCATGGCATGGGCAAAATATCCGGTTCCTGCCCCTATGTCCAGCAGGCGGCCGCCGTTGCAGTGTGCCTGGTCTTCCACCAGCCTTGCTTTGCGGCGCAGCATGTAGGCACGCACCCAGTGATAGAGGGTGTTCACCAGTCCCTTGTGGGTATCGGAATGTGAGATGTAGGCGGGTGTGTCGTAGTAGCGTCCTATTTCCGTCTCCGCAGGAAAGTCTTGGGTGAAAACGAATCCGCAGTCGCGGCAACGGTATAAACGGAATACCTCGCCCGAAACATAATGATCCACGCACGTCAAGGTGGGCTCGAGTTGCGTGCCTCCACACAGCGGACAGACATTTAAGGAGACTTTGTTCATGCAGCACTACAAAGAGAAAAGAGTGCGGCCTCTGCCTGTGCAAAGGCCGCATGTATCGCAAATTTGGTGCAAAGGAACAAATAAAATGCGAGTTACCGGCCATCCGTTAAGGAGATTTAACAGGAAGGCCGTTCGTAATCAGGCGGTCGCCTCTTCGCCTTTCAGCGTGGCCGAGCTGGAAGCGGTGATGCGCACCTGTACCCGGTCGCCGATGCGGTGTGTGCCTCGGTCGAACACAACCACCCTGTTCTGCTCGGTGCGGCCAAACAGTTGCTCGCGGCTGCGTTTGGACACGCCCTCGACCAACACTTCGTAAGTGCGGCCCACGCAGCGGGCATTGGCCTCGGCGGAAAGGCGGTTCTGAAGGGCGATGATTTCGTTGAGGCGACGGATTTTCACCTCTTCGGGCACGTCGTCGGGCAAGTGTTTGGAAGCGTAGGTACCGGGACGCTCGGAGTATTTGAACATGAAGGCCGAATCGTAGCGGCACTCCTCCATGAGTGAGAGCGAAAGCTGATGGTCTTCTTCCGTCTCGCCGGGGAAGCCGCAGAAGATGTCGGTGCTGAGCCCGCAGTCGGGCACGATGCGGCGGATGGCCGCCACGCGCTCCAGATACCAGTCGCGGTCGTACTTCCGGTTCATAAGGCGGAGGATGCGGCTGCTCCCGCTCTGCACGGGCAGGTGGATGTGGCGGCAGACGTTGGGTTCGTCGGCAATGACGTGCAGTGTCTCGTCGCTCATGTCTTTGGGGTGCGAAGTGGTGAAGCGCACGCGCATCGAGGGGACGGCGCGTGCCACGGTGCGCAGCAGGTCCGGGAAGTTGAGCCATGTGCCGTCGGCCTGCTCGAAGCGGTAGGAGTTGACGTTCTGTCCCAGCAGGGTGACTTCGCGGTAGCCCTTCTCCGCCAGGTCGCGGGCTTCGCGCAGGATGCTCTCCACGTCGCGGCTGCGTTCGCGGCCCCGGGTGTAGGGGACGATGCAGTAGGTACAAAAGTTGTTGCAGCCGCGCATGATGGACACGAAGCCCGATACGCGGTTGGCACCCACGCGGCGGGGCACCACGTCGCGGTAGGTTTCGGTGGTGGACAGCTCGACGTTGATGGCTTTCTGTCCGGCCTCGGCCGCCGCCACCAGGTCGGGCAGGCTGAGGTAGGCGTCCGGCCCGGCCACTACGTCCACGCCGTGGTGTTCTATCAAGTCATCCTTCACGCGCTCGGCCATGCAACCTACGACGCCTATGAGCAACCCCGGATGACGCTTCTTGAGCGGGCGCAGCGCCTCAAGGCGGTTCAGGATTTTCTGCTCGGCATTTTCGCGCACGGAGCAGGTGTTCAGAAACACGGCGTCGGCTTCTTCGGCCGAGGGGGCGGTGTCATAGCCCGCCATTTTCATCACGGAAGCAATCACTTCACTGTCGGCCACGTTCATCTGGCAGCCGTAGGTTTCGATGTACAACTTTTTGTCGCCTCCGTCGGTTGCGGATTTAAAGTCCGCTTCCTTTCTTTCTTTCTTTATCATACGTTGCAATATTGGTTTTTCGGTGCAAAGATACAGCTTCACGAGCACAATCGGGCGGTCTTGAATTAATTTGTGTTAACTCTACGCAGTTTTTCTTACGTTAATTTGGTATAACACGAGCAAATTCCGACCTTTGTCTGCTGAAAGAAACATTAGATTTTTTCATAGTTAAGGTTTAGGTTAAAAAGATGAAGGGGAGCTGTGAAGCTGCCCTTTTTTCGTATCCGCCCCACCCGTTTTGTAAACCATTCAGACACAACTTCCTCTGCCCCGCCCTGCCCGCCCCGCACGCGGTCCTCGGCCCCTACTCAACACGGGCGTGCTTCGTGTTCGGAATAAGCGTGCCTCGTGTCCGACGTAGCCACGCCCCGTGTTCGGGACGGCCGGACGTCTGTCGAAGACCTTCTGCGGCCAATTTTCAATTTTTAATTATCAATCCTTAATTTAAACGGAAATATTCCTTAACTTTGGGCGATTAATCAGTACTTTTGCCGTATGGAAGACTTTCTGAAATTCCTGCTCGTTGCCGCAGTCGTGGTAATCGGCATCGTCAGGCAAAGCCAAAAAGAAGCGAAAAAGAAGGCGGCACAACAACCGCCCCGCCCGCAGGCCGACACCGTGCCCCCCTTCCCCACCCCGGAGGAAGAAGACGGGACGTACGGCGGCTACATCCCCGTCGGCCCCGCCAGCAAGCCGGAGCCTGCCGTGCGGCCCAAGCCCGTGACGCGCCCCGAAGGCCTGCGCACCACCACGCAGCCAAAGGCTCCGTACACCCCCACCCCCGGCACACCGAACGACACGGATGCCGACGACTACCAACTGCGCTCGCCCGACGACGTGCGCCGAGCCATCGTCTGGAGCGAAATACTGAAACGGAAATACTGAGAAGCAACCGGAACATTCACATCAAAAGAAATTATACTGAACAAGACCATGACACTCAATTACATTTCAGCAGCCGAAGCTGCCAGCCTCATCAAGCACGGCTATAACATCGGACTCAGTGGATTCACACCCGCCGGAACGGCCAAAGCCGTCACCGCCGAACTGGCCAAGATTGCCGAAGCAGAACACGCCGCCGGACGACCCTTCCAGATAGGCATCTTCACCGGAGCCTCGACAGGAGACTCATGCGACGGCGTACTGTCACGAGCCAAAGCCATCCGCTACCGCGCACCCTACACCACGAACACCGACTTCCGCAAGGCAGTAAACAACGGAGAAATCTCCTATAACGACATCCACCTCTCGCAAATGGCACAGGAACTGCGCTATGGCTTCATGGGCAAGGTCGACGTGGCCATCATCGAAGCCTGCGAAGTAACCGAAGACGGCAAGATATACCTGACTGCAGCCGGTGGCATCGCACCCACCGTCTGCCGCCTGGCCGACAAAATCATCGTCGAACTGAACGCCGCCCACAGCAAAGCCGCCATGGGACTGCACGACGTCTACGAACCGCTCGACCCGCCCTGCCGTCACGAGATTCCCATCTACAAACCCAGCGACCGCATCGGCAGCACCTACATCCAGGTCGACCCGAAGAAGATAGTCGGCGTGGTAGAAACCAACTGGCCCGACGAAGCCCGTTCGTTCGCCGCTTCCGACCCACTGACAGACCAGATAGGACGAAACGTGGCCGACTTCCTCGTGGCCGACATGAAACGCGGCATCATACCCCCGACGTTCCTACCCCTCCAGTCGGGTGTGGGCAACATTGCCAACGCCGTCCTCAGTGCCCTGGGACATGAAAAGACCATCCCCGCCTTCGAGATGTACACCGAGGTTATCCAGAACTCCGTCATCGGACTCATACGAGAAGGACGCATCAAGTTCGGCAGCGCTTGCTCCCTGACCGTGACCAACGATTGCCTGCAAGGAATATACGACGACATGGACTTCTTCCGCGACAAACTCGTACTCCGGCCGTCCGAAATCTCCAACAGCCCCGAGGTCGTACGCCGGTTGGGCATCATCTCCATCAATACCGCCATCGAGGCAGACATCTACGGAAACGTCAACTCCACGCACATCGGCGGTACCCGGATGATGAACGGCATCGGCGGCAGCGGCGACTTCACGCGCAACGCCTACATATCCATCTTCACCTGTCCTTCGGTGGCGAAAGAGGGCCGCATCAGTGCCATCGTGCCTATGGTCTCTCATCACGACCATTCCGAGCATGACGTCAATGTCATCGTCACCGAACAGGGCGTGGCCGACCTGCGCGGCAAGAGTCCGAAGGAAAGGGCACAAGCCATCATCGAACACTGCGTGCACCCGGACTACAAGAACATCCTCTGGGACTACCTCAAACTGACCGACGGCAAAGCACAGACTCCGCACGCCATCCAGGCGGCACTGGGCATGCACGCCGAACTGGCCAAGAGCGGCGACATGCGCAACACGGACTGGAGCCTATACGCCTAAAGGCATCGCTCCCGACCGTCGCACCTGCCGACGGACCGCACACACAAAAGCCCGCCCAAGCAAACCAAGCTTGGCGGGCTTTCACTTTATCCGATAAACCCTTACGGACAATGCAGAATCAGCTCGTCACACAAGGCGTCCTGCAATGCACGCGCCCGACGGCCCGACAGCACATTCTGGTTCATGATGGCGAAAGCCACCCAATGACCGTTCCGGGCTTGCAGGTAGCCGGCCAGGCAGTTGATGCCCGTGTACGAGCCAGTCTTGGCATAAACCTTCCTGTACGAAGGCTTGCCACGCCCCATGCGATGCTTCAGCGTGCCGTCTATGCCCCCCACAGGCAAAGCCTTGTAGAGTTTGCTGAATACCTCGGTGTGCGCGTAGGCATAGCGCAGGAACGACACCAACAGTTCGGGCGAGAGATAGTCGTAGTGGGAGAGTCCGCATCCGTCGGCCACGCGATAGCGAACGGGATTGTGCCCCAGAGCCTCCATCAATGCGCGGATGGCCTTGATGCCGTCTTTGGCGCGGACGGGACGATGACCCGTGTGGTGCAGGCCCAGACGGCAGAAGACAGCTTCAGCGTTCAGATTGTCACTCTCCTTCAACATCTCGTCCAGCACGCGCTGGGCGGAGGTTTCGTGCACGGCCAGCAGGGTACAGAGGCTGTCGCGCTGCAAGGGAGAGAAGCCGTAGAGACTGTCCGGCGTTGCCCGTAGCGAGCGGATGCCCGCCGTCTGCAACCGTTCGGCGAAGGTGTGCATGAAGAAGTCTTGCGACGAATACAGGTTGATTGTGCGCGTCTGTCGGGCAGTGACGTTGCCCGACACGAGAATCTCGTTGCTGTTCTCCATCCACGGGCGGGTGACGCGCAGGGGGCCCGCCGAGGGCGTGCGGGTACGGGCCGTATTATATATAGTATAATAGGTAGAGGAGGGAAGAACCGTCACCGTGGCCGTATCGCCTGCCAACCCGGGAGCGACCGAAACCTGAACCACCCCTTTGTTCAACATCAGCGGCGACAGATAGGGTTGGAAGGAAGCGGGATTGTCGTCCCAAAGCCACCCGCTGCCCCAATAGAGCGAGTCTTTCATCGAAACATCGCCGAGGATGCGCCCCGTCACGACGGAGAACGACGCCCGACGTGCTGTGGCTGCCACCAGCGAATCGAGGTCTTCGTCGTCCAGTTCGGGGTCGAATCCGCCGACCACGTAGAGGTCTCCGTGCAAAGTGTCGGCTTCTACTTGTCCCCGGCACCACACCTCCGTGCGGAACGGCTCGTCGAAACGGGGTTCGGACAGGGCGGCGATGGCAGTCACCAGTTTCATGGTCGAGGCGGGACGCGACAGGCGGTCGGCTCCGCGGGCGTAGAGCGGGCGGTTCGCAGTAAGGTCGTACACGGCGATACTTGCCTCCGAGCCTTGCGGCAGACGGGCGGCGACAAGGGAGTCAAGACGGGCGGCGAACAGAGAGTCGGCAGCCTGCGGCGTCTGGGCCGACAGCGGCCATATACCTACAGAAAGAAGGCCGAACAGCAGAAGTAGTTTCCTCATTTCAAATTTCCTTTTACTTTCTCGTGAATGCTGCCCTTGCCGTATCCGCCCCAAGTATCCAGCACCACACCGTCCGGAGAGATGAGCACGTAGTATGGAACGCCCCGCACACCGTAAGCGGCGATCAGTCCTTCCCCGTCGTGACGAAGCTCATTCCAGTGATTTCCTTTCATTCCTTTCTCGGTGAGGAATTTCTTCCATACCTTTTCAGGATCCGAACTGATGCTGACGACGACCAGACGGTCGGCATAGGCGGTGGCGACTTCTTCCAGTTCGGGCAAGGATTGTACGCAAGGGCCACATCCCTGGCTCCAGAAGTCGAGCAGGATGTACTTTCCTTTGAATTCGCTCAGGAAGTGTCGGTTGCCTTCTGCGTCAAAAGCAGGGCTGTCAAACATCTTCTCGCCGACGTTCACCGTGGGGAAAGGGTAGAGCGCGTGGTACACGCGCTTGCCGACATCGCTTTGCTTCACCGAGTCGGGCAGACTGCCATAGAGTTCGCTCAACGGTTCGGCCAAAGCGGTAAAGCCTTTAAACAGGTCGATTTTCGTTGCGGACGGCAATATACCGGCATACTTTTCCAAGCGCCCTATCCATACCTTCGAAAGCGGGGCCGTCTTCATGCACTCCACTTCCCGCCTGCCTATTTCACATTCTACAGGCATCGATAAACGGCGAACGGAATCGACTTTCGCCCATATCGCTTTCGCAAATGCCTGGTCTCCTTCGTGCTCTTTGCTGTCCATCAACCTGAACAGCTCTTTTTCGGCCACACTGTAATCATGTTGTTTAAGCAGAAGATCACGTGTACAGTCAATAAAACGTTTCTCTTCCTGTTGTTCAAACAGGTCACTCTTCACGTCCCAAAGAGCCAACTGTTTTCCGCTTCCGCTCACTTCTATCCGCTTGCCCGGCGCTACCCAGACCGTAAGCCAAACATTCGGAAAGCCCGGTTCGAACGATATTATCTCGAACTTTTTCAACGCTGAGATGGTATCCCGAAAGGTGAACTTTCCGCCTATCAGCGTATCTTGTTGTACTCTCTGGCCTAAATTATGTTCCAATTTATACAACGCTATGACGGTACTGTCCGGCACTCCTTCCAAACGTCCCTCAATCAGAAACTCGTTGTCGGGCACCTTCGGTGCGCAGGCAACCAACAGACATGCGGCACAGAGGCCGGCAAAAATCTTCTTCATTTCTTTACTTATCTAATATATCCGGTGATTCAATCTTTCTGTTCCGGCCGATGGCTCCGGGACACGGGCTGCTCGAAGCGCGCACCACAGCGACGGCAATGCCACTCCCAATGCGCGGTGCCCGGGGGAGTCATGGAAAACAAAGCCAGGACAGCGGCCAGGAAGGCCCTCAGACGTTTGCCCTTCTTCAAGCCGAAACGGATGTCTTCCGAACCGCAGACGGGGCAGAACCTCAGTTGTTCGCCCACCATCTGGTTCTGCTCCAGCAGGTCGAGGGCTTTCTGGTAGTCGGCTTCGTAGACCAGCACGTCGACGCCCGACAGGTTGCTGACAAAACCGCGCATGACGTTGGACGTGTTTTCGTTGTGGATGACGGAGGGGATTCCCTCGTTGTCCAGCGCCCCTTGTATGAGGTGGGCGCGGAAGGCATCATCGCACGTGATGAGTTTTACGGTCTTTTCCATGGCTGTTTCTTTAGAGGATTCCTTCCGCACACGCTTCTTTGAACACTTCGCCCACCGTGGGATGGGGGAAGACCATCCGGGCCCAGGCGTCGGCCGTCAGTCCGAGCTGGATGGCCATGCCGCCCAGGGTGATGATTTCCGAAGCGGGATTGCCCAGGACGTGCACGCCCAAGACGGCGTTGCCCTCGCCCAACAGCAGCTTGCACACGCCGTTGACGCCCTCGTTCTCAGCCACAAAACGGCCGGAGTAGGCCATGGGCAGGCGGACGGCGCGGTAGGGGATGCCGCGGCGCTGGAGCGCATCTTCCGTCTCGCCCACGCCCGCAATCTCGGGGTTCGTATAGACTACACCGGGGATGGCGCGGTAGGACATCTCGTCGGCTTGTCCGGCCAGGTGGTGCACAGCCACTTCAGCCTCGCGCACGGCGGTGTGGGCCAGGAGCGACTGTCCCGTCAGGTCGCCGCAGGCATAGACGCCGGGCAGGGAGGTCTGCATGTGGGCATCGACGCGCAGGCATCCGCGCTCGGTCTTCTCCAGCGGCAGGTTCTCCAGACCGAACCCTTGCATGACGGGGCGACGGCCCACGCTGAGCAGCACCCGTTCGGCCTCAATCACGGCAGGGCCGTCGACATTCTCCACGGCAACACGCACGCCCGTGGCATCGCCTTCCATCGAGACAACACGGGTGGAGGTGAGGAAGCGCACGCCACGCTTGGCGTATTCGGCGCGGAGCAAGGCCGCAAGCTCACGGTCCATACCGCCCAGGATTTCGTCCATCATCTCGACCACAGTGACCGGTACGCCCAAACTACAGAAGAAGGCGGCAAACTCTATGCCGATGACTCCGCCGCCTACGACGACCAGCGAGTGGGGGAGCGTCTTGCACTCCAGCGCGTCGCGGTGCGTCCAGTAGGGCACCGTGTCCACACCGGGGATGGGAGGGATGAACGTCTCCGACCCGGTGCAGAGCAGCAGCTTGTCGCACTCGTACACCTGTCCGTCGCACTGCACGTGGTGTGGGTCCACTATGACGGCCTCGCCCGCCACGATGTGCACGCCGCCCGCCGTCAGGCGCGACTTGATGCCGAGCACCAGCTTGCGCACCACTTTCTGCTTGCGGGCGATGATTTTGGGCAGGTCGAACGACGTGCCTGTCACACTCACGGCATATTTCTGCGCCCCACGCGCCGTGTCGAGCACCTTGGCCGAATAGAGCAACGTCTTGGTGGGGATGCACCCCTCGTTCAGACAGACGCCGCCCAGGGCACGCTTTTCGAACAACACTACACTGAATCCGGCCCGTGCGGCGGCCTCGGCGGCCGTGTATCCGGCAGGGCCGCCCCCGATGATGGCTACTTGGTAATCCATGATATGCTTCGTTTAAACAATTCGGGCGCAAGATACGAAATAAATTCCGTCCGCAACCCCTGTCCGGCAGTGTTTTTACAGGGCGTTGGCTGTTGTCCGGAAGAGCCGTGCCTGTTGTCCGCACGGAGCGCGCCTCTTCCGGACAAGAGCCGACGCCCCGGCAAGGAGAAACCGAAAACAGCAGGAAAGAAGGCCGCAGTGCGAAAAAAAACGAAAAAAATGACACACGGTAAACGAATACTCTCTAACTTTGCGCAGTATCCCTATTATAAAGACTTTAAGCAGAACCCGAACCTCATGACACGAACGAAGTTTTTCTGGCTGCTGGCAGCCATCACCTTCCTGTCTCTCTTCCTCTTCCTGGGGCAGACCCCGTTCCACACCAAAGGCGAACCGCGCGAAGCGGTGGTCGCCCTCTCCATGCTGCAACAAGACAACTGGACATTGCCCATCAACAACGGAGTGGACATGGCCTACAAACCGCCTTTCTTCCATTGGTGCATCGCCGCCGTGTCCACAGTGGCAGGCGAAGTGAACGAATACACCTCGCGCTTCCCTTCGGCTTTCTGGCTGGCCGTCATGGTACTGGTGGGCTACGTCTTCTTTGCCAAACGGCGCGGGGTCGAAGTGGCGTTTCTCATGGGACTCTTGACGCTGACCAACTTCGAGGTACACCGCGCGGGCGTGAACTGCCGCGTCGACATGGTCTTGTCCGCCCTCATCGTCCTGGCCATCTACCAGCTCTACAAGTGGGGCGAACGCGGGCTGCGGGGCATCCCGTGGACGGGCATCCTGTGCATGAGCGGAGCGTTCCTCACCAAAGGACCCGTGGGCGTGGTGTTGCCCTGCCTGGTAGTGGCCGTCTTTCTGTGGATTCGCGGGCGGAACTTCTGGCGGCTGCTGGGCCTGTTCGCCGCCACCGCGCTGGCAGCGTGCATATTGCCCATGCTCTGGTACGTGGCAGCCTGGCGCCAGGGAGGCGACGAGTTTCTGACGCTGGTACTGGAAGAAAACGTCTGGCGCTTCCTGGGCAAGATGAGCTACGAGTCGCACGAGAACCCGTGGTGGTACAACGTAGTGACCGTCCTCGCCGGATGGACGCCCTACACGCTGCTGGGGCTGATGTCGCTCTTCGTGCTGAAGTATAACAAAAAGGTAAGCGGCGGTCTGAAATCCGCTTGGAAACGTTTGTGCGACTCCGTCCGCCGCATGGACGACGCACGGTTGCTCTCCCTCCTGGCCACGGTGTTGATTTTCGTCTTCTACTGCATCCCCAAGAGCAAACGGAGCGTCTACCTGCTCCCCATCTATCCGTTCATCGCCTTCTTCCTGGCCGAATACATCCTGTGGCTGTGCCGCAACCACCGCGTCGTAGTACGCGCCTTCGGCCACGTGCTCGCCGGACTGTCCGTCATCCTGCTGGCCTTGTTTGCCGCCTTGCAAGCCGGACTGGTGCCCGACAGCATCTTCGGCACAGGCCGCCACGCAGCGCAGAACATCGCTTTCAAGCAAGCGCTCGAAACGTTGCCCATCGGCCCCCTGGCCATCTTGGTGCTGGCAGTGCTGGTGGCAGGCATTGCCGTCTTCTACCGCCATGCACGGCGGAACAACGCACAGGCATTGCCCTACGCTGTAACAGGGCTGACGCTGGCCATCTTCTTCTCGCTGGACGGACTGTTCCAACCTGCCGTGCTCAGCGTGAAGTCGGACAAGCCCGTGGCCGAACACATCGCTACGCTGGTGCCGGCGGATGCCGAGCTTTACTCCTGCCATCCGGACTATCCGTCGTACAACATCCTGCACCCCTTCACGCTGAATTTCTACCTCGACAACCGTATTGTGCCGTTCGGCGCCTTCTTCCCCACGGAGGGATACCTGGTGGCCGGCGACGGAGACATCGCAGCCTTCAAGCAACGCTACGGAAGTACTTACGACACGGAAGAGGTGTGGAACAGCGGCCACCGCAGTTGCGACTCGAAACAGATAATCTTGCTTTGCAAGTTCCATAAGAAACCGGACAACACCATTACTTCCCCGGATGAGACTGCTTCGGAAAGACATCGGGAGTGAGTTTGTGCGCTTTGCCGTCGTCGGCGTGACAGCCACGGGCGTACACTATGCTGTCTATTGGCTGTTGCAGCATGTGCTGAACGTCAACGTCGCCTATACGGCAGGCTATCTGGCGGGCTTCGTGCTCAACTTCTACCTGACGGCACGCTTCACGTTTCGCACCCGTCCGTCGTGGACGAAGCTGTTCGGCATGGGTGCTGCGCACGCGGTGAACTACGGCCTGCACCTCGCATTGCTCAACCTCTTCCTCTGGGTGGGGCTGAGCAACGAATGGGCACCGCTGCCCGTCTTTGCCATAGCCGTGCCGGTGAACTTCTTACTGGTAAGATTTGTTTTTAAACGAAAGGAGAAAGAACACGTATGAACTTAGCCATCATCGTACCCTGCTACAACGAAGAAGAGGTCCTGCCGGAGACCACCTCCCGCCTGACCGACGTCCTGAACCGCCTGCAACAAGCGGAACTGATCAGCGAAGGCTGCATCCTCTACGTAGACGACGGAAGCCGCGACCGCACCTGGACGCTCATCGAGCAGTACGCAATCGGCAATCCGCTGGTGCGCGGATTGAAACTATCTCGCAACGAAGGACATCAACGGGCCTTGTGGGCAGGACTGGAATGGGCGGCGAACCACGCCGATGCCGCCGTCAGCATCGATGCCGACCTGCAAGACGACGTAGAGGCCATCGTACCGATGATGGAATATTTCCGCAAAGGAATAGATGTGGTGTACGGTGTGCGCAAGGAGCGTGCTTCGGACACGTTCTTCAAACGCAACACTGCCTTGCTGTTCTACCGCCTGGTGAATGCCCTGGGCGGCCAAATCGTCTACAACCACGCCGACTTCCGCCTGCTGAGCCGCCGCGCCGTCCGGGCTCTCGTATCGTTTCCCGAACGCAACCTGTTCCTGCGCGGGCTGGTACCGTTGGTGGGTTACCCCTCGGCCACGGTGTGGTACGACCGCCACGAACGCTTCGCCGGGCAATCGAAATATCCGCTGAAGAAGATGCTGAGCTTCGCCATCGACGGCATCACCTCGTTCTCCACCCGCCCGCTGCGCTACATCACCTATCTCGGTCTGCTGTTCGTACTCATCTCCATAGCCACCATCACCTACGCGCTCTTTTCTTATATGAACCACGACGTCATGCCCGGTTGGACATCGCTGCTTGTGTCTGTCTGGTTCGTCGGAGGTTCGGTGCTGCTGGCCTGCGGCATCATCGGTGAATACGTGGGAAAGATGTACAAGGAAGTGAAACGCCGTCCGCACTACTTCGTCGAGAAAGAGGTAGGAGAGCGTTTCTCCAACACCCGGATGAACTCCTCTTCGTTGACAGGCGACAATGCATCAAACTTGCCGTCCGAATAACGCACCAGCACATAACGCACCAATGCACGCCCGGCAATCTGCATGGACGACGCACGCTCCACACCCACAATGTCCGACAAAGGTCGCTCGCGACGCCGGCTGAAGCGCCCCCGGTCAATACGCAACGTACCGTCGGTCGTCACCGTATAAGTCGTGTGGATGAGACGTTCTATCAGAAACACCAGCCACAAGCACCACACGGCAGCCAGCACAGGCCGCTTCTCCCAGAGACACCACACCGCCAGAAAAGCGACTAACAGAAGCAACAGACAGTGCCCGGGCAACAACCGGGCGTGGAAAGTACGATTCATAAACGAAAGATTTTGTGCGCTAAGATACGCATTTTCCCTGCACGCGAGTACAAGAAAAGCGCTTTATCCTTAACTTTGCGCCATAAACTCGTTAACATCATGGTCAGACAATTCGATTTCCTCGTCATCGGCTCTGGAATAGCCGGGATGAGCTTCGCGCTGAAAGTGGCGCACAAAGGTTCGGTGGCCCTTATCTGCAAAGCCGGAATGGAAGAAGCCAATACGTATTTCGCACAAGGCGGTATTGCCTCAGTAACCAACCTCGCAGTGGACAACTTCGAGAAACACATCGAAGACACCATGATTGCCGGTGACTGGATAAGCGACCGCGCTGCGGTGGAGAAAGTGGTGCGCAACGCTCCCGCACAAATCCAGGAACTCATCCACTGGGGCGTGAACTTTGACAAGAAAGATGACGGAACCTTTGACCTGCATCGCGAAGGCGGGCACTCGGAATTCCGCATCCTTCACCACCAGGACAATACGGGCGCGGAGATACAAACCAGCCTCATCGAAGCGGTCAAGCTTCATCCGAACATCACGGTCTTCACCAACCACTATGCAGTGGAGATTATCACCCAGCATCACCTTGGCATCATCGTAACCCGACACACGCCCGGCATCAAATGCTACGGCGCCTATGTGCTGAACGAAGAAACCGGCGTAGTAGACACCTTCCTCTCGAAAGTCACGGTCATGGCCACCGGTGGCTGCGAGGCAGTCTACCGGCATACGACCAACCCGTTGGTAGCCACCGGCGACGGCATCGCCATGGTCTACCGCGCCAAAGGAGCAGTCAAAGACATGGAGTTCATACAGTTCCACCCGACAGCGCTTTACCACCCGGGCGACCGTCCATCATTCCTTATCACAGAAGCCATGCGTGGCTATGGAGCCGTGCTCCGCACGCTTGACGGCAAGGAATTTATGCAGAAATACGACCCGCGTCTTTCGCTTGCGCCACGCGACATTGTCGCAAGAGCCATCGACAGCGAGATGAAGCAGCGTGGCGAAGACCATGTCTACCTGGATGTGACACACAAGAACGCCGAGGAAACGAAGCGACATTTCCCCAACATCTACCAGAAGTGCCTGAGCATCGGAATCGACATCACCAAGGATTATATTCCGGTGGCACCTGCCGCGCATTACTTGTGCGGAGGCATCAAAGTCGACCTGGACGGACAGAGCTCGATACGCAGGCTATATGCCATCGGTGAATGTTCATGTACGGGACTGCACGGAGGCAACCGTCTGGCGAGCAACTCGCTCATCGAGGCTGTGGTTTATGCTGACGCGGCAGCCAAACACGCCTTGAGCGTATTGGAGCGGTACGACTTCAACACCGATATCCCAGAATGGAACGATGAGGGAACCATCAGCAACGAAGAGCGTGTGCTCATCACCCAGAGTATGAAAGAAGTGAACCAAATCATGGAATCGTACGTGGGTATCGTGCGAAGCAACGTCCGCCTGACCCGTGCGTGGAATCGTCTGGACATCCTTTACGAAGAGACGGAACGCCTGTTCAAGAGTTGCAAGGCCACGCGCGAGCTGTGCGAACTGCGCAATATGATAAACGTGGGGTATCTTATCACCAAACAAGCCATGGAACGTAAGGAGAGTCGCGGACTGCACTACACCATCGACTATCCGCATGCTGCCCAATAACCGAGTTTACGAAGAGCGGCTGGGCACCGAACGGATGCTGCCGCTGGTCTTCAGGATGGCACTGCCTGCAGTTATGGCTCAGTTCGTCAACCTGCTCTATGCCATTGTAGACCGTATTTACATCGGGCACATCCCCGGCATAGGCACTGATGCGCTGGCCGGCGTAGGGGTCACTACTTCGGTGATTGTGCTCATTTCTTCTTTTTCTGCCATCGTGAGCGGGGGAGGCGCACCGCTGGCCGCCATGGCACTGGGACATGGCGACCGTGAACGGGCGGGACGTATCTTGGGAAACGGATTCGTGATGCTGGTGGGCTTTACGGTGCTGACATCGCTGGTGGCATACATGTTCATGGAACCCATCTTGCTGCTGACCGGTGCGTCGGAGCGCACACTGCCTTATGCGGTAGACTATCTGTCGGTGTATTTGGCAGGCACGCTTTTCGTAGAAGTGTCTGTGGGGCTGAATACGTTTATCAACGCCCAAGGACGGCCTGCCATCGGCATGTATTCGGTATTGATAGGAGCTTTGCTCAATATCGCGCTGGATCCGGTGTTCATTTTCGTGTTGGACATGGGGGTGCGCGGAGCGGCTATTGCCACGGTCGTTTCGCAGGCGTGCAGCGCGGCATGGGTGCTGGGGTTTCTGTGTTCCCGCAGGGCCTCCCTACGGTTGGAACGTGTGTTTTTAAAGCCCGACCGGCGTGTCATTCTTTCCGTCCTTGCTTTGGGCGTATCTCCATTCATCATGGCCAGCACGGAAAGCATGGTTGGATTCGTACTGAACGGAAGCCTACAACGCTTTGGAGACATCTACGTCAGCGCATTGGCTATTCTGCAAAGTGCCATGCAGTTTGCCTCTGTACCGCTGACGGGCTTTGCACAAGGTTTTGTGCCGATAGCCAGCTATAACTACGGACATGGCGACAGGGCACGCGTGAAGCAATGTTTCCGGGTGGCGGTGGCGGTGATGTTTTCCTTCAACCTGGTGCTGATGTTGCTGATGATACTTTTCCCTACCGTGGTGGCATCGGCCTTTACCACCGACCCTGCATTGCTGGCGACGGTTCGCCAGACGATGCCTGTTTTTCTGGCGGGCATGACCATCTTCGGGTTGCAGCGGGCGTGCCAGAACATGTTCGTCGCGTTGGGTCAAGCCAAGATTTCGGTGTTCATCGCGCTGTTGCGCAAAGTCTTTCTGCTCATCCCGCTGGCATTGGTGCTGCCGCACGGACTGGGAGTCATGGGCGTGTTTGCTGCCGAGGGCATCTCGGATGCCACGGCCGCCATCTGTTGCACGCTGTTGTTCGCTTGGCAATTTCCAAAGATTCTCGGGAAACTGAAGCCGGAAGAGCAATAAGCGGAAGAGCTGAGCCGGATGACGGAGTGGCGGATGCTTTCAAAAGGCAAACTTGCCGAGGGGTTCCGCTTGTTTTCCTTCGGCCGCCAGTTGGCGGATGCGGCGGGCACGTTCGGCGGAACCGGGATGTGTGCTTATCCACTCGGCCAGGGCAGGCAAGTCTTCTTCGGCAGAAAGGCGGAGCAAGAAGTCGGCCAAGGCATTCGGATCAATGCCGGCAGCCAGCAGGTAGTGCACAGCCAGGGCGTCTGCCTCGCTTTCCAGCGTCCGGTCGTAAGCAGTAGAGGTGAGCACGCGTGCGACTTCGCCCAGTGTCTCCGTGCCACCAGAGCCAGACGTCATCACCACCAGGGCGGACAGCCCGATTTCTTTCACGAGTTTCTGCATCACGTGTCCCTGCGTCAAATGAGCCAGTTCGTGCGCCATGACGCCGGACAGTTCGTCTGCGCTGTGGCAAGAGTCGAGCAGGGCAGTGTTCACCACGAGGTGGTTGCCGGGGCAGGCGAAGGCGTTGACTTCTTCGTCTTCCACCAGGTGGAGAAAGATGGCAGAACGGTCGATGCCGTTGGCGCGGCACAGCGCGTCCAGCAATGAGTCGACGGGGAGTACCCGCAGGGAATCGTCTACAAAGGCAGCGTCCGACGAGTAGACATCCCACCACAGTTCGCCCAACTTATCTTCGACCACTGTTTCTTTCAGGCCGAACGTATTCAGCCAATCCACGCGCGAGAAAGCGAAAAGCACTGCGACAAACATCAGGACGGACACGGCCGCCTGCTTCAACGTCTTGGTTATTTCGGTCTGCATAACAAGTCGGTTAGCGGGGCATAGACATACCAGTCTACCTGGCGGCCTTTGTTGACGGCTACCATGGTGTGGAACGTGGCGATGAAGTCTATCAGGTTAAACAAAACCACCGTGAAAAGGTAGGCGAAATAGAACGAGGAGAGCGGCTGAAGGTCGAGCAGGATGCGCACGCTCCACCAGAAGAGCACGCAATTGACGAGGAAGAGCGGCACCTGCGACACCAGCGCTTGCGTGCAATGCCAGCGCACGAAGTAAGTCTTGTGCCTGTTGGCCAGGTAGAAAATCAGCGTGGCAGCCAGGTTGACGATGGGGAAGGGGAGACCCACCATCACCACCAGCAGCGACATGAGGTAGCTTTGGGCAGCCGCCTCGCGTTCGTGTTCTTGGGGGACGTAGTAGTCTTTCATATTCCTTTATATATATTCCAAATCCAGTTGAGCAGCACCAGCACTGCCCCTGCGACGAACCATACCCGGCGCCGCAACGCCGTGTCTATCCGGCAGAAAAGAGCGTAGAGCGACGCACGACGCCGCACGGCGTCGGCCACCAACCCGACGGGCACCCCGACCAGCAGCACGGCCAGCACGATGCCATTGGGATTGATGAGGAAGGCTTGCGCCACATCGCCCTGCAACAACACCCGCAGCGCGCGCGTGGAGCCACATGCCGGACACGGCACCCCCGTCAGCCAGCGGAAGAGGCATGGGCTGCCCGCCTCGGAAACTGCTCCCGAAAAAGCCACCCACGCATAACCCAAGGCACACAAGCCCGCCGCCAACAGGTAGAACGCCCGCCGCGTCATGGGTACTTATTTATAACAACGCCTGGAGCTTCTGCATGTTGCGGTCGCGCGCCGTGCCCATGATGAGGAACCAATCGACGATGGTCCAGATGCCGCAGCCGCCGCACGTGATGAGCTTGATGACGCCCAGGCCCATGTCGCCCACGAAGAAGCGGTCGATGCCCAGCGAACCGCCGATGATGGAGATTATCAACGTGATGGTGGGATCCTTGAACTGCAGGGTTTGTAACATCGGCCACTTGGCATCGTCAGCTCCCAGCAGAAGCTCGCGGATGGCTCCGATTTGATAGTCGTGGAAAAACTTTCCGTTCGCCATGATATAGGCGTCTACTTTCTGTGAATCCATAATATAAGAAGATTTAGTCAGTGAATATGCCGCAAAGATAACGAATCCCACCTAAACGCCGCATGAATCAATCATTTTTTTACCAATCGGACGAAAAAAAGCGTCCGCACCAAAGGCGGGCGCCTGCGACGGACAACAGCCACGGTTCTTCCGAACACCGGGCGCGGCTGTTCCGAACTGGAAACAAGGCTCTTCCGGACACGGGCCACAGCCCGCAAAAGGATGGGGAAAACAGCATGGGAAACAAAAGACGGGGAAACCGCCTGCAAAAAAAATCTTCCGACCCAACAGGTGAGCCGGAAGACCGAAACATTTTACCAGTTTTCTTTCTTTACCTCGAAGTAAGCCTGGGGATGCAGGCAGGCCGGGCACGTCTGCGGAGCCTCCTTGCCCACGTAGATGTATCCACAGTTGCGGCACTGCCACACCACTTCCTCGTCTTTGGCAAAGACCTTGCCCTGCTCGATGTTCTTCACGAAAGCGAGGTAGCGCTCTTCATGTCCTTTTTCAGCCGTGGCGATGTTGCGGTACATCAGCGCGATTTCGGGGAAGCCTTCGGCATCGGCCACATCGGCAAACTTGGGGTAATCCAGCGTCCACTCCTCGTTCTCGCCGGCTGCGGCAGCCCGCAGGTTTTCGAGCGTCGTACCGATGATACCCGCCGGATAGCTGGCCGTGATTTCCACCATGCCGCCTTCCAGCCACTTGAACATGCGCTTGGCGTGCTCCTTCTCCTGCTCTGCCGTCTCCAGGAAGATGGCGGCTATCTGCTCGTAGCCTTCCTTCTTGGCCGCGCTGGCGAAATACGTGTAACGCATCCGCGCCTGCGATTCTCCGGCAAACGATGTCAACAAGTTCTTCTCAGTCTGTGTTCCTTTGATACTTTTTCCCATAATCTGTTCGATTGTTATTTGGTAAATAAATAATGTAGAAAGATTTCTCTTGCGTACAAAGTTAAGCTTTTGTCCGAAAGAAACCTCATGAAATAGAACAAAAAAAGCAGCCGGATTGTTTTGCGACGGCCTATTTTAACTACCTTTGCAGCCCGTTACATAAATTAAGGATTTGCTTATGAAAGCTTTCGAATTTAGACCGAAACTATTTGAAACACTGAAACACTACGACAAACAGACCTTTGTGTCCGACCTCATGGCCGGCATCATCGTAGGCATCGTGGCCCTCCCGCTCGCCATCGCCTTCGGCATCGCCTCGGGCGTATCGCCCGAAAAAGGCATCATCACGGCCATCATCGCCGGATTCCTCATCTCGCTGCTGGGCGGCAGCCGCGTGCAGATAGGCGGGCCGACGGGTGCATTCATCGTCATCGTCTACGGCGTCATCCAGCAATACGGCGAGGCGGGCCTTATCGCCGCCACGCTCATGGCCGGCGTCATCCTCGTCCTGCTGGGCATCTTCCGCCTGGGCGCCGTTATCAAGTTCATCCCATACCCCATCATCGTGGGCTTCACCAGCGGCATCGCCCTCACCATCTTCACCACGCAGGTGGCCGACATCTTCGGACTGAAGTTCGGCGGCGAGCAGGTGCCTGGCGACTTCGTGGGCAAGTGGCTGCTCTACTTCCGCCACTTCGACACGGTCAACTGGTGGAACACGGCCGTCAGCCTCGCCAGCATCGTCCTCATCGTCCTCACCCCGCGCTTCTCCAAAAAGATACCCGGCTCGCTCGTAGCCATAGTCGTCGTGACGCTGGCAGTCTGGCTGCTCAAGACCCATGCGGGCATCACAGGCATCGACACCATAGGCGACCGCTTCAGCATCCGCGCCGAGCTGCCCGACGCTGCCATACCCGCCCTGGACTGGGAGGCAGTGAAAAACCTCTTCCCCGTCGCGCTGACCATCGCCGTGCTGGGAGCCATCGAATCGCTGCTCTCGGCCACCGTGGCCGACGGTGCCACAGGCGACCGCCACGACTCGAACACCGAACTCATCGCGCAAGGGGCAGCCAACATCGTAGCACCCCTCTTCGGCGGCATCCCGGCGACAGGAGCCATCGCCCGCACCATGGCCAACATCAACAACGGAGGGCGGACGCCCGTGGCCGGCATCATACACGCCGTCGTCCTGCTCCTTATCCTGCTGCTGCTCATGCCCCTGGCGCAATACATCCCAATGGGCTGCCTGGCAGGCGTGCTGGCGGTGGTAGCCTACAACATGAGCGGATGGCGCACGTTCAAAGCACTGCTGCGCAACCCCAAGGCCGATGTCACCGTGTTGTTCATCACCTTCTTCCTGACCGTCGTCTTTGACTTGACCGTCGCTATCGAAGCGGGACTCGTCATCGCCTGTGTCCTCTTCATGCACCGCGTCATGGAGACGACGGAAATCTCTGTTATTAAAGACGAAATCGACCCTAACAAGGACACCGGCGCCGATACGCACGAGGAGCACATCGTCATCCCGGAAGGAGTGGAAGTCTATGAGATAAACGGCCCCTACTTCTTTGGGATCGCCACCAAGTTCGAAGAAGTCATGGCACGGCTGGGTGACCGACCGAAGGTACGCGTCGTGCGGATGCGCAAAGTGCCCTTCATCGACTCAACGGGCATCCACAACCTGGAGAGCCTTTGCCGCATGTCGCAAAAGGAAAAGATAACCATCGTGCTCAGCGGCGTGAACGAGAAAGTGCACCAGGCTCTGCAAAAATCCGGCTTCTACGAACTGTTGGGCGAAGAAAACATCTGTCCGAACATCAACGTGGCACTGGACAGGGCCAACCAACTCATCCAACGCCCGTAAACCTTTACCGATATGGCCAGAAGAAAGAAACAAAAGAAATCGCGGGGACTGCTCTATACGCTCATCGCCGTCATCCTTGCCTGCCTGGGCTACGAGCCGCTGACGCGCGCCCTGCACGTCGACCCCGACCAAGGCCTGCCCGCCGTGGTCGAAGCATTGCGCCAACGCCTGCCGGAACCATCGGCCGAAACAACCCAGACTACCTATGCCGACCTGACAGCCGACGGCGTGCTGCTGCCCGCACCGCTGAAATCTACCCCGGAAAAGATACTGGTGCGCCGCGGCTACACCGTCTCTTACAACCTGGAGCACAACCTGCCCAACTGGGTGGCCTGGGAACTGACGCCGGAAAAGCTCATCGAGCGCGAAAGCCGGACGGACAAATTCCTCCCAGACCCCGACCTGCCTGCGGACAAGGCCGTCACAACCGACGACTACAAGCGTTCGGGCTGGGACAGAGGACACATGTGTCCTGCGGCAGACAACCGTTGGCACTGGAGGGCGATGCAAGAGAGCTTCTTCATGACGAACATCTGTCCGCAGCACCATAACCTGAACCGTGGCGACTGGAAAGAACTGGAAGATGCGTGCCGCGACTGGGCTCAGAAAGAAGGGAAAATATACATCGTGTGCGGACCCATCCTGTATCGGCAGAAGCACCAGACCATCGGACACGAACACCGCATCACCGTGCCTGAGGCTTTCTTCAAGGTTGTGCTTTGTCCCGGCAGTACGCCGCCCAGGGCCATCGGCTTCATCTATAAGAACACGGCGGGCAATCATCCGCTGGACAGCTATGTCAACTCCGTAGACCAGGTGGAGCGCATCACGGGCATAGACTTCTTTCCCGCCCTGCCCGACGAGGTGGAAGACCGGGTAGAGGCGGAGTGCGACCTCAGCCTGTGGCCGATGGAGTAGGAGTATAGCTACGAGCTACAAGCTACAAGTGACGAATGAAAATAGGGCACAGTTACGAGCTACAAGCTACAAGTGAGAATACGGGCAGAATCATGCTGACTCGTGGCTTGTAACCCGTAGCCCGTGGCTTTAGTAAGAAACGCTCACTTCGATGCCGGCGCGGCGCACCAAGTCTCCGATGCGGTCCAGCTCTTCGTGCGAAGCCTTGCGCAGTTCGTGGTCTGGCGTCTCGCGGTCGATAGTATAAATCATCACGCTGCGCGGGGCAATCTCTTTCACCCGTTCCAACCAGGGCAGGACGTAGCGGTCGGACGTATTGTCCATGTCGCGGCCCAAATAGCCACCCTTCAGGAACATGGTCTGCACGATGCACCGGCCGCGGAAAGCCTTCATCCGCTCGATGATGGCCTCTACCGAGTAATGGCCCGTAGGACGGTCCAGTGTGCGGATGTATTCCTCGTCCACCGTGTCCAGCTTCAGGATGTTGTTGTCCACCCGGTCCAGCGCGTCAAACACGGCAGGCTTGTGAATGAAAGTCGAATTGCTCAAGACACTTACCTTTGCTTTCGGGAAATAACGGTCGCGCAGCGCCAGCGTGTCGTCGATGATTTCCGGGAAGTGCGGATGCGCCGTCGGTTCGCCGTTGCCGGCGAACGTCAGCACGTCGGGCGCCGGTCCGTTCTGCTGCATGTCCAGCAAGCGCGCTTCGAGGGCGGCGCGCACCTCCTCGCGCGTGGGACGCGGCAGCCGTGGGCGGAAATCTTCGTTAAAACCACACTCGCAGTAGATGCAGTTGAAAGTGCACAGCTTGCCGTCGGCCGGCATCAGGTTGATTCCCAAAGAAACTCCCAGCCGGCGGGAATGTACAGGGCCGAAGATGGGAGACGGATAAATAATTGTCATAATTCAAGGTTTGTTTTCCGGAACAAAAGTAGAGGTTTTATGCCGAAATGCCAACAGCCGCGGCGTTTTATCGCTTTTTCCGGATAAAAGCCCAGCAAAGGAAGAAGTTAACAGATATTTTCTTAACTTCGCACATCATACAAAATTAGCTTTATGAAGACACTGAAAAGAATAGCCATGACGGGCAGCCTGTTTGCCCTCTTGGCAATGCCTGCACAGGCACAGAAATGGGAACATCTGGCTGACACGCCACAGATGGGTTGGAGTACGTGGAACAAGTTTCAGGGCAACATCTCGGAAGATATAGTAAAGAGCATTGCCGACGTCATGGTAGAGAGCGGACTGCGCGACGCAGGCTACACTTACATCAACATCGACGATTGCTGGCACGGACCACGCGACGAGAATGGCTTTATCCAAGCAGACTCGACCAAATTTCCCAACGGCATCAAGGCCGTGGCGGACTATGTACACAGCAAGGGCCTCAAGCTGGGCATCTACAGTGACGCTGGTAGCGAAACCTGTGGCGGCATGCCCGGTTCTCTCGGCCACGAATACCAAGATGCCATTCAGTACGCCCGCTGGGGTGTCGATTACTTGAAATACGACTGGTGCAACACTACAGACATCAATCCGCGCGGAGCTTACCAACTTATCAGCGATGCACTACGCTCGGCGGGACGGCCCATCTTCCTCAGCATGTGCGAGTGGGGCAGCAGCCGTCCTTGGAGATGGGCCAAACAGATAGGGCATTCCTGGCGCACGACTCCGGACATCTGGTGCAATTTCGATTCGTTGCGCGTTTTCCCCGGCTACACCCAATTCGGCGTCATGCAGTGCATCCAGTTCAACGACTCACTGCGGCAATATGCCGGCAAAGGGCACTGGAACGACCCCGACATGCTGGAAGTGGGCAACGGCATGACTGAAAACGAGGACCGCGCACACTTCACCATGTGGTGCATGATGAGCAGCCCGCTGATTCTGGGCAATGACTTACGATCGATGAACGAGGCAACGCGCCGCATCATCCTGAACAAAGAAATGATTGCCATCGACCAAGACACATTGGGCATACAGGGACTGCACTTCTGCGACCGGGACGGGCTCCAGTTCTGGTTCAAACCCCTGGCCGGAGGCGACTGGGCATTCACCATCCTGAACCCGACCAAACACGACATCCCCGTGGAACTGAACTGGCAGGACTTCAACCTGAGCGACGAGGAAGTGAGCGGACGGAAGACTGCGTTCGATTCTATCGTATATAAGGTATATAACCTGTGGACGCATCGCACAGAGGGAAAAACCAGTCTGAAAAACAAAGTAGAACGCAAGCTGACGGTCAAGAGCCGCGACGTGGTGTCGTACAGGCTGATTGCTCATGGGGATAAATAAGGAGTAACGCCTTACCCCGCAGCATTCCTTATCCGGCATCCGCAGGACCGGGTAGTCGAAAGAACTGTTTACTGATTTCGAACCGGGCTAATCATCCGAACCCGTTTCAAAAAACACGGTGACTGCCTTGACACTCGTCCGAGTCAAGGCAGTCACTTTTGTCAGACGATGGGTAGAAACAGCCATATTTCACACACCCATCGCAATGCTTTCGGAAGATTTCCGGCTTCACCGCGCGGATGTTGCGTTGCCGGTTCGGGCAACGCAACGTCCCGCCGTTTACGCCCTGAGGCGCTGAACCGAAGCAAAAGACTTTAGTCTGCGTGCACCAGAATCTCCTGCAACACAATGCCGGGGTCCAGCAAGTATATCTTCAGGTGCTGCCGTCCGATGCAGGAAGACGGGATGCGGATGGTGCGCGAAGCATAACCGCGCAAGACGTTCCGCCTCCACTCGGCCGAAAAGTCGCCGGCATGGATAGAGAACACCTCCGGGGCGGACGCTGCATCGCCCAACCGCACGGCATAGCGCGCGTCCCGACCCTCGTAGACGTGCAGCGTGGGGAGGGTGCGGATTTCAATCGTCGTATCGCCTTCTTTCAAATCCAGGGTATACTCCACGTACGGTGCGCTTTCCAGGTCTTTTTCAGAATAAGAAGGCGTGTCGAAAGGCTGCACCAGCACGCCGTCGGAAAAGCCCAGTTGCTCCACCCGCACCAGGTGTCCCTCGCGGCTGTCGTGCTTATGCTGATAGGCGTAAGCGGGAATGGTCAGACGGGGTTCGGGCGGGAAAGGCGGATACAGCCCCATAAAGATGTGGTCGATGCGGGCGTTCGGCTTCAGGTCTGTCACGCGGAGCCGGTTTTCTCCCTTCTTCAGATGCAGGGTTCCCACTTTGCTCCACATCGGCCCGATAAGGGGAGAGTGCCAGACATTATTAATAGGAGTGGCGGACGCATCGAAAGAGTCGGTGCCTGCCGTCACGTGACAAAAGACGTTGTCTTCCGGCGCTTTCGAGAAGTTGCGGACTGGCGAGAGTGCTTCCATCCAAAGAGAGACTTCGCCAGACTTCTCACTATCTATCTTCACTCCCTCATCAGAAAGGGCGTCTGCAACCGACAGGAAGCGGGGCCGGGGGGACTTCCGGGCTGCTTCATACACTGAAGGCGTGCAGTAAGGCGGGTCTATCTTCTCGGAGCGGACCCAGTGGTAGGGTTGCCAGTTGAAGAACTCAGCCCACTTGCCGTTCTTTATCTCCTCGTTGTAATGGTACGTCCACTGGTTCAGTGCATCGAAGGTCTGTTCCACCCTTTGCGCATCGGCCATCGCGCCTATGCTGTCGCCTGCCGTGGCACGTACCATGCTGCGACGGGCCAACAACTGATATTCGTTCAACATGCCCGCTCCGCGGATGGGATAGAGTACGAGCTCGAAATAAGCATCCTTCCACGCATCGGGAATCCGTTCGCACAAGGCAGATGCCTCTTTATCCAGTTTGCGGAACGCTTCGATGCGCCGGGCGATGTCCTGTTCCGTATAATCGACGAAGTAGACATGCGCATCCTTCCCGGCTGCCTGAAGGCGATAGTAGCGTGCCTGCAAGTCGGCCATCTCCTTGGCCAGCGACCGATCGAAGGTCTTTCCGAACCAATACTTCATGTAGCCGGCAGCCTGTTGCGGCTTCCACTTCTCGATGTCCCAGGCCAGATCCATGACGAAGGATATCTCTTTTTCCGCCGGTTTGATGTCTCCCACGTTGAAAATCCATATCTTCCGCGCACCAAACGTATAAGCCTTGCTCAACTCAGTCGAAAGAAAAGCGGGAGAGAGCGGACTTAACCATATCCAACTGGCGGGGTCGCCGTGGTACGAGAGGTGATAGTAGATGCCTGCCCCGCCTTTTCTCTGCTGCTCGGCAGGGTTCGAGAGGTTGCGGGTGTAGCCGTGCTTGTCGTCCGACCAAAGAAGCGTGACGTCCTCCGGCACCTTCAGTCCGTTGTGATAGGCATCCAGTACCTCTTCGTAGGTGCAAAGTATTTGTGGAACTTCGTCCACGGGCCGAGTTATATTACGGCGGAGGATGTCGCGCTGGTCGTCGATGGCTTGTTGCATCAAGGCTACCCGTTCGGCAGTGGTGTTGGCACCTTCCATGGGGTAATCGTGGATGCCTCGCAAGCCTAACGTGTAAATGTTCTCATACTGACTGTTGGTCTTGACGCGCTCTTCCCAGTAATTAATCATCGTTTGGCGGTTCGTTACATAATTAAAATCGCCATACGTTCCTGCCTTCTTCCACTCGTCTTCGTTGTTGCGCAACATCTGCTCGCAGTGCGACGAGCCCATCACGATGGCGTAGTCGTCAGCCAGCCGGGCATTTTCCGGATTGGCGTTGAAAGCCTGAGTGCCCGGATGCATGGCAGGCCACAAGTAATTGGCTTTCAAACGAAGCAGCAATTCAAATACCTTTTGATAGGTCTTGGGACCGACTTTGCCGGTTTCTTTCTCAAAATTCCGCTCTGCCCACAAAGCCCAGCCGCCAAAGCGTTCGTCGTTGATGAAGATGCCCCGGTATTGCACCGAAGGTTCGCCTTGCCTGAACAGGCCCGGTTCCACATAGAGTGCTTTGCGGTGACGGGGAGTGACGTCGGCCCACCAATACCAGGGAGAGACGCCGATGGCCTCGCTCAACGAGGTCAGTCCGTAAGCCGTGCCCCGCCTGTCGCTGCCCACGATGACAAGCAGCGGAGTGTGGTGTGTGGGATGCTCGATGGTGGCCAGCACAAAAGACTCCCACTTGCCGGCCAGGCTGTCCACGCAGACCAGCTTTTTCTCCACCAGCCCGTCGATGAGGGCACTGTGGCCCAAGGTGCCTGCCACCACGGCTGCCCCGGCCGGTATGTCTTCCCAGGCATCGGCCGTTGTCAGCACCGGCTTCCGGCCGGTGACCCGCTCGACGTCGGCCGCCAACATGCCGGAAGCGATTTCAACCACCTTATAGTCTTTGGAATCTGTACAGATGACGGCCGTCCCGTCTGCCGAAGCCAGGGGAAAGTAGCCCGCCCGGCTTTGCTCGACGACTCGAGGAAAAGATTTTGCAGACGCTGCAAGCGCTGCCACACTAATAACTAAAAGAAAGGTCAATAGGGAAATTTTCTTCATGGTTCCTTCGTTTTTACTATATATGATTTTCATTTCAAGGGCAAAAATAGCGAATATCAACCAAAAAGACAAATAACAGAAACCCCTCCCCTCATATTTACCGGGCCAAGCCACTCAGAACTTCAGCCTGAGCTGTAGTTGCAAATCCGTCTTGGTGCGGCCGCGTATCAGGTCGTTGCCCGAGCCTATTTCGTCCCGGTCGCGGTAAACCGTATGCCCCAGCTTGGCCAACAACATCAGCGTCTTGCCCAGGTCGTAACGCAGGTGGAGCGAGCAGCGGCAGCCGTTTCCCGAGAACGAAGGAGAATAGAACGTATAAAGCAAGCCTTTTTCGGAGATAAAGACGCGCGAGTCGTAATCGGCTGTGTCGAAATAGCTGCCTTGGAGCGAGATGCGCAACGGAAGTGCGGGCAGCACGCAGGCGACGGACTGGGTGACGTGCCAGCCCGGCGAGGAGGAAAGTCCCTGCTGGACGAAGACGTTGTAGTCGGCGGTGGTCTGGAAACGCCAGATGCCGGGGGCATAGGTCAGGCGAAAGCGCGTGCGGTGGTGCAGGGTGGGGACGGTCACTTCGCCGCCCGTGCCCGTCACGTCGCGCTCGCGGCGCCTGAAGCGGTAGTTGGCGTACATGGACAGGTCGGCACGCGGGGTGTAGGTGGCCTGAAAACGCACGTCCACGCCCTGCGAAGGCTTGCTGATGCGGTAGCGCCACCAGGGAAAGGAAAAGAAATCGGCCGAGGCGAAGAAACGCCAACGGGCCAAGGGCGCCACCTCGGCGGCCAGGTACCAGCCGTTCTCGTTCTGGGGCGTACTGCCTTCGCCGAAGGAGTGGGCGAACCAGGCCCAATAGTCGTGGGCGTAGTAGCGGTGAATCAGCAACAGCCGGTAGTCGGGCGAGAAGTCGTAGCTCAGGCGGTTGAGGAAGGCACAACCCTGTTTGCCCAGCGCCGCTTCACCTGCCCAACCGAAACGACCCAGGCGGTAGCGATAGTCCAGTCCCACATTATAGAAATGGTTGCCGCGCAGGTTGTATTTGGCATATTCGCGCAGACGGGGTTCGTAAGGGCGGTCGAAGAAGTAATAGATGCCGGTCAGCCCCACCTGGAAGGGGTTGCCCCGGTAGGCGATGTTCCCCCCGGCCAGTTGCAGGGTGGCGGCGTGCATTTTTTCGACTTCGGACTGGGTGCGGTGCAAGCCCGATTCGTCGATGGACACCAGCGCGCCGTCCTCCACCCGTCCGTCCAGCGTGCGATGCGAGTAAAAGGCAGAGACCTCCACGCGGCGGGCGGCCTGCACGGTCGCGGCCAATCCGCGGAAATAGTCGTATTCGCCTGTCGAACCGTGCTTGCGGATGCCCAGGCTGCGGTGGTCGGACGTGGCCAGTGAGAACGATTTGCCCAGGCCGAAGCTGTTGCCCAGCACCAGGCCTTGCCCGAAGTCCAGGCGGTAGGTGCCCAGTGCCAATGCCTTCAGGCGACCCAGGTTGCGCAGCAAGACGTAGTAGGAATAGTGGTCGTAGCCTTTCGCATCGTGCAGAGCGAAAAACGGCTCGCCGGCATCCTTCTCGGCGGCAAAGCCTGCCTGCACGTATTCGCCCCGACGGAAGGCATAGCGCAGGGAATGGTAGAGGGGAGTGCCCAGGTAGTCCTTCTCATAACCCTTGCGGCGGTAGAAAGGCTGGTCGAAACGCGCCAACAGCTCATGCTTGCCGTAACGCCAGATGTCTTTCCACGAAGGGAAACCTTTTGGAGTATCGACAGGCTTCACGCACACAAAAGGTTGCAGCAGTTCGGCAGTCAGGCGGTTCATCCCCGGCACCAGCATCAGTTCGTAGACGCTTTGCATCGGCCCGCGCAGACCGACATAAGCCTGGATGTTATCCACTTGTTGGTCGGTGAGGAACGGAAACTGTTCCAACTGTTCGCGGGTGGCGGTGTTCAAATCCAAAGGCTGTTCGAGCAGGTAGGCGAGCTCTTGCAACTCATCTTCCCAGGCGGTGGGGTCGGTTTGCCCGGCCAGTTCCTCCAGATTGTCTTCCAGAAGAAGCAGCCCTTGGGCAGGCAATGCCGCAGCCAGCGTTAAGAGGATGATGACGGCGATGTAGCGCCCGGTGTTTTTCATGGATATTCTATATGTATGTTTCGGACGGCTAAGATAAGGAAAAGAATCAGACTGCCCTCAAAAAGAAAGAAGAAATTAGATTTGCCGGAAAAAGAAAAATAAAGTCGTGCGACAGAAGCGTTATTCCACAGAATGATGTACTTTTGTCCTACGATGCAAAAGTTTGTCTACATAGCACTGCTGGCTTTCCTGTCCTTGCTGACAGGAACGGATTGCCTGGCCCAAGAGAAAGGCGAGCCTACGACGGCTTACCTGACGTCTACCTACGTACATGAGGGCGACACGATACCCTACGTCGCCTTGCCTGCGGTGTATATCTTCAAGCCGGTCACGTTCAAGAACAAGCGGCAGGAGAGGAGGTATAATAAATTAGTACGAGACGTGAAGAAAGTCCTCCCGATAGCCAACGAAGTGAAGAACGCCGTCATCGAGACTTACGAATACATCATGACCCTGCCCGACGACAAAGCGCGCCAGCGTCACCTGAAGGCGGTGGAGAAAAGCGTGAAGGAACAATACACGCCCCGCATGAAGAAGTTGACTTTCTCGCAAGGCAAGCTGCTTATCAAACTGGTAGACCGCCAGACCAACTCCACGGGATACGAACTGGTGAAGGCATTTCTCGGTCCTTTCCGCGCGGGGTTCTACCAGGCGTTTGCCGCGCTGTTCGGCGCCAGCCTGAAGAAAGAATATGACCCACAGGGAGAAGACGCGCTGACGGAACAGGTGGTGCTGATGGTGGAAAACGGACAGTTGTAATCCCGCCTTTCTATTCCGGCTGCAATTCGTTCTTCGAGGGCAACTGTTTCCAGCCTTCGCCAAAGGTGTCGTAAGCGTCGGTGACGACCACGAAGGCGGCAGGGTCGGCTTCTTTTATCTTGGCCTTCAGGCCGGCCACTTCCTTATAGCTGACCACCAGAAAGAGCATTTCCTTATCTTCTTTCGTATAGAGGCCGCTGCTCTTAATGCAGGTAGCCGTGCGGTCCATTTCTTCGATGATGTACTGATGCAGGTCAGGCAGTTTCTTGTTGCTAATGACGAAGAGAAGCTTGTCGTTTTTCTCGCCGTTAATCACCCTGGCCAAAACACGCGAACAGATAAAGATGGCGATGAGCGAATAGAACGACAGATGCCAGGAGGGTTGACTGACGTCTTCGGCATTGCCCACCCCGAAACCGATGACCACGAGACCGAAGCAGACAACCAGTCCGTCGACCAGAAGGATGGCGTTCGAGAAACGGATGTGCGCGTACTTTTGCAGAATCATCGCCACTATGTCTGTTCCGCCCGTCGTAGCCTGATTGCGTACCACGATGCCCTGGCCGATGCCGATGACCGCCGCACCGATGACAGTGGTCAGCATCAGATGGTCCGTCATGTCGAAGGCACCGCCCAACAGTTGCGACGGGTCAAGGGCATGCAAAGCTTCCTTCGTGGGGTAGGACAGAGCCGATATGACGTTCATGATAAGGGGAGTGGTCAGCGCGGCTGCTATGGTGCGGCCTCCGAGCTTAGCCCCCAGAAGCAAGACGGAAAGGATGAGCAGGGGAATGTCGAACATATAACCGAAGGTTCCCACCTGAATGGAAGGGAAGAGGTTGTGCAACACGATGCTGGCGCCGTACACACCGCCGGGAACGATGTTATACGGATTGATGAAAAACACGAAACCAGCCGCCATGATGGTGCAGCCTACAAAGATATTCACCCAAGAAAGTATTTGTTTCGTCATAGCACTTCATATTTATGCGGCAAATATACAAAAAGTTTCTGAAACATCCGGCAAAAACCTGAGCTTATCAAACGGTAGTTATTCACCGGACGATGTCAATAAACAGCCGCAGTCAATATCTTGTTAACAAACACTGCCGTGGAAAGTTCATCATCCTTTAAAAGAAAGGTTTACCTGGTTCAAAAGAAATGAACAGCCTGTTCATAAAGTCATCGCTCCACCCGTTTCTTCACCAACGGTGAAAAACATTATCAACACTGCTGTGAAGAAAAGGGAAAAAACAAGTCTTGCCCGACGGCAACACTCTCAGTCCGAAAGAGGCATGCTTCGCACGAACAAGAAGCACGGCTCTTCCGAACAAGAGCCACGCCCCGTACGGACAAGAAGCAATCAACCGACAGGAGATTGCTAATCAAACAATTAACAAGGGTGTTAAAAATGAAGTTTCCGGAACAAGTCCCAGATGATGATGCCCGCCGTGACAGACACGTTGAGCGAGTGTTTGGTGCCAAACTGCGGTATCTCGATGCAGCCGTCGCAGCGGTCAATTACTTCTTGCTGCACGCCCTTCACCTCGTTGCCCAGCACCACGGCATAGCGGCGGCCGCGCTCCAGCATTACGTCCTGCAACATCGTGCTGCCCTCGGCCTGCTCCACCGCCAAGACCGTGAAGCCTTCTTCGTGCAGGTTATTAACAGCTTTCACCGCGTTATCAACATATTTCCAATCGACTGTGAACTCCGCCCCCAACGCTGTCTTGTGCATCTCGGGATGGGGCGGGACAGCCGTAATGCCGCACAAATAAATGCACTCTATGCGGAAAGCGTCCGACGTGCGAAACACCGAACCGATGTTGTGCAAGGAACGCACGTTGTCCAACACTACGACCAGCGGCAACTTCTCCGCCGCCTTAAATTCCTCCGCACTGATGCGGTTCAACTCTGTTATCTTAAGCTTACGCATATTCTTCAGCATTACGGCCACAAAGATACTCCATTCTGTTCACATCTGTGTTAATAACCGGGGAAAACCTGTCAATACTGTGAGGAAAGATTTTAAAAGATTCCGCTTGCATATCTCATAACTACCGCCATACAAACACCTCTATGAACATTCCAAAAAAAAGAAACCCAAGTTTTGACAGCGTATTAAACAGATTTTTCCGCCGTCCGATACGGCTTTATCCTTCGAAAGTTATTAACTTTGTCGGTTGTTGACAGGGCGTTAATAGCATCGAGGAGGCAGTGCTTTCCCGCTTCTTATCCAACACTTTGTGCACACTGCACCGTGTTAGTAACCAAGGGAAAACAACATCCCCCCGACACAATAACTTCTTGCGCAAGAAAAAGGCCGACAAGTTATTTACCGAATTAACAGCCCATCATCATCAGCATAGAGATTTTTATTCAAAGAAATAAAAAGAAATAAATATAATGGATTATGACTGACATCAGAGAAGAAATCGAAAAACTGAAGCGAGAGAAAAACGCCGTCATCCTGGGCCACTACTACCAGCGCGGCGAAGTGCAAGACCTGGCCGACTTCGTGGGCGACAGTCTGGCCCTGGCGCAATGGGCCGCACGAACGGAGGCGGACATCATCGTGATGTGCGGCGTGCACTTCATGGGCGAGACGGCCAAGGTGCTCTGCCCCCAGAAGAAAGTCCTCGTGCCCGACCTGGCAGCCGGCTGTTCGCTGGCCGACAGTTGTCCCGCCGACGCCTTCGAACGCTTCGTCCGCGAGCATCCGGGCTACACGGTCATCTCTTACGTCAACACTACGGCAGCCGTCAAGGCACTGACCGATGTCGTGGTCACCTCCACCAATGCCCGCCAGATTGTCGAAAGCTTCCCGCAGGACGAGAAAATCATCTTCGGCCCGGACCGCAATCTGGGGAACTATATTAACGCCGTCACAGGCCGCCAAATGCTGGTGTGGGACGGAGCGTGCCACGTGCACGAGCAGTTCTCGGTGGAAAAGATAACTGAAATCAAACGCCTGCACCCCGACGCGCTCGTCCTGGCACACCCCGAGTGCAAAGCCCTGGTCTTGAAGCTGGCCGACGTCGTAGGCTCTACGGCTGCCCTGCTGAAGTATGCCGTCCGTCATCCCGAACATACCTACATCGTGGCCACCGAGGCAGGCATCCTGCACGAGATGCGCAAGCAATGTCCCCAGACTACCTTCATCCCCGCCCCTCCGTCGGACAGTACTTGTGCCTGCAACGAATGTAGCTACATGCGCCTCAATACGCTGGAGAAGCTTCGCGACTGCCTGCGCGACGAATCGCCCGAAATCACCGTCGACCCTGCCATCGCCGCCCGCGCCGTCAGACCCATTGAGCGGATGCTGGAGATTTCTGCCCGGCTGGGGCTGTAAACCCTAAGTTGGTTCCATAAAAAAAGCCTGGCGGCGCTCTAAAGCACCGTCAGGCTTTTTTCTTTATAGATACTGGTCGGGACTGTGATGTCCCGTTTTCAGGTTTATTGCAGCGTGTTGAGAAACTTGCAGAGCTTCTGCACCCCGATGGCACGGTGGCTTATCTTGTTCTTCAGCGCATCGCCCATCTCGGCAAAAGTCTGCGTGTAGCCGTCCGGCACAAAGATGGGGTCATAGCCGAATCCCGACGTGCCGCGCCGCGTCTTGGTGATTTCTCCGTTCACAATGCCTTCGAAAAGATGCTCTTTCCCGTTCAGGATAAGGGCGAATACCGTACGGAAACGAGCTTTCCGGTTTTCCACACCTTCCAAATCCAGCAACAGCTTGCGCATGTTGGCCTCCGAATTGTGCGCTTCGCCGGCATAACGAGCCGAATACACACCGGGTGCTCCTCCCAATGCCTCCACTTCCAGTCCCGTGTCGTCGGCAAAACAATCCTTGTGATACTTCTCGTAGATAAATCTTGCTTTCTGCAAAGCGTTTCCCTCCAACGTGTCAGATGTTTCGGGAATATCGGTCACGCAACCGATATCTTTCAAGCTGAAGATTTCAATCTTTTTTCCTATGATAGCTTCTACTTCCTCCAGCTTGTGGATGTTGTTGGTGGCAAATACAAACTTTTTCATATGTAGATGACGTTTTCAGTTAATGTGCTATTGGTAAATCTAAATCTATACGAGGGCATCAGTTAGCTGCCATATAGCAGTTTGCGCATGGCGGTAACTTTTGTCATGCCATTCCTGATGCGATGTTATTTGCACCCAACTCTGCTCATTTGGCTTTCAGCCGGTCGAAGCCTTCGCCATAGACGCCGATGACCGAGCTTTGAGACACAAATGCATTGGGATCTACCTCTTTCACCAGTTGGAAGATTTCGTTCGACTGACGCTTGTAAGCCAGTACCACCAATACTTTGACATGATTCTGACTATACCAGCCAGTACCGTCCAATACCGTCACACCTCGGTGCGTCTCGCGGGTGATGCGGTCGGCTATTTCTTCGTATTTATGGCTGAAAATGAGAAACTGCACCGATTGGCGGGCACTGTTTACAATGTAGTCTATGACAAAGCCCATGACGAACAGCGTCACAAAGCCGAAAATAACGCGTCTCCAGTCGTGGAACACAAAGTAGCAGGAACTGATGATGAGACAGTCTACCAGCATTACCATACGCCCCAGTGCCACATCTTTATATTTGTGCACTACGGCAGCAATAATGTCCGTGCCGCCCGTACTGCCTCCGCAGTTGAACGCAATGCCCAATCCTGCACCACACATTACCGACCCAATCAGGCAAGCCATGGTGTCTTGTCCCGGGCCCAGCAGCAGAGGGAAAGTGCCGTCTGGATTTTTCACCAACCATTGGGTGAACTCCAACATCAGCGTCAGCACAATGATGGCATATGTGGTCTTAATGCTGAACTTTGGCCCCAAGACCTTGATGGCCAGTGTCATCAGTACCGCATTAATCAAGAAATACGTGTACTGGATGGGAAAACCGGTAGAATAATAAATGATGGCTCCGATACCGGTAGTTCCACCTGTTGTGATCTGATAAGGAATCATGAACACCGCCCAGGCCAGCGCATAACTGAAGAGACCCAGGGCTATGAACAGATAGTCCCGGCTCTCTCGCAAAATTTCGGCTCTTGTTGGTTTCTTTAAGCGCATAGATTTATTTTAATACGATGTTGATTATCTTCTTCGGCACGACAATCACCTTGACTACCTGCTTGCCTTCCATCCACTTGGCAGAGCGTTCGTCGGACAGGACGGCGGCTTGTATATCATCGGCTTGTGCGTCGGCAGGGAAGGTCTGGTTGAAACGTGCCTTTCCGTTGAAGGAAACGGTGTAGTTTACCGAGTTTTCCACCAGGTAGTCTTCGTTCCATGCCGGCCACTGCGCGTCGCATACCGAGCTTTCGCCACCCAACTGTTCCCATAATTCTTCGCAGACATGCGGGGCAAACGGTGCCAGGGTAACGACCAGCGGCATCAGCACTTCGCGCTTGCTACATTTCAAGGCTGCCAATTCGTTGACGCATATCATGAAGGCGCTGACGGAGGTATTGTAGGAGAAGGCTTCGATGTCACCCGTTACTTTCTTGATGAGTTTGTGCAGGGACTTCAGTTCTTCCGGAGTGGCTTCTCCGTCCATCACTTGCCAATTGCCTGTGCGGTCATAGAAGAGCGACCAGAATTTCTTCAGGAAGCGGTGCACGCCGTCGATGCCGTTCGTGTCCCAAGGCTTGGACTGCTCTACCGGGCCGAGGAACATCTCATACATGCGGAGTGTGTCGGCACCATATTTCTCGACAATCATATCGGGGTTCACCACGTTGTACATGGATTTCGACATCTTTTCCACCGCCCATCCGCAGATGTATTTGCCGTCTTCCAGGATGAATTCGGCTGTGGCATATTCCGGGCGCCAGGCTTTGAAAGCGTCGATATCCAATACGTCGTTCTGCACGATGTTCACATCCACATGGAGTGGGGTAGTGTCATACTGTTCTTTCAATCCCAGCGATACGAAGGTGTTGGTGTCCTTGATGCGGTAAACGAAGTTGCTTCGTCCTTGAATCATGCCTTGGTTCACCAGCTTCTGGAAGGGTTCTTCCACTACCGAAATGCCCAGGTCGTGCAGGAACTTATTCCAGAAACGCGAATAAATCAGGTGTCCCGTAGCGTGCTCCGTGCCCCCTACGTAGAGGTCTACGTTGCGCCAGTATTCGTCCACCTTCTTGTCCACCAGAGCCTGATTGTTGTGCGGGTCCATGTAGCGCAGGTAGTAGGCGCTGGAGCCGGCGAAGCCCGGCATGGTGTTCAGTTCGAGGGGGAAGATGGTCGTGTTGTCTATCTTTTCGTTTTCGACCACGCAGTTGTTCACCGTGTCCCAAGCCCATTTGGTGGCATGTCCCAGAGGAGGTTCGCCTGTTTCTGTGGGCTGGAATTTGCTCACTTCGGGCAATTCCAACGGTAGGCAGTTTTCGGGAATCATATAAGGCATCCCGTCTTTGTAATATACCGGGAAAGGTTCGCCCCAATAGCGTTGACGGCTGAAGATGGCGTCGCGCAGGCGGTAGTTCACCTTTACGCGTCCCAGGTTATGGTCTTTCACATATTTCTTGGTGGCTGCAATGGCTTCTTTGATAGTCAACCCGTTCAGGTTCAGGTCGCAGTAGGGCGTGGCATCCTTGCGGGGCGAGTTGCATACAATGCCTTCTTTGGCATCGAAACTTTCTTCACTCACGTCGCATCCTTCCACCAGCGGACGGATTTCCAATCCGAAGTGTTTGGCGAAAGCATAGTCGCGGCTGTCGTGCGCAGGCACGGCCATGATGGCTCCTGTGCCATATCCGGCCAGCACATAGTCGCTTATCCAGATGGGCACTGCTTCGCCCGTGAAAGGATTGACGGCATACGAACCGGAGAAGACGCCCGTCACACTCCGGTCGCTGATGCGTTCACGTTCGGTGCGCTTTTTCGTCCGATCCAGGTAGGCTTCTACCTCAGCTTTCTGGGCTTCCGTGGTCAGTTGGGGTACCAGTTCGCTCTCCGGTGCCAATACCATGAAGGTGACGCCGAACATCGTATCGGCGCGGGTAGTAAAGATGGTAAACTCCATGTCGCTGTCTTTCACCTTGAAGTGCACTTCCGCACCTTCGCTCCGGCCAATCCAATTGCGCTGGGTCTCTTTCAGGGAATCTGTCCATTGGATGTTGTCTAACCCGTCCAACAGACGCTGGGCGTAGGCCGACACGCGCAGGCACCATTGACGCATCTTCTTCTGCACCACAGGATAACCGCCGCGTTCGCTGACACCGTCCACCACTTCGTCATTGGCCAGCACCGTGCCCAGTTGCGGACACCAGTTCACCATCGTTTCGCCCAGGTAAGCGATGCGGTAGTTCATCAGCGTTTCCTGCTGTTCTTTTTCGCTCTTGGCGTTCCATTCGTCGGCCGTGAAGCAAAGTTCTTCCGAGCAAGCCACATCCAAGCCTTTTGTGCCTGTCTCCGCGAACTTTTGTGTCAGTTCTTCGATGGGGCGTGCCTGCTGTTTGGAATTATCGTAATAGCTGTTGAACATTTTCTGGAAGGCCCATTGCGTCCAGTGGTAATACTCCGGGTCGCAGGTGCGTATCTCGCGGCTCCAGTCGAACGAAAAACCAATCTTGTCCAGTTGTTCGCGGTAGCGGTTGATATTGTTGACGGTCGTAATTGCAGGGTGTTGTCCGGTCTGTATGGCATATTGTTCGGCGGGCAGCCCGTAGGCATCATAGCCCATGGGATTCAGCACGTTGAATCCGCAAAGTCGCTTGTAGCGCGCGTAGATGTCCGAAGCAATGTAGCCCAACGGATGCCCCACGTGTAGCCCTGCGCCGCTGGGGTAGGGGAACATGTTGAGTACGTAGTATTTGGGTTTGCTTTCATCTTCCTTCACGCGGTAAGTCTGGTTTTCCACCCACCGTTTTTGCCATTTCTTTTCAATTTCCCTGAAATTATATTCCATGTCGTCTTATTATGATAGGGTTAAATACTTGGTTAGTTGCTTTAAACGCTGCAAATTTACAGTATTATTTTCAGATTCAGTACGGTAGGCGGGAAAAAACACGCAATAGTAGAGAATTAGGTTGTATGAGTTATTTTTAAGTAGGCGTTGAAATTTAGTTTATACATTGTGTAGTATCTGTCATGTTGAGCATTGTTCTCCCCCGACAAACGGGGGAGGTAAGAGGGGGTGCGCAGCGAAGTCGAAACATCTCCTTCTTG
>DXCK01000072.1 GCA_019116045.1 Candidatus Bacteroides merdipullorum | reverse complement strand
CAATGGCTTCTTATTATGAGAAAACCGGACAAAAAGAACTTTATAACCAACAGCTTGATACCATCTTGCTGAACAAGAAAGTAGAACCAGCCACCAAACTGGAAGTTATGCGCCGACTAATTGTACAGAACGAACAAGCTGGCCAAGACAGTACTCGTATCATAACCTTGTTCGACCGTATCATGGAACAGGAATCTGATGATGCCAACATGCCAATGCTATACGCACAATACCTTCTGTCAAAAGGCATGAACAAACAATCTATTCCTGTACTCAACAAAGTACTCGACATCGATCCGACCAATACGGCAGCTCGTATGACGCTGCTGGGCGAAGCTGTTCGTAGCGAAGATTATCAGGAAATCATCCGTTTATGTGAAGCTGGAGTTGAAGCCAACCCTGATATGTTGGAATTCTATTTTTACCTAGCCATCGCCTACAACCAGGCCGAACGGACAGACGATGCCCTTGCGATTTGCCAAAAGGCACTGACACATGTCACCAAAGACAGTAAGAAAGAGGTGGTGTCCGACTTCTACGCCATCATCGGCGACGCCTGGCATACAAAAGACAAGAATGAAGAGGCCTACGCCGCTTACGATTCAGCCTTGGTCTATAACCCCAATAACATAGGAGCATTGAACAACTATGCTTACTATCTTTCCTTGGAACGCAAGAATCTGGACAAAGCAGAAGAAATGAGCTATAAAACGGTGAAAGCCGAACCTCAAAATGCGACCTATCTGGATACATACGCCTGGATTCTGTTCGAAAAAGAGAATTATGTACAAGC
Source organism: Candidatus Bacteroides merdipullorum (assembly GCA_019116045.1). Classification (GTDB taxonomy): domain Bacteria; phylum Bacteroidota; class Bacteroidia; order Bacteroidales; family Bacteroidaceae; genus Bacteroides; species Bacteroides merdipullorum. The sequence continues at coordinate 17,600 of DXCK01000072.1, read as the reverse complement.
CCGCCTGTATATCGACCAAGCCATGAAGAGTGATGAAGAAAAAAGCGCCGAAGTAGTAGAACATTGCGGCGACATTTATTACATGGTAAACGAAGTAGAACAAGCTGTGAAATATTGGCAGCAGGCACTCGATATGGGCAGCGATTCGGAAACACTGAAACAGAAGATAAAGCAACGAAAATACATCCGCGAACCCAAAAAAAAGACTAAATAAAAATGAATGTAAAGAATAAATTCCGTACGCGGCCATTTATGCCGCTATTGTGTCTGATGGCTTTGCTGATAGGCTTGGCCGGTTGTAAGACTTCCCGTCAAGCAGGGAGTAAAAGCAACGAAACCGGCTATCTTTCGTCCAAAGTGACTTTGACCGTGCCTACCAAGGATGCTGTTCTGACAGTTAACGGCACCATGAAACTAAAGAACGGTGAACGGATGCAACTTTCCTTCCTCATGCCGATATTGCGTTCCGAAGTGGCGCGCATTGACATCACGCCCGACGAAGTAATTCTGGTAGACCGCATGGGCAAACGCTACGTGCAGGCCTCACGTCAGGAACTGAAAGGCATGCTTCCCAAGAAAGCGACTTTCCAACACTTGGAAAAGTTACTTTATGCGGCTTCACGTCCCAGTGGAAAGAATACGTTGACCGGTAGTGAACTGGGCATTCCTTCGCTGGAGAAAGGAAAAATAGAGTTGACAGACTTTTCCACCAAACCTTTTAACCTGACCCCGACACAACTTTCCTCCCGCTATCAAAAGGTGGAACTTCATGAACTACTTGAAATGTTGATGAGCCTATGAAACGGTTCTTGTGTGCGTTAGCTGGATGCCTTTGTCTGCTGCTGCCTCTGATGGCTCAGTCGAACAAGCTCATCAAAGAGCTGGAAAGTAAGCGCGGCGCTTTGCAGAAACAGATTGCCGAATCGGAAAGCCTATTGCAAACCACAACCAAGAATGTAGGTAGCCAGCTGAAAGGACTAGCCGCCCTGACGGGGCAAATCGAGGAACGCAAACGCTACATCCTGGCCATCAACAGCGACATGGATGCCATCGATCGCGAACTGGTCTCGCTGGAACGGCAACTCAATCAGCTACAGAAAGAATTAAAAGATAAAAAAACAAAATATGCGGCTTCGGTCAACTACCTTTACCGCAACCATACGATTCAGGACAAGCTGCTGTTCATTTTCTCCGCACAGACCCTGGAGCAGACCTACCGGCGCTTGCGCTACGTCCGCGAGTATGCTTCCTACCAGCGCATGCAGGGCGAAGAAATCCAAAAGAAACAGAAACAAATCAACGACAAGCGCGCCGAGCTGACCGAAGCCCGCAAGGCCAAGGAAAACCTTCTGAAAGAGCGCGAGAACGAGAAAACAACGCTCGAACGGCAGGAAAAAGAACAAAAAGCCCTGGTAGACAGCCTACGCAAGAAGCAGCGCAGCCTACAGAGCGAAATCAACAAGAAACGCAAGGAAGCCAACCAACTGAATGCCCGCATCGACCGCCTGATTGCCGAAGAAATAGAAAAAGCACGCAAACGTGCCGAAGAAGAGGCGCGGCGCGAAGCGGCTGCCCGCAAGAAAGCAGAAAAAACAGAAAGTCCGTCGGCCACCAAACCGAAAGCCGAGCCGCTGGAGGCATACACGATGAACAAAGCCGACCGCGAACTCTCCGGCAGCTTCGCCAGCAACCGCGGAAAACTTCCTGTGCCTGTCACGGGTCCTTACATCATCACCAGCCACTATGGCGAATACACCGTACCCGGCCTCCGGGGTGTAAAACTTGACAATAAAGGTATCGATATCCAGGCCAAGCCCGGAGCTCAGGCGCGGGCGGTGTTCAACGGAAAGGTGGCCGCCGTGTTCCAGCTGAACGGACTGTTCAACATCCTCGTGCGCCACGGCGCCTACATTTCCGTTTACTGCAACCTGTCTACAGCCTCGGTGAAGGCAGACGACACGGTGAAGACAGGGCAGACGCTCGGCACCATCTTCTCCGACGGAGCAGACGGCGGGCGCACCGTTCTCCACTTCCAGCTACGGCGGGAAAAGGAGAAACTCAACCCCGAACCGTGGCTCAACCGCTGATTCAGAGCTCCGCCCCGTCCAGCAGTTCCAGATACAGACCGATAGCCTCTTCTATCTCACGGACAAAGATGAATTCGTCCGCCGTGTGCGAGCGCGAGCTCTTGCCGGGCCCCATCTTCATGGAGGGGAAAGGCATCAGCGCCTGGTCGGAGAGTGTGGGCGAACCGAAGGGCGTGCGACCCAGCGCCACGGCGCGGCGCACCAGCGGATGCTCGGGCGGCACATGCGACGAGCCCAGACGGAACGAACGGGCCTGCGGCTGACAGTGAATATGCTTCTTGATTTCTTCGAACAGTTCTTCGTTGGTATAGCATTCGTTGCTGCGAATGTCTACGACGAACGTGCAGCGGTCGGGGACGACGTTGTGCTGCGTACCGGCGTTGACCATCGTCACGCTCATCTTCACCGGGCCCAGCAGGGGCGAAACGCGCTCGAACCGATAGTCGCGGAACCAGGCGATGTCTTCCAATACCTTATAGATGGCATTATCACCCTCGTCGCGGGCGGCGTGCCCGGAACGACCGGTAGCGGTGACATCGAGCACCATCAACCCCTTCTCGGCGATGGCAGGCTGCATTTCCGTAGGCTCACCCACAAGGGCGAAGCTGACAGGCGGCAGCTGGGGCAAGACGCTCTCGATGCCTTCGCGGCCGGACACTTCTTCTTCGCACGAAGCCAGATAAATGAGATTGTATTTTTGCGCCGTACGGCACAGTGTGAGGAACGCTTGCAGGAGGCTGACCACGCTGGCACCCGCGTCGTTGCTGCCCAGACCGTAGAGCTTGCCGTTGGGTTCGAGGCGGGGGGTGAAGGGGTCTTTGCGCCAGCCCTGCACGGGCTTCACGGTATCGATGTGAGAATTGAGCAGCAGTGTGGGCCGCTTCAGGTCGAAACCGGGGCCGAGGCACCAGACGTTGTTGCCTTTGCGGCCGGTCTGCATGCCTTGCTGTTCGATGTATTGCTGCAGGCAGTCGGCGGCACGGGCTTCGTCGCGGCTGACGGATGGAATACTGATCAGCGACTTGAGCAGGCCGACGGCCTCGGAGGTCAGAGTGGGAATGTCGTAGGTCATGTCTTCTGTTATTAGTTTTTTTTGCGAATGCAAACTTACGGATAAAATCGGATAAACTTGCAGGAACAAAGGAAGGAAATGTTACATTTTTTTGCAATTTATGAATTAGTTTCAGATAAAACTAATACCTTTGCAGCATATTAACCAATTCACTCAGTCATGGCTTATCATCATTTATCTGTCATGATCCATCGTCAGGCAGAGAAGTATGGAGACAAAGTGGCCCTGAAATACAGGGACTATGAAACGGCACAATGGATTCCGGTGACGTGGGAACAATTCTCCCAGCGCGTACGCCGTGCCGCCAACGCAATGGTGGCGCTGGGCATCGGCGAGCAGGAGAATGTCGGCATCTTCTCGCAGAACAAGCCCGAATGCCTGTACGTCGACTTTGCGACGTTCGCCAACCGCGCGGTGACCATTCCGCTGTATGCCACCAGCTCGCCGACGCAGGCACAGTACATCATCAACGACGCGCAGATACGCTTCCTCTTCGTGGGCGAACAGTTCCAGTACGACGCCGCCTTCCGCGTCTTCGGGCTGTGCCAGTCGCTCCAGCGGCTCATCATCTTCGACCGCAACGTGGTGCGCGACGCGCGCGACACGACCTCCCTTTACTTCGACGAGTTCATGCGACTGGGTGAAGGCCTGCCGCACAACGAGGTGGTGGAGGAACGCACGGCGAAGGCGTCGCCCGACGACCTGGCCAACATCCTCTACACGTCCGGCACGACGGGCGAACCGAAGGGGGTGATGCTCCACCACGCGAACTACCTCGAGGCCTTCCGCACGCACCACATCCGCCTGCCGCAGGTGACGGACCAGGACGTGTCGATGTGCTTCCTGCCGCTGACGCACGTCTTCGAGCGCGGCTGGACGTATATCTGCCTGGAGCGCGGCGTGCAAATCTGCATCAACCTGCGTCCGCAGGACATACAGACGACGATCAAAGAGGTGCGCCCCACGGTGATGTGCAGCGTCCCCCGCTTCTGGGAGAAAGTGTATCAGGGCGTACAGGAACGCATCGCCCAGGAGACGGGCATCCGCCGGACGATGCTGCTCGACGCCATCCGCACGGGCCGCGAACACAACCTGCAGTACGTCCGCCTGGGCAAGACGCCGCCCCTGATGCTCCACCTGCGCTACAAGTTCTACGAGAAGACCGTCTACGCCCTGCTGAAGAAGACCATCGGCATCGAGCGCGGCACGTTCTTCCCCACGGCCGGCGCGGCGGTATCGGACGAGGTGTGCGAGTTTGTCCACTCCGTGGGCATCAACATGGTCGTCGGCTACGGCCTGACGGAGTCGACCGCCACCGTGTCGTGCTTCCCCGCCACGGGGTTCGTCATCGGCTCGGTGGGCGAGGTGATGCCCGACCTGGAGGTGAAGATCGGGCCGGACGACGAAGTCCTGCTGCGCGGACGGACCATCACGCGCGGCTACTATAAGAAACCCGTTTCGACGGCCGAGGCCATCGACAAGGACGGATGGTTCCACACGGGCGACGCCGGACGCCTGGAGGGCCGCACGCTCTACCTGAAGGAGCGCATCAAGGACCTGTTCAAGACGTCGAACGGCAAGTACATCTCGCCGCAGGCGCTGGAGACGAAGTTCATCGTAGACCGCTACATCGACCAGGTGGCCATCATCGCCGACCAGCACAAGTTCGTCTCTGCCCTCATCGTGCCCGCCTACGACCTGCTGGAGCAGTATGCCCGCACGCAGGGCATCGCCTTCGGCAGCCGCGAGGAGCTGGTGGAGAACGAAGCCGTCCGCACCTTCTACCGCGACCGCATCGACACGCTGCAGCAGCAGTTTGCCCACTACGAGCAGGTGAAGCGCTTCACCCTCCTGCCCCAGCCCTTCAGCATGGAGCGCGGCGAGCTGACCAACACGCTGAAGCTGCGCCGCGCCGTCGTCGCGCAGAACTATCGAGAGGTCATCGACCGGATGTACGAGGAGTAAAAAAGAAACCAAGTCATTCACCATTTAAAAAACATCGGAACATGAAAAACAGCTACTCATTCCTACGACGGACATCCGCCATCGCCACGATCCTTATTGTCGGGCTATTTGCTCTTCTCTCGTGTGAAAAAGTCCTGGGCGACAAAGAGAAAAAAGGGGAACTCAACAAGCCGGAAGTAGTCGAGCAGGTAATCGGCTGCTGGCACACGAAGTACAGCAACTACGATTTTCATGTAACCCTCTACGAAGACATGAAAGCCCGATTCGTACAATATCTCCACACGCTCAACCCCGACCAGGACGACTTTATCCTGATGGACGGCATCCTGGAATGGGAAACCCGCGGCGACAAACGGCTCTACCTCTTCGAGACGGGCGACACGGAAAGCTACTGGAGCATGGGCGAAATACGCGACGGGAAGACGCTCGGGCTGACGCTGAACGACCCCAACGGGTTCGTGACATTCTACCGCGACGCGAACTGCTCGAAAGGGCCCACCACGCATACTCCCCCGACACCGCCGGATGGAGGCACCGTCAACCACCCCGACACCGTGATGCAAATCACCGGAACCTGGCGAATCGAAGCAAGCAGCTACCTGCGCGAAATCATTTTCAAGGACGACATGACCGCCGAGGAAATCAAATACACGAGCAACGACCACGGGCCGGCGATACGCTACACCTGGAAGACCATCGACAACTTCCTCCTCCTCTTCGACGAGAAGGGCAGCGAAGTGGAGGTGGGACAGATGACGGCACCGAACCTCATACGCCTCAACCCGAACGAGGAATACAACGCGTACCGCGAGATGCTGAAACCCTATGAATGGATTCCGAACGGCAATGCCTACAGCCTGGAAGGCACCTGGAAAAGCTACAGCGAGGACAACAGCTACCGCCTCATCGAGCTGGAATGCGACAGGGAAAACAACCCGACCGTGGCCCGACTGACGGAGGCCGACGGCACCGTCCGCGAAGGACACTGGTATGAATACGGGTGGGAGGTGCGCATCTGGTTCGACGAGGAATGGAACCGCGAAACCGACCTGCGCTTCATCCATCACCAAGGAAACCACTACAACGTGACCCTCAGGATCTTCCCCGGCTTCGGCAGCAGCGAAGAATACTATCCGCAGCGGAATTGAGCGGGAAAACGTTCTGAGGGGTCAGAAACCATTTTTTGAAATCGGAAAATGAATTTTGACCCCTCAGAAACCATTTTTTGAAACCGAAAAATGGATTTTGACCCCTCAGAAACCGTTTTCTGAAACCGGAAAATGGATTTTGACCCCTCAGAAACCATTTTCTGAAACCGGAAAGAGGTTTCTGACCCCTCAAACCAAAAATAAACCACATTTTATTAACCTTTAAAAGACTAAGATTATGGGAACTTACACTTTAATCGGGCCAATGTCCATTGGCGCACTGAACAAAGCCGAACGCCTCAACCTCCTCAAACGCTTCATGGCCCTCATGCCCGGCTCGACGCAGGGCGGCGGTGGCGACGACGGCGACGGAGAAGGCGGATCGCCCCTGAGCGCAGCCACTGAAGGCGTGCCCGCGCTGAACATCAGCGCCGAGCAGGTGGAACAGATGAACACCCTCATCGACCAGATGAGCGAACTCACCATGCAGGCCACCTCGGCCGCCGAAACGCCCGAAATGCAGCAGCTCGAGGCCGACCGCGACGTGGCCGCCAACTACATCGTCCGCCGCATCGCCGACTACGACCGCCTCCCCCTCGCCACCGAGCGCGAAGCCGCCCGCCGACTGGAACCCGTCGTCCGCCCCTACGCCGGCATCGCCTCCCTGCCCGTCAGTCAGGAAACCGAAGTCATCCGCGGACTGGCCGCCGACCTGACCAAGCCCGACCTGGCCGACGACGTCACCACCCTCGGCCTGGCCCCCTACATCGCCGAGATGCAGCGCCTGAACGAAGCCTACGCCCAGCTCGCCGCCCAGCGCGACAAGGAACGCTCCGCCCGCACCGGCACGCCGGACTCCAAGACCCTCGCCGCCCAGGCGCAGGACCTGCTGGACGACATGTGCGCCCTGGCCAACGCCAGCAGCCTGCTCCAGCCCTCGGACGAGGCCACGACCTTCATCCGCGAGGCCAACTACCTCTTCGCCCAGGTGCGCACCGCCTACAAGCAGCGCTCCAAGGGCACGACGACCGCCGACGGCGACGCGGCCGACGACACGCCGGCGCCGGAAGCATAAACCTCTGTGTGTTGATAGTTTGATTGGACTGTTGGAGATATGGGCGGAAATCCCTTTCTTTGCAGTCCAATCAAACTGCAAACAACATGAAGAGAGCTTTTCCTCTATCCGTCCTGCTCCTGCCGCTTTTCCTCCTTTCCGGCGCCGCACTCCACGGGCAGACGGCCGCCGACACGCTCCGCCACCGCCCGACGCACGGCATCGGCATCGACCTCCACTCCGGCTACGTCTTTCCCACCTCCAGCTTCTTCCGGGGCGACAACGCCGCCCAACGTCCCATCAACACAACCTTGGGCGTCCACCTGAAATACGCCTTCCGCTTCTCGCCCCAGTCGCGCCTGGGCCGCCTCTATCCGTCGGCCTATCAGGGCATCGGCATGGCCTGGAACACGTTCTTCAACGCCGACGAGGTGGGCACGCCCTCGGCCGTCTACGTCTTCCAGGGCGCACGCCTCGCGCGGCTCGCTCCCCGCCTGACGCTGGACTACGAATGGAACTTCGGCGCCTCCTTCGGCTGGCAGAAGTATGCCCCCGACGCCAACTTCTACAACAACGTAGTAGGCTCACGCATCAACGCCTACATCAACGCCGGCCTCTTCCTGAACTGGCAGCTGGCGCCGCAGTGGAGCCTGACGGCGGGCATCGACCTGACGCACTACTCCAACGGCAACTCGAACTATCCCAACGCGGGCGTCAACACCGTCGGCGCCCGTATCGGTGTGATGCGCACCTTCGGCGGTTCGCCGGCCGAGGCTTCCGCCTCCACTATTCATACCGACGAACCCTCTTCGCTGGCCGCGCGCATCAGCTACGACGTCGTCCTCTACGGCTCCACCCGCAAACGAGGTCTCTTTCTGGACAGCGGCGCCGAGCTCATCCCCGGCTCGTTTGCCGTGGCGGGCCTCAACTTCAACCCCATGTACTGCGTCAACAAATACTTCCGCGCCGGCCTCTCGCTCGACGCCCAGTACGACGAAAGTGCCAACCTGAAGGAACACCACGTCGAAGGCACCAGCGGCGACGGGCTGAAGTTCTACCGCCCGCCCTTCCGCGAGCAGTTTGCCGCCGGCCTCTCGCTCCGCGCCGAGCTGAACATGCCCATCTTCTCCGTAAACGTCGGCATCGGGCGCAACCTCATCCAGCAGGGCGAGGACACGCGCGGCTTCTACCAGATTCTGGCGCTGAAGGCGTTCGTCACGCACCGCCTCTTCCTCCACGTGGGCTACCAGCTCCACGACTTCAAGGACCCCAACAACCTGATGCTCGGCCTGGGCTGGCGCTTCGGAAAGTTTTGATAAGCGGTGAATGATAGACATAAAAAAAGCGGTTAGCCGTCAGTCGCTATACTGACCGCTAACCGCTTACTGCCAATCACTCAATTTTAGTATCCGAAGATATCTTCCGTCGTCAGTTCGATGACCGGCCCGATTTTCTTCAGCGCTTCCATATCGAGTTCTTTCTTGTCACCCAGGATGCCGTAACTGTACGTGCGTCCCTTGATCCACTTCTGCTGGAAGTCGATGACATCCTGCAGCGTCATGCCCTGCACGTCGTTGAAGAGCTTGATGCGGCTGTCCACCGTCTGACCCAGATCCTGTGCGTTGATGTAGCTCCAGATGACGCTCATCTTCGTGATGCGGTCGGTGCGCAGGCGGGCTATCATGCCTTCCTTGGCCAGCTTGAAGGCTGTTTCAGACTGCGGCATGTTGTTGATGATGTCGTTGAACGTGTTGATGGCGTCGAGCATCTTGTCGTTCTGCGACGAAATCTGCGAGATGAAGTAGTAGTCCTCGTCGGCATACCCCGGCTTGTTCAGTCCGGCCCAGGCTGAGTAGGCCAGTCCGCGGCTCTCGCGCATCTCCTGGAAGACGATGGAGTTCATGCCTCCGCCGAAGTATTCGTTGTAGAGCTGGCGGGCAGGCTCGATGGCAGCATCAAACTTCTCGCCGCGATTGGAAATCTGCGACATGTAGATGTTTTTCGCTTCGTAGGGAGCCAGGTAAATCTTCGTCTCGGGCGTGGCCTGCTGCTTGAAGTCCTCACCGGCAGGTACGTCCTTCAGCGTGTCGGGCGTGCGGTGCTCCTTGTCGAGCAGAGCCACAAGTTCCTTGTCGCTGCTCGGACCGTAGTACAGGATGCGGTGCTTGTAGCTGTTCAGGCTGTGGATGCGGTCCACCAGTTCCTGCGGATTCATACTCTTCAGTTCGGCTTCGCTCAGCAAATTTGTTGCAGGGTTCTTCGGGCCGTAGTTCACGTAGCTGATGAGGCGACCGAAGTTGGTACCCTGGCTCAGCTTGGCGTCCTTGCGTGCCTTCAGCAGGTCATTGGTCAAGTTGGTATAGGCTTCAGCGTTCACCTGTGCGTCGGCCAGCAGCTTCTCGAACAAAGCCATGGCGGCGGGCAAGTTCTCGTTAAGACCGGAGAGGGTAACGTATGTGCGGCGGCTACCCGGCGATACGTAGAACGAACAGGCCATGCGATAGAATTCGCTCTTCACCTGTTCGGGCGTCATGTCCGACGTACCCAGATATTCCAGATACTGGGCGGCGGTACCCAGCGCCTTGTCCTGATTGTTACCCATATCGAAGAGGTAAATCAGCTGGAACAGGTCGTTGGAAGTGTTCTGTTTGTAGAGCACGGGCACACCCTTGCCGGTGGTCAGCTGCGTCAGGTCCTTGCTGTAATCCAGGAAGACAGGCTCGATAGGTGTCACGTTCTTGGCCTCGGCCTGCAGTTCCTTCAGGAAGGCGCTGGCCGTGTCGCGGTTCATCACGATAGGTGTGATTTCGGGCTTGGCAATCTTCATTTCGTTGGGATCCTTACCCTGACGTTTGTAGATAATGGCGTAGTTGTCGTCCTTCAGATACTTGTTGGCGAAGTCCACGATATCCTGTTTCGTCAGCTTGGCCATGCGGTCCAATGCAGTCACTTCGTCGGCCCAGTTGCTGCCGTTGATGAACGACTGTACAAACCAGTCAGCACGGGCACCGTTGCTTTCCAACTGGTGCAGCTGGTAGAGCTTGAAGTTGTTGATGTTAGCCTCCAGCAGACTCTCGTCGAAGTCGCCGTCGCGCAGTTTCTTCAGTTCACCCAACAGCAGGTCTTTCACTTCGTCCAGCGTCTGTCCGGCTTTGGGGCGTCCGGCCATCATGAAGGCACTGTAGTCGCTCATGGCCATCGGATAGCAATAGGCGCTCAGCGTCTTCTGCTGTTGCATCAGATCAAGGTCAATGAGACCGGCCTGACCGTTATACAGGATTTGTGACAGAATCTGCAACGTTTCCAGTTCTTTGCTGGCCGCACCGGGGAAGCGCCAAGCCAGCGTCACGTTTTCAGCCTCAGGACCCAACACTTCACGTACCACGGGAGCCGTGATGTCGCTTTCCTTAGGCAGGTTAAGCTTTGGCAGGTTGGGATTAGGCTGCATGTCGCCGAAATATTTGTCAATAGTGGCAATCATCTGGTCGGGGTCGAAATCGCCGCTGAGGCAGATGGCCATGTTGTTGGGCACATACCACGTTTTATAATAGTTCTTGATGTTGGTGATGGAGGGGTTCTTCAGGTCTTCCTGCGTACCCAGCACGGTCTGCGTACCATAGGGATGATGAGGAAAGAGGGCGGCCAGTGTCTGCTCATACACCTTACGGGCATCACGGGTCAGCGACATATTCTTTTCCTCGTACACTGTCTCCAGCTCAGTGTGGAAGCCGCGGATGACACAGTTCTTGAAGCGGTCCGCCTGAATCTTGGCCCAGTTCTCCACCTCGTTGCTGGGGATATCTTCAGTGTAGCAAGTCACATCGAAGCTGGTGTAGGCATTGGTACCGTTGGCACCGATGGCGGCCATCAGCTTGTCATATTCATTGGGGATGGCATACTTCGAAGCTTCGTACGACAGGCTGTCGATCGTATGATAGATAGCTTTACGCTCAGCCTCGTCGGTAGTCTTGCGGTAAATCTCAAAGGTCTGTTCGATCTGGTCGAGCAAAGGCTTCTCTATTTCATAATTCATAGTGCCGAAATGATTGGTTCCCTTGAACATCAGGTGTTCGAAGTAGTGGGCCAGACCAGTAGTTTCAGCAGGGTCGTTCTTACCACCTACGCGCACAGCGATGTAGGTCTGGATGCGCGGTTCGTCCTTGTTGACAGTCATGTACACTTTCAGGCCGTTGTCCAGCGTGTAGATGCGCGCCTGGAGCGGGTCGTTGGGAACAGTCTCGTAGCTGTACTTCGATTGCGTACAGCTGCTCAGGCCCAAGGCTGCCAAACAAAGCAGCGGCAGGCCGATTTTCTTGAGTAATGTGTTCATAAATAGACTTATTAAAATGATAACTGCAAAGTTATTCGTTTTTTTCATACCTTTGCATTCCGAAACAAAGTATTTTCATTATGATAACCGCTGAACAACTGAAAGATATCAAAGACCGTACCGAGGCGTTGAACCGCTACCTGGACATCGAAGGCAAGAAAATCCAGGTGGAGGAAGAACAGCTTCGCACACAGGCCCCCGGCTTTTGGGACGACCAGAAAGCCGCCGAAGCACAGATGAGGAAAGTGAAAGGACTCCAGCAGTGGATTTCCGGCTACAACGAAGTGAAAACCCTTTCGGACGAACTACAACTGGCATTCGACTTCTACAAGGACGAGCTGGTGACTGAAGAGGAAGTGGACGAGGCCTATACCAAAGCAGCCGAAGCTGTCGAAGCTCTCGAACTGAAGAATATGCTGCGCGAGGAAGCCGACCAAATGGACTGTGTGCTCAAAATCAACTCCGGTGCAGGTGGTACAGAAAGCCAAGACTGGGCCAGCATGCTGATGCGCATGTACCTGCGCTATGCTGAAACCCACGGCTACAAGGCTACCATTGCCAACCTGCAGGAAGGCGACGAGGCAGGCATCAAGACTTGTACCATCGAAATCAGCGGCGACTATGCCTATGGTTACCTGAAGGGTGAGAACGGTGTGCATCGCCTGGTGCGCGTGTCGCCCTACAACGCCCAGGGCAAACGCATGACATCATTTGCCTCCGTATTCGTCACTCCGCTGGTAGACGATACCATCGAGGTGAATATCGAGCCGGCCCGCATCTCCTGGGATACCTTCCGAAGCGGCGGCGCAGGTGGCCAGAATGTAAACAAGGTGGAGTCCGGCGTCCGTCTGCGCTACCAGTACAAGGATCCCTATACGGGCGAGGAAGAAGAAATCCTGATTGAGAACACCGAGACGCGCGACCAGCCCAAGAACCGCGAGAATGCCCTCCGCCTCCTCCGCTCCATGCTCTACGATAAGGAGATGAAGCACCGCATGGCTGAGCAGGCCAAGATTGAGGCGGGCAAGAAGAAGATTGAGTGGGGTTCGCAGATCCGCAGCTACGTCTTCGACGACCGCCGCGTGAAAGACCACCGCACCAACTACCAGACCAGCGACGTGAACGGTGTGATGGACGGCAAGATAGACGGTTTCGTCAAGGCCTACCTGATGGAGTTCGCAGGAGCGGGCGAGGCTTAATGTAGAAATACTGCCCTACTGGGAAAATAAAATTCTCCAGTCAGAGAATAATTTTTCCCTAACTGGAAAAAAATACGGGACATTTAGACTCTCAACTTTATATCAAAAAGCACTTCTTGAAAGAACGGAGCGAAAAGGCTGCCAACTTATCAAGAAGTGCTTTTTCTATGATGCGATTTCACAGTAATTCTTTGTTGTTGAGCATATTATTGTGAAACCAATAGAGTTGTTGAAACACCTGCTTTCACACCAAGAAACAGACTATCAGCCTTTTGCCTACGCGTGAAAGCGTGAAAGCTATTTTCGGGAAAGACATTTCCATGAAGATGTTTTCCAAGTTTATAAACATCTACTTTAGCGACGTAACTATCTACTTGAGAAACGTAACTACCCACTTTGTCAGCATAATGGTGTAAACCTACCAATGTATGTATTAAGGTCTCTGAATGACCTGTTGCGTAAACACCTTCACACCGGGATAGGAGGTCGGGATCTGTTCGGTCACGTCTTCCAGCAGGGCTACAGTGGGGAGTACATCTGCTTTTGTAACAGTCTTCTTGTCGCTATAGGGTACCACTGCCAGCGTATGTTCTTTCTCTTCCAGCTGGAAACGATAATTCCAAAGATTCTCTTCGTTTCGGTCGGAGTTGACAATGAAGGTTCCCTTCACCATTTCTTCCTCCTTATCCATCTCCGTGGGATAGAAGCAAAGCGTGCCGCTGTATGGGTCTTGGGGATTGTCGAATATCATCCGGTAGCCTCCACCTGCCGCTTTTACGGGGATGGTGACCAGCGCTTCTTCGCGGAGGGCAGCCTGCTGTTCTTCCGTCAGTTGCTCTCCTCCCGTGATGAGGACATCCATGTAGCCGACGGTCAGCGTCTGCTTGCTTTGATAGACTACCACTTTCAGGACGATGGACGCACCCGTGCCGTCGGTCACGGTGACATGTGCCTCGCCCCAGTCCTGCGGATAAAGCACGAAAGCGTTAGGATACTTCATGTCTATTTTCAGCACGGCGGCATTGTCGCATTGTGCGGTGTAGTTGCCATCGCCGCCCAAGATGGTAACGGCTCCTGCGCTTCCGTCCTCCTCACTCCGGGGGAAACATACATCTACGGTGTTGTCTTCGTCAACCGACTGGTCAAAGCGAAGCGGATTACTCTCTTCGTCGTTACATCCTGTCAGAATAACAGTACAGAGAAATACGAAAAGCATTCCGAGTTGTTTCTGAATTCGTCTCATAGTTTTTTCTGTATTTAGTCTATTATTGTCCGCGGAAAGTTACAAAAGTACCGTCTAACAGGCAGGAGAAGACATCAAGTTTGATATAAACGTGGTCCATGTAAATGGTTCCGCCTCCCGGATAGCTCAAGGCAATGGAATTCTGCAAATTGTTGGCCCATCGCCAGTAGAAGCTATAAGTTTCTTCCCATACCTCTCCATAATAGTTATATAACAACGATTCATCGCCCATACCACCGGGATAAAATATTATCTGATGGTTGACGAACGTTCCGTCTTCCAGCGAGTAGTTGGCTTCCCACAGATGATCACATAGTTCCCAGGTTGTGGCTCCGGTTCCTCCGTCATAGTCACTTTCGCCGATGGAGCAGCCGCTCCCAGCAACCAGCAGGGCGAGGAGGCAGAGGAGGAGGGGCAGGTATCGTTTACGTTCTTTCATGCCATTGTTTCGTTACGGCTGGATATCGCCGACTGCTATCTGATATTCGCGCCACAACTGATCTATGTTGCAGTCTTGCCCCAGGATGTGCTTCACCGCTCCGTCAAACGACCAGGGAACGATCTCCAGCGCGCTCCGGTTGAACTTGCGCAGAAATTCGGCGTCTTTGTGGTCGCGTAGCCAGACGAGGAAGTAACCGGTCGTACGGTATCCGTCCATGTAGCTGCCACCTTTCGGCCGTGCATCGGGACCTTCGAAGCCTCCGTTGGCTATCCGCACGGCGTCTGCCATGCCCTCGATGAAGGCGCGGAACGTCGAGCTGTCTCCGTAGCTGCCCACTCCCTGCGGCTCCAGCTGGTAGGCGTGTGTCAGTTCGTGGAGCAGTACGCCGCGGGTTTCGAACAGCACCTTGGCCGTGTCGTTCTGACCAAACGATTGCTCGATATGGCGGGTGCTGTAGAAGATGCTGACGTAACCGTTTCCGCCGCTCTTAGCCGAAACGCCTTCGATGTCTTCCAGCGTATAGTGTATCTGGTAGACAGGGGGGATGCTGTCTTTGGGAGACGTGTAGAGGGTGGCCAGCACGGTGCGGGCCTGTTCCTTGATGTAGCTTTCGGGCCGGGGGATGATGCGGCAGTAGATGTCCGATCCGGCGGTTTCGGGCGCCTTGTCCTCGAACAGGACGTTTCCTACATTGTAACGGTCCCATACGGTAATTGTCTGGTCCAGCTGGGGATTGTCATTGGTGGAGCAGGCTGCCGCGTTGGCGAGCAGGCTGGCTGCACAGGCAAATGATAACATCAGTCTTTTCATTGGTTTAAGTTTTTAGGATTGGGTTAGTGAATAAGGTTTGTCTTGGGTGGAGAGACCGCGGCGCTTGTTGGGCGAGGACGACATGCTGAACTCGAAGACACCGCCTTTCATCAGGTCTTCGTGGGTGATGTACATCTTGTCATAAACGGTACCGTTGATTTTCAGCGAACGTACGTAGCGCTTCTTGTCGCTCACTCCGGGCGCTTTGATTTCCAGTGTCTTCCCGTTGGGCAACTTCAGCTTCAGGTACGGCAGGTAGGGGGCTCCCAGCACGTATTGGTCGGTGCCGGGGCATACGGGGTAGAAGCCCATGACAGAGAATATATACCAGGCCGACATCTGCCCGCAGTCGTCGTTGCCTCCCAGTCCGTCGGTCGCATTGCGGTACATCTTGTTCAGGATTTCGCGCAGCCAGTACTGGGTCTTCCACGGTTGCGAGGTCCATGCGTAGAGGTAGGGGATGTGGTGGCTGGGTTCGTTGCCATGCACATATCCGCCTACGAGGCATGCCTCCGTGATGTCCTCGTTCTGTTCGTAAAACTGCTTGGGCAGGTGCATCGTAAACAGCTTGTCCAGCTTGTCGATGAACACCTTTTCGCCGCCCATCAGCGGGATGAGGCCCGCCACGTCGTGGGGCACGTGGAAGGAGAAGTTCCAGGAATTGCCTTCGATGAAGCCTTCCCCGTGGGTCTGCAGTACATCGAAGTCAGGTTTGAACGAGCCGTCCTTCAGCCTGGGACGTGCAAAGCCGATGCTGGGGTCGAAGAGGTTGCGGTAGTTGAGGGCGCGCTCGTGATAGGTGCAGGCCACCTCCTGGTTGCCGGCTTTCAGAGCCGTCTGGTAGATGGTCCAGTCGTCGTAGGCATACTCCAGCGTCGTGGAGGCCGCGGTGGCACTTTGTTCGAGAGGTACGTAGCCCAGCTTCATGTAGGCTTCCAGCCCTTCGTAGTAGGGCACCGTCGAAGTACTGACCATGGCAGCCAGGGCTTCGTCGGCAGGAGGATAGTTACCTTTGGCAATGGCGTCTGCCAGTACGGACACGGCGTGGTAACCGCTCATGCACCAGTTCTCGTTCCCCATCAGACTCCATACGGGGAGCATGCCGTGTACGCTCTGCTGCTCATGCCGGATCATGGAGTTCACCATGTCGGCATTCCGAGCCGGCTGGATGAGGTTCAACAGCGGATGTTCCGCCCGATACGTGTCCCACAGGGAGAAGATGGTATAGTTGGTGAATCCTTGGGCCTGGTGGATGTTGTGGTCCAGACCGCGGTAGGAACCGTCTACATCCATGTAGACCGAAGGATTGATCATCGTGTGGTAGAGCGAGGTATAGAACATGGCTTTCTGGTCGGGCGTGCCTTCTATCTCGAAGATGCCCAGGTGCCGGTTCCAGTCCTCTCCGGCTTCTGCGGCCAGTTGCCCGAAGCTCTTCTGTGCAGCTTCAGCCTGCAGGTTCTTGAGGGCTCCTGCCGTGCTGGTGGCCGAGAGGGCTACCTTGACAACCAATTCCGACTGGCGGTCGGTATCGAAGTTGAAGTAAGCCACCACCTTACGGCCGCCCATTTCGGGAAAGTTTCTGTTTACATCAAAGCGTCTCCAGAAACCGTTGTACAACGTCTTCCCCTTTTCTTGGTAACCATAGTCGCGGATGGGCTGCGAGAAGGAAATGGCAAAGTACGTGTAGTTGGTGCGTGCCCATCCGTTGGTGATGCGGTAGCCGGTCAGCAGGGTGTCGTTCTCCACGCGGAGGTTACTCCACAGTACTTTGCCGTCGTAGTTGTAGATGCCGTGCACCAGGTCCAGAATCAGATGCCCCTTTTCTCCTTCGGGGAACGTATATTTATGGATGCCGACCCGTTGCGTGGCGGTGAGCTGCGCCCGGATGCCGTAATCGTCCAGCATGACTTCGTAGTAGCCCGGCGCCGCTTTCTCGGTGGCGTGGCTGAAGCGCGAGCGGTAGCCCTCGTCGGGGTGGTCGGCACGGCCGGGGTTCAGCTTCAGCGGGCCGGTAGCAGGCATCAGCAGCAGGTCGCCCAGGTCCGAGTGGCCTGTTCCGCTGAGGTGGGTATGGCTGAAACCCACGATGGTGGGGTCCTGGTAACGGTATCCGGCACAATAAGCATACGTGCCCTTCTGATACACTCCGTCTACGTTGTGGGGGATGGTGTCTGTATCGGGACTGAGCTGTACCCAACCGAAAGGAGTACAGGCCCCGGGAAAGACATGCCCCATCCCGTTAGTTCCTAT
>DXCK01000008.1 GCA_019116045.1 Candidatus Bacteroides merdipullorum | reverse complement strand
TTAGTTTATATGATGTGTATCTGTCATGTTGAGCATTGTTCTCCCCCGCCAAACGGGGGAGGTAAGAGGGGGTGCGCAGCGAAGTCGAAACATCTCCTTCTTGCGCTGCCAGACGGACAGAGACCTTAGGGAGATTCTTCGACTACGCCCTGCGGGCTCCGCTCAGAATGACAGATACACATCATATAAGTAGGTACTGAAATTTAGTTTATGCTATCATGGTTTCCAACGACATATTCTTTTTCCCTTTCAACACCTTGGATATGTACTGCTGGGTGCAACCCATCTTTCCGGCAAGCATTTTCTGCGTCAGGCCAAGTTCCCCGAGTAGAGCTCCGCACCTGCCGTTATCGCCCGTGTTGCCGCCGAATGTCGGGAGCGATAATTGGTGGTTACTTTTTAATCCTATTTTTTTTGTTCGCTTCTTGTTGATTGATAGGAGGTTGCAAGTTTTTTTTTATTTGTAAGAACGGTTGGCCCTTTTTTGACCGGCTGATTAAAAAAATCCTCTTTATCTTTGCACACGAAACGGAAACGATATGTGTTTCCAGGATGTGAAGTCTTGCGGAGGATTGCTGCAGAAGTCATTCGGAAGAGGACGCAGAAGTAAACCAAATCTTTAACTTTTTAAATTTTGATTTTAATATGGGAACAATTACCAAAGGTATTCTCGGGGGATTTTCCGGGAAAGTCGGGACTGTGGTAGGCAGTTCGTGGAACTCTATCAGTTACATGCGTTCGTTGGCAGATGGTTATACTGACCCAAAGACGGAAAAGCAGGTGTGCCAGCGGGGGCGTTTTGCGGAGGTCGTCCGCTTCTTGAGAACAATGGTGCCTTACTTGCGTCTCGGTTACAAGGAACATCCGGCCGGGCAATCGGCTTATAGTTCGGCCATGTCTTACGTGCTGAAAAACGCGGTGGAGGGTTGCGGCGCTGATGCGGCCGTTGATTTCCAGAAAGCCATGATCAGCCGCGGCAGTCTGGTGGTGCCTGGAGATGCGTCGGTGGAAGCCGCAGCCGGAAAGTTGACGTTCACGTGGACGGACAACAGTGGCAATGGCAATGCGGATGCCGACGATGTGGCAATGGTGCTGGCCTATAATAAGGTGAAGGCGGAAGCGGTCTATGACCTGGAGGCTGGTGCAAGAGCCGATGGCACGGCAGAGTTGACGTTGCCGGGCAGTTGGGGCGATGAGGCGTTGGCTGTTTATCTGAGCTTTCGGAGTGCGCAGGGGAAGAGTGTGTCGAACAGCCTGTGTTTGCAGGATGATGAGGTGGCTTCGTCGCCCGGCGATGGTTCTGACGGGGAAGATGGTGCGGATGACGACAGTGGCCAAGGCACATTTGGCTGATAAGGGCGTCGGCCTTGTCTGAAGGCGTGGAGGTGTGCTCGTGGTGTGCAATTGCGGTTGCATATCGTTGGCGCACCTCCTGTTTAATAAGATGGGATGATGAGTTACCGGGATTGGCCACAGATGGCGCAGATTCTGTGGATGATGTGTGCCTGTCATGTTGAGCGGAGCGGAGCGAAGTCGAAACATCTCCCGAAAGACACGGCTTCCTTTGGGTAGCGTATGTAGTGAGATTCTTCGACTACGCTTCAACCCCCTCTTTGCTCCCCCGTTTGTAGGGGGAGAACAATGTTCAACATGACGGAGAGAACAATTTTTGGATAGGCTTTCAGATCTACAGGTCATTTATCTTGGTAGAAAGCCCGCAGATTCTGAGTGAGTGACCTCTACTACAAGGACTGTTATTTTGTGGTAGGAAATTCGTCAGCATGAATTTGCACATCTTCTCTTTCGCAGATTGCCAAAGAAACGTTATCTTTGCAAATTCTATGACAAGGAAGCTTTTAACGTATAGCCTATTATATAGATAGATATGATTATGGAAAAGAATTTCAAACGTACCACCGTGACGTCGGCCCTGCCCTACGCCAACGGCCCGGTGCACATCGGACACCTGGCGGGGGTGTATGTGCCCGCCGACATCTACGTGCGCTACCTGCGGCTGAAGAAACAGGACGTACTTTTCATCGGCGGAAGCGACGAGCACGGGGTGCCCATCACCATCCGCGCCAAGAAAGAGGGCTGCACGCCGCAGGACATCGTGGACCGCTATCACGAGCTTATCAAGAAGTCGTTCGAGGAACTCGGCATCTCGTTCGACGTCTATGGCCGCACTTCTTCGAAGGTGCATCACCAGACGGCTTCGGACTTCTTCCGCAAGCTCTACGACAAGGGTGAGTTCATCGAGAAGACCTCCATGCAATATTATGACGAGGAAGCCAAAACCTTCTTGGCCGACCGCTACATCACAGGCGAATGTCCCCGCTGCCATGCACAGGGCGCCTATGGCGACCAGTGCGAGAAGTGCGGCTCGACGCTCAGCCCCACGGAGTTGATTAACCCCAAGAGCGCCATCAGCGGCAGCCAACCCGTGATGAAGGAGACCACGCACTGGTATCTACCTCTGGACAAACACGAAGCCTGGTTGCGCCAATGGATATTGGAGGATCACAAGGAGTGGCGCCCCAACGTCTACGGCCAGTGCAAGTCGTGGCTGGACATGGGCCTGCAACCCCGCGCCGTGAGCCGCGACTTGGATTGGGGCATCCCCGTGCCCGTGGAAGGAGCCGAGGGAAAGGTGCTTTACGTGTGGTTCGATGCGCCCATCGGCTACATCAGCAACACCAAGGAGCTGCTGCCCGACGGATGGGAGAAATGGTGGAAAGACCCCGAGACGCGCCTCATCCACTTCATCGGCAAGGACAACATCGTCTTCCACTGCATCGTCTTCCCCGCCATGCTGAAGGCCGAGGGCAGCTACATCCTGCCGGACAACGTGCCCGCCAACGAGTTCCTCAACCTGGAGGGCGACAAGATATCGACTTCGCGCAACTGGGCCGTCTGGCTGCACGAATATCTTCAGGATTTCCCCGGCAAGCAGGACGTCTTGCGCTACGTGCTGACGGCCAATGCCCCGGAAACGAAGGACAACGACTTCACGTGGAAGGACTTCCAGGCAAGGAATAACAACGAGCTGGTGGCCGTCTATGGAAACTTCGTCAACCGTGCGCTGCAACTGACCAAGAAATACTTCGACGGCAAAGTGCCTGCGTGTGGCGAGCTAAATGCCTACGACCAGGAGACTTTGCAGGACTTTGCCAACGTCAAGGCGGAGGTGGAGAAGCTGTTGGACATCTTCAAGTTCCGCGACGCACAGAAAGAGGCCATGAACCTGGCGCGCATCGGCAACAAATACCTGGCCGACACCGAGCCTTGGAAGCTGGCCAAGACAGACATGGGCCGTGTAGGCACCATCCTGAACATCGCCTTGCAACTGGTAGCCAACCTGGCCATTGCCTTTGAGCCGTTCCTGCCCTTCAGCAGCAAAAAGCTGCGCGAGATGCTGAATGTCGAGCACCTGGAGTGGGACAACCTGGGACGCACAGACCTCCTGCCCGAAGGCCATCAGTTGGGCGAGCCCGTCCTGCTGTTCGAGAAGATTGATGACGAGACCATCCAGGCTCAGGTGGACAAGCTGCTGGCCACGAAGAAAGCCAACGAGGCTGCCAACTACAAGGCCAACCCCGTGAAGCCGGTCATCGCTTTCGAGGAGTTTGAGAAACTGGACATCCGCGTGGGCACGGTGCTGGAGTGTCAGGCAGTGCCCAAGATGAAGAAACTGTTGCAGTTCAAGATAGCCGATGGCCTGGAGAACCGCACCATCGTGAGCGGCATCGCCCAGCACTATAAACCCGAAGAACTGGTGGGCAAGCAGGTCTTGTTCATCGCCAACCTGGCACCCCGCCAGTTTAAGAACGGTCTGGTGAGCGAGGGCATGATTCTCAGTGCCGAGGATTGGGATGGCTCGCTGGCTGTGACATCGGTGCTGCGCGAGGTGAAGCCGGGCAGTGAGGTGAAGTAATCCTTCTGAATGAAGAACGAAGAATGAAGAATGAAGAATTTCCTTGCCAAGAGGAACTAAAGGGGACGAATAAGAAGCTGTGTGCCGCCTCCTCCGAAGATTCTTCATCCCGTCGCGAAGCGACCATTCTTCGTTCTTCATTAAAAGAGAAGACCGCCCGCGGATTGTTTTGGGGAGGTGTCAGCAACAGCGTGCAGCAGTTGCTGAACCTCCTTTTCGGCATTTTCCTGGCCCGGCTGCTGACACCGGATGATTATGGCATGGTGGCGGTGCTTTCCATTTTTTCTTTGGTGGCCAGTTCGTTGCAGGAAAGTGGATTTACGGCAGCTTTGGTAAATAAGAAAGATTTGACGGCGCGTGACTACAATGCCGTGTTCTGGTTTAACGTGGGATTGGGAACTTGCCTGTATATGCTGTTGTTCTTGGCATCGCCGTTTATTGCTCGTTTTTATGGCAATCCCGAATTGACGTCGTTGGCACGTTACTCTTTCCTGGGCTTTTTGGTATCCAGCAGCGGTATTGCCCACAATGCTTATTTGTTCCGCCACCTGATGACCCGGCAGAAAGCCATTGCGTCTGTGCTGGCTCTTTTTGTGTCAGGCTGTACTGGCGTTACGCTGGCCTATTACGGATTCGCCTATTGGGGCATTGCCACCCAGACATTGGTTTACATCAGTGTGCAGACAGGGTGTTACTGGTATTTTTCGCCCTGGCGGCCAACGTTCCGTTTCGATTTCTCTCCTTTGCGCCAAATGTTCGGCTTTAGTTTTAAGCTATTGCTGACGAACATCTTCAATCACTTGAATAATAATCTGCTGAACATCGTGTTGGGTAAGCTGTATTCCGAGCGCGAAGTGGGTTATTACAGCCAAGGAAATAAATGGAGCGGTATGGGGCAACAGTGTATTCTGGGCATGATTAACGGTGTGGCTCAGCCTGTTTTGGCCGGTGTCTCCGATGATGCCGAGCGTCAGCGGCGTGTTTTCCGAAAGTTGTTGCGTTTTGTCGCGTTTGTTTCTTTTCCTGCGTTGTTGGGTTTGGCATTGGTGGCGCAGGAGTTGACGGTTATTGCTGTGACGGATAAATGGTTGCTCAGTGTGCCGTTCTTGCAGATGATGTGCGTCAGCGGAGCCTTTGTTCCCATTGTCGGCTTGTATCAGCAGTTCATCATCAGTCAGGGGAGGTCGGATGTGTTTATGTGGAACATTATTTTGTCCGGACTCGTTTTGTTGGCTTGCGTGCTCTTGGTGCATCCTTGGGGCATAAAGGCCATCGTATGGGCTTACGTGGTTGTCAATGTCGGTTGGTTGCCCGTGTGGCATCGGCTGGCTTGGCGCGGCAAAGGCTTCAGTTGGTGGCTTGCCTTGCGGGATATGGCTCCTTATGCGGTTGCGTCTGTGGGGGTTATGCTGATTACCCATATCTTCACCGTTTCTGTCGATAATCTTTACTTGCGCTTGTCGGCAAAGATAGCCATTGCGGTTTTGCTGTACATCGGTATCATGTGGGTGGCCGGCGTATCCACTTTGCGTGAGGCTTGGGGCTATTTCCGGAAGAAGCAGGTCGTTTAATCTATTAACAAACACTTGACCATGCGAATCCTTGCTTTAGTTACGCTTTTTCATCCGTCACCGGAGGTGGCCGATAACATGGCTTCCTATACATCCGGTGCAGACGCTCTGTTCTTGTGGGACAATACGCCCGGTGGAGCTGTTTTGTCCTTGCCGGCCGAGGTTGAAAAGAAAATCATCCGCTATCGCCGGGGGACGAATGTAGGTATCGGTAAGGCGTTGAATGAGGCTGTACGTCTGTTGGCAGAAGCTGGTTTTACCCACCTGCTGACGATGGACCAGGACAGTGCCTTTGTCTCTTCTACCTTTGAAACCTATAAGCGGCAGGTTGCCGGTTGGCAGGACAAGCGTCCGGTGGTGTTTGTGCCTCGGGTGAACGTTTCCAGGAAAACGCCGGAAGACTGGGTGGAGGCACGGGGCTTTATCATCTCAGGCAGTATTTTCCCCCGGTTCACTTTGAGTGAGGTCGGCGCGTTTGAAGAGCGGCTGGTGATAGACGGCATCGATGTGGAGTACGGTTATCGCCTGCGTCGGGCAGGGGGGCACGTCGTCCAAGTGTCGGCAGGAGAGTTGAAGCATGAGCTGGGTTATCCACTGACGAAACGCTTCTTGTGCTGGCATCCTGTATCGCTCAACTATTCGCCGCTGCGTGTTTATTACATTGCCCGTGCCTTTCTGTATTTGCAGCGTGCCTATCCGGAGTATGTCGACCGCCGGCTGGTACGTAAGTTGGTGTGGATGCGCCCCTTCTACATCGTGCTGATGGAGCGGCAGAAAGGCTCGAAGTTGCTTGCCTGGTTCCGGGGCGTTTGCCACGGCTTGTGCGGACGTTTGGAGCGCGATGCTTACCGGAATCAGATGAATCGTTAACGACTGTTGCTTATGGATGACTTGAACGAAAGATACGAGGCGTTGAATGAGGCTTTCCGCCCTGCTTTGGTGTTCCACACGGGCATTGATGCCGGTTTCTTTGCCGAGTACAATACGTTGTTGCATGCCCTTCTCTATTGCTTGCAGCAGAAAGTGCAGCTCCGCCTTTATGCTGACGATGCCAATTTCGGTTATGCACACGGGTGGGAAGACTACTTCCGTCCGTTCTGCCCTTTGGTGCACGAGGCGTTTCATCATACTTACAATCTTTACCGTCTTCCTTCCTGGCCGGTGATTTGCCGAAAAGCTTGTGAAGAACGCAGTTTACGCCTGCTCCGTTGGAAGCTGAAGGCTGGTTGGCGGCATTGGGCGGGCTGCTGGCTGGCGTGGTCGGCCTATGGGCAGCGGACGTTGTTGAGCCAGCACGTGCGTTTCAGTCCAGATGACCGTTTCGTTGTTCCAGAGTTGGGGATTGACGGTGATTATCTGGCTGCTTACCGGGTGGCGGATGCCATTGCCTGGCGACTGAACGAACCGGTGCGCCGGGAGTGTGCACAGTTGGCTTCCGGTTTACATCTTCCTCCGTCGTATGCCGGTTGCCAGATACGCGGTGGGGATAAGGTGATGGAGACAGCGCTCTTGCCGCCCGAACATTATGTGCGTCTGCTGCGCGAGCAGGCGCCGGGGCAGGAAGTGTTTGTCTTGACAGATGATTACCGGCTGTTTCAGCGTTTGCAGGAGATTGCACCGGAGATTCATTGGCACACGCTCTGCACACCTGAAGAGCAGGGCTATGTCAACCGTAGTTTTACCCGTGCCGATGCCGGTGAGAAGCGGACGCGCATGGTTCGTTTCCTGGCTTCGATGGAGATTCTGAAAGCTTCTTCGCTTTTTGTGGGGAGCGTGACGCCGGGCCCCAGCCTGTATCTGTCCAAACTGCTTTACCCGCGCATACGTCCGGCCGATTGTCGTCTGGAAGACTTTCCCACAGTATGCCGCCTGCCCATAGCCGGGCGCACCCGATGGGCGGACAACTACCTGCATGAAGAATATTTACGGGGGAAAGATACCTGATTTTCTATTTATGTCATATCTTTGCAGGTATGAACCTACTTCCGCAGCAATGACACAACGCAGAGACTATACTCCGGAGGAGCTGGCACAACTGCACTCCGTTCTTTACGACCTCTTGGGAGAGGCCGACCGGGTGTGCCGTAAACACGGTATCCCTTATTTCCTGGTGGGAGGAACAGCCATCGGAGCGTTGTACGACCAGGCCATCTTGCCGTGGGACGACGATGTGGACATCGGCATGACGCGCGATGCCTACGACCGCTTCCTGCAAGTGGCGCCTGTCGAGCTGGGGGCTGATTATTTTCTTTCCTGGATGGGTACCGACCCGCATACGCCTTATTACTATGCCAAGCTGAAAAAGAACGGGACGCTTTTTGTCGAGTCGCTCTTTCGCGATGTGCCCATGCACCAGGGAATCTATATTGACATCCTGCCTTTCGACCGCGTGCCGGACAACCGCTGGGCGCACCGCCTGCAACGGGCGACAGTCAATTTCCTGAAGTGTTGCCTCATGGGCAAGGAGGCCTGGCTGTGGCGATACTTTGGCCGTTGCCGGTCAGGCTGTCCCAGACGGCGCGGTCTGCTGCCCTGTCTGTTGAACCGTTTGGTAGACACTTTACTCAGCAAGAAGCAGATTTATAGGCTGATGCTGGCTGCCCAGACAGTGGCCAACGGGCGGCGTACCCGCTGTTTCAGCAACATCGTCACGACCACGGACTACATCGCGGAAGAAGATGTGCGCGACCTGCGCCCCGTGCCCTTCGGTCCGTTGACGGTGACAGCCCCCGCCCGGCTGGAAGCCTTCTTGCGCCGCAACTACCCCACGCTGCACCGTTATGACGAGCAGGAGCAGCAGCGCGTGGCGGGCCATTGCCCCGACGTGTTATCTTTCGGCTCGGATTCTCTTCACTAAAACAACTGATAGACATGAAACAACCGGCACTTGTAGACGTATCCGTCCTGATTCTTTTCTTTAACCGGCCTGCGCAACTGGAGGCTGTGTTCCGGCAAGTGAAGTTGGCTCGCCCCGCCCGCCTTTTTCTCTACCAGGACGGACCCCGCGGCCCGCACGACATGCCTGGCATCGAGGCTTGCCGCCGCGTGGTGGATGACGTGGACTGGGAGTGCGACGTGCGCCGCAACTACCAGGAGAAAAACTATGGTTGCGACCCTTCGGAGTATATGGCACAGAAGTGGGCGTTCTCGCTTTCTGATAAGTGCATCGTGCTGGAAGACGATGATGTGCCTGCCGTTTCTTTCTTCCAGTTCTGCAAGGAACTGCTGGACAGGTACGAGCACGACACACGCGTCAGCATGATTGCCGGGTTCAACACCGAGGAAGTGACGCCCGGCGTGTCTGCCGACTATTTCTTTGCCACGACTTTCTCCATCTGGGGATGGGCCAGTTGGAAGAGGGTGGTCGACACGTGGGACGAACACTACACGTTTCTGGACGACCCGGAAGCCATGTGCCGGCTGAAGGAGTTGATTGCCGCCCGCAAATACCGCAAAGATTTCCTCTACATGTGCCGCCGCCATCGTGAGAACAAGAAGGCTTATTACGAGACTATCTTCCAAGCCTCCGTTTTTCTTGGCTCAGGGCTCAGCATCGTGCCTACGCGGAACATGGTTAACAACCTGGGTGCAGTGGCCGACTCTACGCACTTTGCCGGTTCGGCGCAGACCATGCCCCGTGGCTACCGCCGTATCTTCACGATGAAGCGTCACGAGGTGGACTTCCCGCTGAAGCATCCGCGCTATGTGGTCGAGAACACGGCTTACAAGGAGCGCGTGTATCGCATCATGGGGTGGCGCCATCCGTGGATAAAGGTGGCTCGTTCGTTCGAAGAACTGTTCCTGAATCTTCGTTACGGCAATTTCAAGCTGATAGCACAAGCTGTGCGCCGCCGTGTGGACAAGTGGCTGCGTCGCGACCGTCATTGGTAAGCTCCGTCCGGATTATTCCCCCGGCAGCGGCAGTTGCTCCAGCATCCGCTTCAGGCGGAGAGCGATGCGCGGCATCGGTTCGACCACGCTTTGCCGGCTGTGCGTGACAGGAGTGGCTCTTGCGCACAAGAGCCGCCCTTCTTGTCCGGAAGAGCGAGCCCTGCCGTGCATCCCGCCGACGCCTTCCGGGAGAAACGTCGCCTCTTTTGTCAGATTTTTGACCGATTTACGCGGTTTTTCCAGACTTTTTCCGTACGTTTGTTCGAACCTTTAGTATGTAGACCATGCAGAACCCATTCGTACGCTTCATTTTCCTGTGTTGCTTTCTGTTCGTGTTGCTTCCTCTGCCGATACGTGCCGCCGGAGTGTGGCCCGAATACGCCCAGTTCCACCGCATCGGGTTGGGGGCGGAGGCTACGGTCATCAGTTGCCTGTTGCAAGACACGGAGGGAGTCATGTGGATTGGCTCTGACAGGGGATTGTTCAATTACGACGGTTATTCGGTTCAACCTTTCTTCGACTTCGGCACATTCAACAACACGCGCATCTACTGCGGGGCGGTGGCCGACAGCACCCACCTGTATTTCGGTGCCGACAACGGCCTGCTGGTCTACGACTACCGGCGCGATGTGTATGTCGACACCGGCGTCACCTTTCCCAAAGACATCCGTGCACTGGCCCGTTTCGCTGGCCTCTGGTGGCTGGGCACCCTGCATGGGCTGTACACCTATTGTCCGGACACGGGCGAACTGACCGACGTCAGCGCCGGGTTGCCCCACCGCACGGTCTACGCCCTGCTGCCGGCTTCGGACGGACGGCTCTATGTGGGTACTTACGACGGCTGCTGCCGGCTGGCGGAGGGCGATGGCGCGGGCTACGAGCCGGTGGCTTTGCCCTCGCGGCGCGGCAAGAGCAACCTGTTTGTCAACGCGCTGCTGGAAGACAAGGAACGCGGCTGCATCTGGATAGGCATGGAAGGCGGCTTGTTGAAGTACGCCCATCTGGCCGGCGGCGAAACCTCGCTCGTCGGCGGCTTCGGGAGCAACTCGGTGAAATCGCTCGCCCTGGATTCCAACGGCTGCCTGCTGGCGGGCACTGACAACGGCTTGTACGTCTACGACGGTCAGGCGCGGCTGGAACACATTGTGCACGATTCGCGCAATCTGCAATCGCTCTCCAGCAATATAGTCTGGGCGATACTGAACGATGACGACGGAAACATCTGGTTGGGCACCGACTACGGCATCTCCATGACGAAGAGCCGTGCCGCTCTGCACACCGTGCCGCTGGCGGCGTTGACAGGAACGGGCGAAGGCAACCGCTTCTACGCCATGCTGCGCGGGCACGACGGCTGTTTCTGGTTCGGAGGCGCCAATGGGTTGATACGTTTCCGCAACGCGACAGACGCGCAGGGACGCCCGGCTTTCGAGAGCGAGTGGCATAAGATGGACGATGCCCGCTTCCCCCTGTCGCACAACCGCGTCCGCCAACTTTATGAAGACCGCGACAACCAGTTGTGGGTGGCTACCGATGGGGGAGTGAACCGCTACGACGAGGTGAATCGTCGCTTCGTGGCCTACAACATTGTCGACAGTACCCACCGTTACAACGCCAACTGGGCGTACAGCCTGTTCGAAGACCGCGACGGACGCCTGTGGATAGCGACTTGCTTGGGCGGCATCTTCGTAGTGGACAAACAAGCCTTGCTGAAGGGAGGGCAGGATACCTACGTGGCCGAACGCAACTACACCACGGACAACGGACTGTCGGGCCTCTTTGTCAACCAGATGGCGCAGGACCACCAGGGGCGCGTGTGGGCACTGCTCTACAATACCACCCACAGCATCGAGCGCATCGACCCGCACACGGGCCGGGTGACGCACGTGGCTTCCGGTACGCTGACCGACGAGCAATTCCCCAACTTCATCCTGTGCAGCACCGAAGGATACATTTGGATTGGTTTCCGCGGAGGGGTGATGCGCATCGACCCCGCGAACGACGCCATCCGCAAGCTGACGTTCGACCCCGACAGCCGCCACGAGGTGCTGGCCATGACGGAGGCCGAGGGCCGAATCTGGATTTCTACCACCGACGGCTTCTGGGTGGCCGACCACGATGCCGCCTCGCTGCGCCGCCTGAACGTGGCCGAACAACGTTTCACCGCCATGTATTTCGACCGCACCGACCGCTTGCTTTATCTGGGGCTGGTAGACGCTTTTGCAGTGGCCTCACCCTCCCGCCTGTTGGAAGACCGCCCGCACCGCCCCTTGCGCCTGACAGCCTTGTTCGTAAACAATCAGTCCTACCGTCCCGCGCCCGATGAGGCCGATGCCGGCATCCGCTACGCCCGTCGCCTGCGGTTGAAGCACTACCAGCGCAACTTGGCTTTCGAATTGTCCGACCTGCCTTATGCGGTCGAAGAAAAAACACGCTTCAAGTATCGTTGGGAAGAGGCAGGTAACGACTGGACATTCCTCCAACCCGGCGTCAACCGCATCTCCTTTAACAACTTGGGTTATGGCTGGCATCGCTTGGTTGTCGACCGGGCAGATGTAAACACTGCGTCCGGCAGACAACCGTATGTGCTGAACATCGAAATCCTGCCGCCTTGGTATTACACCTCCTGGGCCAAAGCGGCGTACGGACTCTTGGCTCTGGCGTTGCTGGCCTGGATGGTGAACTTCTTCCGTGTGAAAAGCCGCCTGAAACTGGTGCGTCTGGAGAAGGAAAAGATTCTGGAACAGTCGAAAGCGAAGATGGACTTCTTTACCAACCTGTCGCACGACCTGAAGGCGCCGCTCAGCATGATAATCGCGCCCATCAGCCGCCTGCTGCCGAACGTGGCCGACAAGCAGGAGAAGCAGTTGCTGGAACAGGTGCAAAGGAACGCTATGAAGCTGAACGCGCTTATCCACAACGGACTGGACATCAACCGCGTGGACAGTGGAAGCAATCTGCTGCTGATACAGTCGCAAATCGAACTGGTACAGTTTGCCCGCAACCTCCTCGCCCTTTATGCCGACGATCCGGCCAAGGGGAAAGCCTTGAGCTTTGAGTTTCATTCCGCGCAAAGCGAGTTGTACATCCAAATGGACGCTGTCAAGCTGGAATCTATCCTGGACAACCTTCTGTCCAACGCCGTGAAATATACGCCCGAAGGCGGGCGGGTGACGCTTTCGCTGGACGTGGACGAAAGCGGAAAAGAAGTGCAGATAACCGTGGCCGACACCGGAGTCGGTATCCCCGCGCAAGACCAGCCCTACGTATTCCAACGATTCTTCCAGTCGTCGCGGACGGCGGGCAAGAAAGAAGGGACAGGCATCGGCCTCTATCTGGTAAAGACTTACACCGAGTTGCACGGCGGAAGCGTACGGCTACAGTCCGACGAAGGAGCCGGCACAACGGTCGTCATAACCCTTCCGGTCGTGGCGGCGGTCGATTCATTGCCTGCCGATGCTCTTCCTCTCAAGCCGCAGGCCGATTCGCCGCAGCCGGCAGCCGATGTGCTTTCCGCTCCGGACGATGTCCCGATGGTGCTGGTGGTGGAAGACGATGCCGACACAGCAGACTTCATCTACCAGGTGTTGCATGCCCGCTATCGTTGTCAGATGGCCGCTAACGGCAAAGAAGGACTCGACATCGTGCTTCAGACCGTGCCTGCCCTGATTATATCGGATGTCTCGATGCCCCTCATGGACGGGTTCGAGATGGTGCGTCGCATCAAGAAGTACGTGCCTGCGTCGACCGTCCCCATCATTCTGCTGACGGGCAAGTCGGACAAGCAGACCGAGTTGGAAAGCATCCGCCTGCACATCGACGCCTTCATCGCCAAACCCTTTGAACCGGACATCCTTCTGTCGAGAGTAGAACAACTGTTGTCCAACCGCCAGACCTACGAAGCCAAAGCGCGGATGGAAGCCATCGCCACACCGAAAGAGATAGAGGCCGTGTCGTACGACGAAAAGTTCTTGTCCGCCGTCACCCAGCTTATCGAGCAACACATCTCCGACTCCGAGCTTAACGTGAATGCTTTGTGCGAATGGACGTCGACCAACAACAAGCAGATGTATCGCAAGATAAAGCAACTGACCGGACTGACGCCCGTGGAGTATATCAAATCCATCCGCATGAAGAAGGCGGCCATTCTGCTGAAGCAACACAAGTTTTCCGTGGCCGAAGTGATGTACATGGTCGGCTTTTCCAACCACTCTTACTTCTCGAAATGCTTCCAAAACGCCTTCGGAGTGACTCCTAAGCAGTATTAGTCCGTTTTTTATCCTTTTATGTCCGATTTCTGCTTTGCGGAAAAACGGGCGTAATCTACCTTTGCCATCGAAGATTATCCACTTAAATTTGATGGCATGAAAAGGCATTTCCTATTTCTGTTCACCGTTTTGTTGGCGGTTGTGTTGCCCACTCAGGCGGGCGAAAAAGTACCCACAGTTTTTATAGATGGCAAAGGTGTGATGCGTTGGTCGGACACCAAGGCCGAGGCTTCTTTTTTCGGAGTCAACTACACGCTCCCTTTCGCGCACGCCTATCGGGCCATGGGCTATTTGGGCGTCGACCGCAAGGCTGCCATCGACCGCGACGTCTATCACCTGGCGCGCCTGGGCATCAATGCCTACCGTATTCATCTTTGGGATGTGGAGTTAACCGATTCCGTGGGCAATCTGCTGGAGAACGACCATCTTGACTTGCTGGACTATCTGCTGAGCAAGCTGGAAGAACGCGGCATCCGCACTGTAATCACCCTGCAAACGAACTTCGGCAACGGCTATCCCGAACGGAACGAACCGACGGGTGGCTATTCTTATAAATATGATAAGTGCAGCATCCACCAGGCCCCCGAAGCCATTGCCGCCCAAGAACGCTACGCGGCTGCCTTGGTGCGCCACGTCAACGCTTATTCCGGCTTGAGCTACAAAGATGACCCCTACATCGTGGGCTTCGAAATCAATAACGAGCCTTGTCACGCCGGTACGGTGGACGAAACGCGGGACTACATCCGGCGGATGCTCCGTGCCCTGCGGCGGGCGGGCAACCGTAAACCGGTCTTCTACAACGTCAGCCACAACGGCCAGGTCGTCCAGGCATACTACGATACCGACATCGAAGGGACCACCTACCAATGGTACCCCACGGGCCTGGTTTCGGGGCACACCCGCCGGGGCAACTGTTTGCCGGCGGTGGAGCAATACACCATCCCGTTCTCCGACGTGAAGGGGTTCGACCGCAAGGCTCGCCTGGTCTATGAGTTCGACCCTGCCGATGTGCTTTGCACTTATATGTATCCCGCCACAGTCCGCACTTTCCGCTCGGCGGGCTTCCAGTGGATAACGCAGTTCGCTTACGACCCAATAGACATGGCTGCGTACAACACCGAGTACCAGACGCATTTCTTGAACGTGGCCTACACCCCGGGCAAGGCTGTGGGCTTGATGATTGCGGCAGAAGCGGCGCAAGCCATCGGACGGGGAGAACAGTTCGCCCCGTATCCGGCCGACACGCTGTTTCACGATTTCCGCGTCAGTTATGCCCACGATTTGGCCGAACTGAACGATGGCCGCAAGTTCTTCTACTCCAACAACACGCAGACAAAGCCGAAAGACCCGGCCGGACTTCAGGCCATAGCAGGGTGCGGCAGTTCGCCCGTGGTGCAGTACGAAGGGACGGGTGTCTATTGGATAGACCGTCTGGAGGAAGGCGTGTGGAGGCTGGAAGTGATGCCCGACGCTGTGGTGGCGAGCGACCCGTTTGCCAAGCCGTCGTTGGACAAAAAGGTGGTTCAGCTTATCAGCAACGCTTGGGACATGGCACTGCGCATCCCGGACTTGGGCACGCGATTCAGTGTGACGGGGCTGAACGAAGGCAATCGCCGTCGGGACGCAGTGACGAACGGCATCGTCGCTGCGTTGGCTCCAGGGGTGTATCTGTTGCAACGCGACGGGGCGATGCCCTCCCGCACGTGGGACAAAGACACCCGTTGGCACAACATCACGCTGGGCGAATACGTGTCCGCCCCTTCGCTGGACAAGAGCTACATCGTCCGCCATCAGCCTTGGACGTGTGTGGATGCCGGGCGCGACATGACGTTGACAGCCGTGGTAGCCGGACGTGTGCAGCCAGATTCCGTCGTTGTCTATACGGACAAAGTGTCGTTCTGGAGTGAAACGAATCCATCCATCAAGATGCAGCGAACCGAGGGATATACGTGGCAGGCCACCGTGCCCGCCGCCGAGTTGAAGGAAGGCACGTATCGTTACAACATCGTGGTCTTTGCCGGAGGACAGAAACAAACCTATCCCGCCGGGGTGATGAAGAGCCCGCTGGATTGGGATTACACGGACTACTCGTACTGGCAGACCGACGTGCAGCCGGCCGACGCGCCTTTGCTGCTGCTGGATGAGGCTTCTGCCGCCGCTTCTGCCGAATTGTATGTCTTGCCCGAATGGAGTTCGGTGAATGTGCAACCGATGCAGCGGGCTTTGACCGATAAGCCGGGCACGTGCATCACGTTCGTTCCGAAGAAGGCGGGCGAGACATGCTTCCTGCGTCGTTACGTGAAAGACGATTTGCGGGGCAGGGCAGAGCGGTTGGCCGGATGCCGCACGTTGTGCCTGCACCTCAAGACGGCACCCCGTGGCTTGCAGGTCGGGCTCATCACGGCCATGGGATATACGTATGCCGCTGCTTGCCCGGCTGCCGATGCCGACGGCGTGGTGCGCATCCCTTTGTCGAAATTGAAACAGACCGACACTGCTTTGTTGCCCCTGGCTTATCCCTCTTTCCTGGACGCTTATTTCCATCCGCAGACGGAGCTTCCTTTGCGGGCGGCAGACATCGAGTCGTTGGAATTGCGCGTCACGCAGCAGCCTGTCGGCGAAGAAGCCGTACTGGAATTGGGTGAAATCTGGTTGGAATGAAATTACCTGATACTAATTACTTATATATCATTAAAACACCAATGTTACTTATGAAGAACAAGTTATGGAATGTAGGCGTGACACAACGGCTGTGCTTGTGCTTGTTGTGCATCGCTTGGTTGGGAATGGCTCCTTCGCTTTGGGCTCAGGGCGGAAGAGAGGTTTCGGGACATGTGGTCGACGAGAC
Organism: Candidatus Bacteroides merdipullorum; assembly: GCA_019116045.1. Taxonomy (GTDB): domain Bacteria; phylum Bacteroidota; class Bacteroidia; order Bacteroidales; family Bacteroidaceae; genus Bacteroides; species Bacteroides merdipullorum. Next base: position 15,427 of record DXCK01000008.1, on the reverse strand, counting down.
CGACGCACCCATGATTGGAGCCAGTGTGACGGCGAAGGGAACTTCGACCGGTGTGATTACGGATTTGGAAGGGAACTTTGTCCTGAAGGTGCCCGACGGAACCCGCGAACTACAGATTTCTTACGTGGGATACCACACGCTCGTGGTGTCTATCCCTGCCGATGGCCGCGTGTTTGCGAAGTTGCAACCTGACACGCAGGTATTGAGCGACGTGGTGGTGATAGGTTACGGTACGACGCGTAAGAGCGACCTGACCGGCTCGGTCACTAACGTGAAGAGCGAAGACTTCAACGCCGGTCTGATTGCCTCGCCCGAGCAGTTGATTAACGGCAAGGTGAGCGGCGTGCAGATTATGAGCAACAGCGGTTCGCCCACGGCGGGCAGCACCATCCGCATCCGTGGAGGTGCTTCGCTGACGGCATCCAACGACCCGCTCATCGTGCTGGACGGTGTGCCCCTCGAAACGGGAGGTATCAGCGGAAACAGCGGCAACTTCCTCTCACTTATTAATCCGAACGACATCGAAAGCATGACCATCCTGAAGGATGCCTCGTCGACGGCCATCTACGGTTCGCGCGCTTCGAACGGTGTCATCATCATCACCACCAAGAAAGGGGGCAGCGGCCGGCTGAAGGTTTCGTTCAGTACTACGCAGTCGCTCCAGACAAAGACGGCTCTGACGGACATGCTGACTTATGACGAGTTTGTCAACGTGGTCAACACACAGGGCAGCGCCGCCCAGCAAGCCCTGTTGGGCACGGCCCGCACTGATTGGAACGACGAGATTTACCGCCTGGCTTACGGCACGGACAACAACTTGAGCGTTTCGGGGCGCGTGGCCGAGAATTTCCCCATCCGCGCATCGGTGGGCTACTATGTGCAGAACGGCCTGCTTGATACAGACAAGGCGAAGCGCCTGACAGGGAGTGTGTCGCTGACTCCGAGCTTTTTCGACGACCACCTGAAGTTAACATTGAACGTGAAGGGCTCGCTCAACAACAATCGCTTTGCCAATACAGACGCCATCTGGAACGCCGCCACGTGGAATCCCACACTGCCGGTTTACTCGGGCAACGACACCTTCGGCGGATACACGGAAGCCACAGACAATGTGGGCCAGTTGGTCAACGGCGGTACGGTGAATCCGGTGGGCGCCATCAAGCAGTACAAGTCGACCAGCCGCGTGTCGCGCTTTGTGGGTAACTTTGACGTCGATTACAAGATGCACTTCCTACCCGAACTGAAGTTCCACGCCACTTTAGGTTACGACTACGCGAAGGGCCAGGGAGAGATTTACGTGCCGGCCTACGCCGCCCAGTACGCCACCACCAATGGCCGCGACTATGAGTACGGTCCTCAGAAGAATGTGAATCGCCTGCTCACCACCTACCTGAACTACAACAAGTACTTTGAGAGCTGGAAGAGCAACGTGGACGTTACCGTCGGCTATGACTATCAGTACTGGAAGACGACGAGTCCGGCGTATGACGAGCTCGATACCGAAGGTACAGCACAGAACACTATTGCCGCTTCCGACCAGCGCCACGTGCTTCTTTCTTATTATGCCCGTCTGAACTATTCGTTCGATTCGCGCTACATGCTGACGGCCACCGTGCGCCGTGACGGCACGTCGCGCTTCAGTCCCGACAACCGTTGGGGCACCTTCCCCTCCGTGGCCTTGGGTTGGCGACTGACGGAGGAGGATTCCCTGAAAGACAATCCCGTGTTGAGCAACCTGAAGCTGCGCGCCAGCTACGGCGTGACCGGCCAACAGGACGGCATCGGCAACTACAACTACCTGCCGGTCTACACCATCAGCCAGACTGGGGCAGAGGCGTTGTTCGGCACCCAGTATCACTACACCTACCGCCCGGAGGCATACGTCTCCGACCTGAAGTGGGAGACCACCACGGCCTGGAACGTGGGCTTCGACTTTGGATTCCTGGACGACCGCATCACGGGTAGCTTCGACTACTACACCCGACAGACCAAAGACCTGCTGGCCACGGTGCCTTCGCCCGCCGGGGTGAACTTCGACCGCAGTATCTTGACGAACGTGGGAAACGTGGACAGCCAGGGCGTCGAAGTGAGCTTGAACGCCACCCCGATTAAGACCGAGGATTGGAACTGGGACGTCAGCTTCAACATGACGTGGCAGAAGATGAAAGTAAAGAACCTGTCGCTGGTCGAGGGCGGTGCCGCCACGAACATCGAGGCCGGGGCATGGATAGACGGCCACTGCGTGCAAGTGCTGAGCGAGGGCTTCGAGCCGTACATGTTTTATGTCTACAAGCAGCTCTATGATGAGAAGACGGGCCGACCCGTCGAAGGAGCCTATGCCGACCTGAATGGCGACGGAGTCATCAACTCCAGCGACCGTTACCGCTACAAGTCTCCGACGCCCGACTTCATCTTCGGCTTCAGCACCTCGCTCAACTGGAAGAAGTGGACGCTGAGCACCAGCCTGCGGGCCAATGTGGGCAACTACGTGTACAACGGCATGGCCATGAACACCGGTGCCTGGGAAACGATGAGCTATAACACCTACCAGTTGAACAACTTGCACCACAGCTATCTGGAGACCGGCTTCCAGAGCCGCCAACACTTGTCGGACTACTACGTGGAGAACGGTTCGTTCCTGAAGATGGACAACCTCTCCCTGTCCTACAACTTCGGCCGCGTCTGCCGCTGGTTCGGCCTGAGCGCGAGCCTGCTGGTCCAGAACGTGTTCTGCATCACGAAATACTCCGGCGCCGACCCCGAAGTGCCCAGTGGCATGGACGCCTCGTTCTATCCCCGCCCGCGCACCTATTCGCTCACGCTGGGCTTCGACTTCTGACAGAGCCTTGCCTCCTGCGCACACGGGGCCGCCTTCGTCCGGACAACGGACACGGCTCTTGCGGACAGGAAGCAACGCTGCCGCGAAGCATTGAGAAACAAACATTTAGAAAGAAACAAACATCATCTTAACAACAGATACCTATGATGAAAAAGATATTCCACACGCTCAGCCTCGCCCTGCTGTCGGCAGGTGCAGTGCTGACCACCTCGTGCGTGGGCGACCTCGACCAACTGCCCCACATCGAGCAGACCTCGAGCACGGTCTATACTTCGGTCGACAACTACAAGGCCGTCCTCGGCAAGCTTTACGTTGCCTTCACCATCGCGGGCCAGGAGAAGGGCGGCGGAAAAGAGGACCTCACTTCCAATAAGGGTTGGGACTATATGCGTAACTATTTTAATCTGCAAGAGTGCGGCACGGACGAGGTCGTCTACACTTGGCTGGCCGGTGACAACATGACCGGGCTGACCTACCTCACCTGGGACGCCAACGACCTGATAGTGTCCGACATGTACTACCGCCTGTTCTACAACATCGCCCTCTGCAACGAGTTTCTGCGCAACGCGACCGATGACCGCATCGCCTCCTTTGGCGAGGCCGACCGGGAAGAAATCAGGCACTACCGCGCCGAGGCACGCTTCCTCCGCGCCCTGGCCTACTACCATGCGATGGACCTCTTCCGCAACATTCCCTTCGTGACAGAGAACGACCCGGTTGTGGGCTACGTGCCGCCGCGCTACACCTCGGCGCAAGTCTTCGCCTTCGTCGAGAGCGAACTCCAGGCCATCGAAGCCGACCTGCTCGACCGCACCGCCTGCGAGTATGGCCGCGCTTGCCGGCAAGCCGCCTATGCCCTGCTGGCCCGCCTTTATCTGAACGCCGAGGTTTACACCGGCGAAGCCCGCTGGACGGACTGCATCGGCTATTGCCGTCGCGTGATGAAGGCCGGCTACACGCTGGAGCCGGACTACGCCAAGCTGTTCAACGCCGACAACCACCTGCGCACGAACGAAATCATCTTCGCCTTCCCCGTCGACGCCCTCCATACCACGTCGTGGGGAACTACCACATACTTGATTTGCGGCGCTATCAACAACGCCTCCGGTACGCAGAATCCGGCCGATTACGGGGCCGTCTCCGGCTGGGGCAACTTCCGTATGCGGGGCGAACTTCCTTCCCTCTTCTCCGACGGCGACCGCCGTGCCATGTTCTATACCGAAGGACAGACGCTGGACATCGACGTCGTCGAGAACCAGGCCTACGGCTACCTCTCCGAGAAATGGACCAATCTGACCGATGACGGACAGGCAGCCTCGAACACCACTTCCGACGGAGCCAGCACCGACTTCCCCGTCTTCCGCCTGGCCGACGTCTACCTTATGCTGGCCGAGGCCGTGGTGCGCGGAGGGCAGGGGGCTACAAGCGAGGAAGCCCTGCGTTGTGTGAACCAGGTGCGCGAGCGCGCTTATGGAGACACGTCGGGCAACATCGTCGAAGCGCAGATGACCACGGACTTCCTGTTGGACGAGCGTGCCCGCGAGCTCTACACCGAGTGCGTGCGCCGCACCGACCTCATCCGCTACAACCGCTTCACCACAGCCGACTACCTGTGGCAGTGGAAGGGAGGCGCCCACGACGGGCAAGCAGTGGACGGCAAGTTCAATTACTATCCCATCCCCTCTACCGAGCTGACCGCCAATCCGAACCTTTATAACGAAGGATATTGACGTTTCGACCCAACTTTACTTAATCCATAAACAAAAGAAATCCACATGAAAGCATTAGCAAGAAACACCTTCTTATTCCTCCTGGCCCTGCTGAGCGTCACCGCCTGCGAGAAAGATGAAGACAAGATATACCTCAACAGCATAGAGCCGGGCCAACTGGTGGCTTCGGACGATGCCGTAGTACTGACGCAAGACCGGAGCGCCGACATCGTGCTCTCCCTGGCCTGGTCGGTAGACAACCTGGCCGTGAGCGACCCCTCCGCAGGTGTCCCCGGCGGCCTGATGAGCATGAGCCTGGAGGCTTCGACCGACGAACAATTCTCGACCGCCGTCAGCACGGCAGTCACCTCTTATTCGCAAGCCTATACCGGGTCCTCGCTCAATGCGCTGGCGCAAAACGCGGGTGTCGAGCCTTACTCTCCCACGCCCGTCTATTTCCGCCTGGCCGCCCGCACGGGCAGCAACATGGAGCCCGTCTACACCAACACCGTGGCAGTCACCATCACCTCCTACGAGATAGACATGAGCCACCTGTACGTGCTGGACAACTCGCAGGCGGAAACAGGCATGAGCCTCTACTCGCCGCAGTCCGACGGCCACTACGAGGGCTTCCTCGGCGTTTCGGGCTGGTATAACTTCTTCCTCCGCGAAGGCGACGGCCGCATCTGGGGCGCCGCTCCAATCGACGACAATCCTTTCACCTTGTCCGAAGCCGAGAACAAGTGGAACCTCTGGTTTCCCGAACCCTCTGGCTGTTACTACGTTGTGGCCGACGTGAACGAGCTCTACTGGACGGCCCTCTCCATCCCCGCCCTGACCCTGACGGGCGACATTGCAGGCACGCCCGAGTTCGACCGGACCAACAACCGGTGGACGCTGCGCTTCCAAGCCGCCGAAGCCGGCACCGCTACCATCCGCCTCTCGGCCACCGGAAGCCTCTACAACAGCTCGACAGCCACCAAAGACGAGGCCGCAGTGTCCACCGCCGTCTCCTTCGCACAAGAGGGCGATGCCGTGGTATTGGCCGACCAGCCGGGCGACATCAGCGTGTCCATCCCCGCCGCAGGCGAGTGCACCCTGATTCTCGACCTGAGCGACCCGACCCATTGGACAGCCTCCGTGCAGTCCGGAGGAACCGGGGAAGAGACGGCCAATCCGCTGATTTATCTCCCTGGCGTAGACGACCTGACCAGTGGAGGCTGGACGTTCGACAACTACTTGCGCCTCTACGATGCGGCGACGCTCTCTTATGCCGGTGCGGCAGCCGTCAACTCGGAATGGGGCTATCAGATTGCCCTGGAGGTAGACAATTGGAACGACATCTATACGCTGGGCGAGGGCGATGCCTATGCGGGCACGCTGGTCTTTGGGGCCGGAAACAACCTGCCAGCGCCCGAGCCGGGCTTGTACTTCATGAACGTCTCGCTCGGTGCCCTGACTTACAGCCTGACGCCGGTACAAGAGGTGGCCTGCTGTGGCTTCAACGACAACTGGGACTTGCAATCCATGACCGCTTCGGACACGCCGGGCGTCTACATGACTACCGTCGAAATCACGGCTGAAACACCGTGGGGCTTCCAAATCATACTGAATGGAGACTGGAATCTGTCCTTGGGAGGCGGCAACGGCATCTTGGTTTACCAGGGTGTGGACGATGTGTCCAACATCCCCTTCAGCGGAGAGAACGGCACCTACCTGCTGACGGTCGACCTCGTGCAAGCTACCTACACGATGACTCTTCAATAGGTTTATATATACGGACGGCGGCGCGAGGCGTGCCAAGTGCCGTCGCCCCCTTTATTGTTCACTACTAAAAAGAAATATACGAAGTTATGAAACTGAAACATTTATTCCTGTCGGGCTTGCTGCTGTTGGGGGCAGCCGCCTGCAACGACGATAACGATGCGCCCGTCTTCCCCGACGACCCCGTCTACGACATGAGCGGTTTTGCCAAGGGCGCCGATGTGAGCTGGTTGACGCAAATGGAGGCGGCGGGCGTGCGCTTTTACACGGCCGACGGCCGCGACACCGAGTGCATGACGCTGCTGCGCGATCTGGGCTTTAACGCCATCCGCCTGCGTGTCTGGGTGAATCCGGAGGACGGTTGGTGCAACCAGAGCGACGTCTTGGCCAAGGCGTGGAGGGCGCATCAGTTGGGTTATAGATTAATGATAGACTTCCACTACAGCGACACGTGGGCCGACCCGTCGGCACAGTACAAACCCGCGGCGTGGCAGGGCTTGACGTTGGACGAACTGCACGCCGCCATCCGTACGCACACGCAGGACGTGCTGAACGCGCTGAAGGCGCAGGGCATCACGCCCGAATGGGTGCAGGTGGGTAACGAGACGGGACCCGGTATGCTTTGGGACGAAGACCAAGCCCTGAGCGGCGCCACCTACGACGTGCAGACCGGCGGCTATACGTATCCGGCCAATACGGCCAACTTTGCCGCCTTCATCACCACGGGCAGCCGCGCCGTGAAGAAAGTATTCCCGGAGGCCAAAGTCATCGTGCACCTGCAGAGCGGTGACGACAACGGCCTGTTCCGCTGGCTGTTCGACATCTTGCGCGACAACGGTGCGGAGTACGACGTGATAGGCATGTCGCTCTATCCCGACGCAGACAACTGGCAGGAGATGGTCGCCAATTGCGTGGCCAACATGCAAGATGTCTCCACCCGCTACGGCAAGGAAGTGATGATTTGCGAGGTCGGGATGAACTGGGATGAGGCTGACGCTTCGCTGGCTTGCCTGACGGAACTGCTGGCCCGCTGCCGCGAACTGCCCGCCTGCCTGGGTGTGTTCTATTGGGAGCCCCAATCCTACGCCGGGTGGAACGGCTACTTCAAGGGCGCTTTCGACGACAGCGGGCGGCCTACCATCGCACTGGATGCTTTTAAAAACTGATAACGATAACTGCTTATGGTAATGAAGAAATCTCTTTTGCTCCTGTTGGGAGCCTGTTTGCTGGCCGTACTGAGCGTGCGGGCGCAGCGCGTGGAAGTGACTTTGGAGAAAGACTGGAAGTTCACGAAAGGCGATGTGGCCGACGCTGCCTCCCCGGCGTTCGACGACTCCGCCTGGCAGTCGGTCAGCGTGCCGCATGATTGGGCCATCTACGGCCCGTTCAGCCGCGACAATGACCTCCAGACGGTAGCCGTGACGCAGAACTTCGAGACGGAGGCCACGGTGAAGACCGGGCGTACCGGTGGCCTGCCCTACGTGGGCGTGGGCTGGTATCGGACCACGTTCGACGTGCCCGAGGGTCGGCGCGCCACCCTGCTGTTCGACGGCGCCATGAGCGAGGCGCGCGTCTACGTCAACGGGCAGGAGGCCTGCTTCTGGCCCTTCGGCTACAACGCCTTCCACTGCGATGTAACCCCTCTGCTGAACAAGGACGGCGGCCGCAACGTATTGGCAGTCCGCCTGGAGAACCGTCCGCAGTCTTCCCGCTGGTATCCCGGGGCGGGGCTGTACCGCAGGGTGCGCCTGGTGCTGACGAACGACGTGCACGTACCCGTTTGGGGCACGCACATCGTCACCCCGTATGTCAGCCGCGACTATGCTTCGGTGAAGCTTCTCACCAAGCTGGACGGCGCCGATGGCCGGGACGTACGTATTGCGACCGACATCATCGGTCCGGACGGCCGCGTGGTGGCCACGAAAGACCATACGCGCCGGGTGAACGCGGGCATCCCCTTCGAACAGAATTTCCTGGTGGAGCACCCGCAACTCTGGTCGCCCGAGACGCCGCACCTGTATCGGGCCGTGTCGCGCATCTACGTGGCGGGCAAGCAGGTGGATGAATACACCACCCGCTTCGGCATCCGCAGCATCGGGGTGGTGGCCGACAAGGGATTCGTGCTGAACGGCAGTCCGAGAAAGTTCCGCGGCGTGTGCAACCACCACGACCTCGGTCCCCTGGGCGCGGCGGTCAACGTGTCCGCCCTGCGCCGCCAACTGACGCTGCTGAAGGACATGGGTTGCGATGCCATCCGGACGTCGCACAACATGCCGGCCGACGAACTGGTGCAGCTTTGCGACGAACTGGGCTTTATGTTGATAGTGGAACCGTTCGACGAATGGGACATCGCCAAGTGTGCCAATGGCTATCACCGCTTCTTCAAGGAGTGGGCCGAGCGTGACATGGTGAACATGCTGCACCACTTCCGCAACAACCCGTCCGTGGTGATGTGGAGCATCGGCAACGAGGTGCCCACGCAGTGTGAGGACGAGGGCTACAAGGTGGCCGCGTTCTTGCAGAACATCTGTCACCGCGAAGACCCGACCCGTCTGGTGACGTGCGGCATGGACCAGGTGTCGTGCGTGTTGGACAACGGCTTCGCCACGCTGCTCGACGTGCCGGGCTTCAACTATCGCACTTTCCGCTATCTGGAGGCCTACCGGTTGCTGCCCCAGTCCGTCGTGCTGGGTTCGGAGACTGCGTCTACGGTAAGCTCGCGGGGCGTGTACAAGTTTCCCGCGCTTCCGAAGAAAGACGCCGTGTACCCCGACCACCAGTCGTCCAGCTACGACCTGGAGGCGTGCAGTTGGTCGAACGTGCCCGACGAAGACCTGGCCCTCGCCGAAGACTATCCCTGGACGATGGGGCAGTTCGTCTGGACCGGATTCGACTACTTGGGCGAGCCCTCGCCTTACGACACCGACGCCTGGCCCAACCACAGCTCGCTCTTTGGCATCATCGACCTGGCCTTCATCCCCAAAGACCGCTATTACCTCTACCGCAGCCAGTGGAACCGGGAAGACCACACGCTGCACATCGCCCCGCACTGGACGTGGCCGGGACGCGAGGGCCGGGTGACCCCTGTCTTCGTCTACACCGACTACCCCGAGGCCGAACTTTTCGTGAACGGCCGGAGCCAGGGTCGCCAACGCAAGCTGACCGCCGAGCAAAGCCGCGCCCTGGAGGCGACGGACTCGCTGGCCCTGCAACGCCGCTTCCGCCTGATTTGGGACAGCGTGCGTTACGAACCCGGCACGCTGGAGGTGGTGGCCTACGACGCCACAGGCCGGGCGGCCGACACGCTGGCGGTGCACACCGCCGGGCGTCCCCATCACCTGGAGGTGGTGGCCGACCGCACGCTGCTTTCGGCTGACGGCAAGGACCTGGCCTACCTTACCGTGCGCGTGGTGGACAAAGACGGCAACCTCTGTCCCTCGGACAGCCGCCTGGTCAGCTTCCGGGTGAAGGGTCAGGGTTCGTTCCGCGCCGCGGCCAATGGCGACCCCACCTGCCTCGACCTCTTCCACCTGCCCCGCATGCACGCCTTCTCCGGCCAACTGACCGCCATCGTGCAGAGCGGCGAAGCGGAGGGCACCATCGAGTTCGAAGCACGCGCCCCGGGTGTCCGTCCCGTCCGCCTGACGCTGGAGTGTCGCCGCTGACGCCCAGAGTCCGCATCCTTTTCCCGCAGGATTCCTTCTGTGTTCCGGAGGGCAGTCCTGCGGTTTTTTCATGCCCCTCCGCAAGCGCTTTGCTCCGTCCGCACACGAAGCGCGCTTCTTCCGCACCCGAAACGCGGCTCTTCCGGATGCTGGACAAGCCCCCGAAACATCGTTCTTTGCTCCCTTGCCCAGTCTTTTCGCGCTTTTTTTTTCTAATATTTTGCAGTCGAACGGATTATTACTATCTTTGCAGCGGATTGGATGATAGGGGAGGGGCGGTAAGGCTCCTCTTTTTTGTTCCTAATGTTTTGTTATCTATGATAGAAAAGAAAACTGTTTGCCAAATCGTTGACGAATGGCTGGAGGGGAAAGACTATTTCCTGGTGGAAGTAACCATCGGCCCCGACGACAAAATCGTGGTGGAAATCGACCACAAAGAGGGAGTTTGGATAGAAGATTGCGTGGATTTGAGCCGATACATCGAATCCCGCCTGAGCCGCGAACAAGAGGACTACGAACTGGAGGTGGGCTCGGCAGGCATCGGACAGCCCTTCAAGGTGTTGCAACAATACCTCATCCACGTGGGCGAAGAAGTGGAAGTCCTGACGAAAGACGGGCGCAAGCTGCACGGCGTGCTGAAAGATGCCGATGCCGACCGCTTCACGCTGACAATACAGAAAAAAGTAAAGGAAGAAGGAGCCAAACGCCCCAAGATGGTGGACGAAGACCTCGTTTTTTCCTATGACGACATAAAATATACTAAATACGTAATCAGTTTTAAATAAAGACTATGGCCAAGAAAGAAGAAACAATCAGCCTGGTGGATACCTTCGCCGAGTTCAAGGAGTTGAAGAACATCGACCGTGCCATTATGGTGAGCGTGCTGGAAGACTCCTTCCGCAGCGTGATTGCCAAGATGTTCGGAACCGATGAGAATTACGTCGTAATCGTCAACCCAGACAAGGGAGACCTGGAAATATGGCGCAACCGCGAGGTGGTGGCCGATGAAGACCTGACCAACCCCAACTTGCAAATATCACTCAGCGAGGCACAGAAGATAGACGCTTCCTATGAGGTGGGAGAGGAAGTGACCGACGAAGTCAACTTTGCCAGCTTCGGGCGCCGCGCCATCCTCAACTTGCGCCAGACGCTTGCCTCCAAAATCTTGGAACTGGAGAAGGACACCCTCTACAATAAGTACATTGACAAGGTGGGCACCATCGTCAGTGCAGAAGTCTATCAGATATGGAAGAAGGAAATGCTCCTCATGGACGACGAGCAGAACGAACTCCTGCTGCCCAAGAGCGAACAGATTCCCAGCGACTTCTATCACAAAGGCGAGACCGTCCGTGCCGTCGTGGACCGCGTGGAAAACAAGAACAACAACCCGAAAATCATCCTGAGCCGCACATCGCCCGTCTTCCTGCAACGCCTCTTCGAACTGGAAGTGCCCGAGATAAACGACGGACTCATCACGATCAAGAAAATCGCACGCATCCCCGGCGAACGGGCCAAGATTGCCGTCGAGAGTTACGACGACCGCATCGACCCCGTCGGAGCCTGCGTCGGCGTCAAGGGAAGCCGCATACACGGCATCGTACGCGAGCTGCGCAACGAAAACATCGACGTCATCAACTTTACGAACAACACGCAACTGTTCATCCAACGCGCCCTGAGTCCCGCACGCGTCTCTTCCATCCGCATTAACGAAGAAGACCACAAGGCCGAAGTCTTCCTGAAGCCCGAAGAAGTCTCACTGGCCATCGGTAAAGGCGGACTCAATATCAAGCTCGCCAGCATGCTCACCGGATACACCATTGACGTCTTCCGCGAGGTGGACAATAGCGTACCGCAGGAAGACGAGGACATCTACCTCGACGAGTTCCGCGACGAGATAGAAGGATGGGTTATCGACGCCATCAAAGGACTCGGCATCGAAACAGCCAAAGCCGTGCTGAACGCCCCGCGTGAAATGCTCATCGAACAAGCCGACTTGGAAGAGGAGACTGTCGACGAGGTTATCCGCATACTGAAGAAAGAATTTGAAGAAGAGTAAGAGAACGTGCTCGTCTGTAGCACAAGGCACATCGAAACATTAAAAGCAATATATGACAATAAGGTTAAATAAAGTAACGAGAGACTTGAATGTCGGAATTACGACGGCCGTCGAGTTCCTGCAAAAGAAAGGGTTTACCGTTGAGGCAAACCCCAATACGAAGATTACGGACGAGCAGTTCGAAATGCTCAAGAAAGAGTTCAGCACAGATAAGGATCTTAAAATAAAATCAGAACGCATCAGTCAGGAACGGCAGAATTTTAAAGAACGTTCCAAAGCCACGACTGTACGTGCACACGATAATGCGGCACACGACAAAGAACGCACGGAAGAAATAAAAACCGTTGTCCCCGAAGACCGCTTGCCGAAGTTTAAACCCGTAGGGAAGATAGACTTGGATAGTCTGAATCATCCCAAACCCACGCCTGTCGTGCACGCGGAGAAACCCGAAGAGCCGGCACCACAGGTGGTGGAAGAACCGGAGGCACCGGTGATGACAGAGCCGGAACCGGCCGCCGAACCCGAACCACAACCCGAACCCGTGGCCGAAGCAGCGGAACCACAACCCGTGGCACAGCCGGAAGAGACGCCGGACGAGCCGGTTGAAACACCGGAACCCGTAGAACCGGAACCAGTTGTCGAAGCCGAAATGCCTTCGGATACGGATGACCAGCCGGAAGACGAGGTTGACGAAGAACCGGCTTCGCAGTCGAAAGAAGAGGAAATCTTCAAGATACACCACGAAGGCCTGGGCACGAAGATTAACATCATCGGCCAGATTGACCTGGCAGCCTTGAACCAGTCTACCCGCCCCCGCAAGAAGTCGAAAGAAGAGAAACGCCGCGAGCGCGAGGAAAAGGAGAAGCAGCGTCAGGACCAGCGCAAGCAGATGAAGGAAGCCATCATCAAGGAAATACGACGCGACGACGCCAAGCAGGGCAAGGATGCCAAAGACGTCGATGGCAACAGCAAAAAGAAACGTGCCCGCATCAACAAGGAGAAGGTCGATATCAACAACGTCTCCAGCTTCCAGGGCAAAGGAGGCAGCGGCGAATATGCCGGCAAAGGCGCTGCCGCACAAGGCAGTGGCAAGAAGAACAAAGACCGCTTCAAGAAACCCGTCATCAAGCAGGAGGTGAGCGAGGAAGACGTGGCCAAACAGGTGAAGGAAACCTTGGCACGCCTCACCGCCAAAGGCAAAAACAAAGCCGCCAAATATCGCAAGGAGAAACGTGAACAGGATGCCGAGCGCCGCCAGGAACTGGAGAACCAGGAACAGGCCGAAAGCAAGGTGCTGAAGCTGACGGAATTTGTGACGGCCAACGAACTGGCCAGCATGATGAACGTGCCCGTCACGCAAGTCATCGGTACCTGTATGAGCGTGGGCATCATGGTGTCCATCAACCAGCGCCTCGATGCGGAGACCATCAACCTCGTGGCCGAGGAGTTCGGCTTCAAGACCGAATACATCAGCGCCGAGGTGGCACAGGCCATCGTCGAGGAGGCTGATGCCGAAGAAGACCTCCAGCCGCGCGCTCCCATCGTGACGGTGATGGGCCACGTGGACCACGGTAAGACTTCGCTTTTGGACTACATCCGCAAGTCCAACGTCATTGCGGGCGAGGCCGGCGGTATCACACAGCACATCGGTGCCTACCACGTGACGCTGGACGACGGACGAGAGATTACCTTCCTCGACACGCCGGGTCACGAAGCCTTTACCGCCATGCGTGCCCGCGGTGCCAAGGTGACAGACGTGGTCATCGTCATTGTGGCTGCCGACGACAATGTCATGCCGCAGACCAAGGAAGCCATCAACCATGCCATGGCTGCCGGCGTGCCCATCGTCTTTGCCATCAACAAGATAGATAAGCCGGGAGCCAACCCGGACAAGATAAAGGAGGAACTGGCCAACATGAACTTCCTGGTCGAAGAGTGGGGCGGCAAGTACCAGTCGCAGGACATCTCGGCCAAGAAGGGCATCGGCGTCCACGAACTGCTGGAGAAGGTGCTGCTCGAAGCCGAAATGCTCGACCTGAAGGCCAACCCCAACCGCCGGGCCACGGGCTCCATCATCGAGTCGTCCTTGGACAAGGGGCGCGGCTATGTGGCCACGGTGCTCGTGTCCAACGGTACGCTGAAGGTGGGCGACATCGTGCTGGCCGGTACGCACTACGGCAAGGTGAAGGCCATGTTCAACGAGCGCAACCAGCGCATGAAGCAGGCTGGACCCGCCGAACCCGCCCTTATCTTGGGCTTGAACGGTGCACCTGCTGCCGGCGACACGTTCCACGTGATTGAGACCGAACAGGAGGCACGCGAGATTGCCAACAAGCGCGAACAGTTGCAGCGCGAGCAGGGCCTGCGCACGCAGAAGATGCTGACGCTGGACGAAGTGGGACGCCGTCTGGCCCTGGGCGACTTCCACGAGCTGAACATCATCGTCAAGGGCGACGTGGACGGTTCGGTAGAGGCCTTGAGCGACTCGCTCATCAAGCTGTCGACGGAGCAGATTCAGGTGAACGTCATCCACAAGGGCGTGGGACAGATTTCCGAGTCCGACGTATCGCTGGCTGCCGCTTCCGACGCCATCATCGTGGGCTTCCAGGTACGTCCGTCCAGCGGTGCCGCCAAGCTGGCCGAGCAGGAGGGTGTGGACATCCGCAAGTACTCCATCATCTACGACGCCATCGAGGAGGTGAAGGCCGCCATGGAGGGCATGCTGGCCCCGACGCTGAAGGAGCAGGTGACGGCCACCATCGAGGTGCGCGAGGTGTTCAACATCAGCAAGGTGGGCCAGGTGGCCGGTGCGATGGTGAAGACCGGCAAGGTGAAACGCACCGACAAGGCCCGTCTTATCCGCGACGGCATCGTGGTCTACACCGGTGCCATCAATGCCCTGAAGCGATTCAAGGACGATGTGAAGGAGGTGGGCACCAACTTCGAGTGCGGCATCAGCTTGACCAACTGCAACGACCTGAAGGTGGGCGACGTCATCGAGACCTACGAAGAGGTGGAGGTGAAGCAGACGCTGTAAAATACCGATAGATAGGTAAGCAAAAGGCTGTGTCAAAATAGGCACAGCCTTTTTTTCTGACAAGACAGAAAGACACCCAACAAGGTCCTGACTTTCACAAGTCGGGGCTTTACATGTAGAAAGTAAGTGCAATTTACTGATAGAAAAGCACTATTAAAGAACCGGCTTAAACTTTTTACGCGCAAGACCGCTACGCTGCATATAAGGCAGCTTTTCTGGCAAGCTCTGCACAAGAAACTGCCAAGCTATAAGCAGGCTACTTCCAGGCGATAAGCAGCAGGCTCGTTACATATTAGAAACGGAGTGCTGATTACCAACAGCAATGTGACCATCAACTTTTCCGAAAAAAAGTAGCTA
>DXCK01000071.1 GCA_019116045.1 Candidatus Bacteroides merdipullorum | reverse complement strand
TGCATCCACCCGTTATCAGCAGCGCGCCCGCCACCACCCGCAGGCTGACCGGTTCCTTCAGTAACAGGAACGACAGGCAAATGGTGATGACGACGCTCAGCTTGTCTATCGGCGCCACACGCGACACGTCGCCCGTCTGCAACGCCTTGAAGTAGAACAGCCACGACAGCCCCGTCGCCACCCCGCTCAGCACAAGGAAGAGCCAGGCATGACGCGGAATCGTCCGCAGTTCGCCCACGTGCTGCCCGAAAAGCACGATGCCCCACGTCAGCAGCAGGATGACGGTGGTGCGGATAGCCGTAGCCAAGTCCGAATTGATGTCCTTCACGCCCACCTTGGCGAAGATGGCGGTCAGAGCGGCAAAGAGGGCGGACAGCAGTGCATAGTATTTCCACATAATCGCTTTCCTGTTATGAAGTCGGTTGCAAAGTTATTGTATCTGCGCAAAGGTAGGAGCGGATTTTGTAGGAATTTTGAAGAAAGAAGAAACAAAACAAAAAAGCACTGCCCCTCTGGACGGACAGTGCCTTCTGATGATTCCCTGACTTGCCCTAACGGGTTGTCTATTTGTTTATCCCAAATCGGTCATTAGGATTTCTCCGTATTGTATGGCAGTGAGAAATCCTTTATTTTTTTCTCATATGGAAAGGAATGACTGTCTTGTTTTTAAAGACCGTGCCAGATAAAGGATATACTTGTCTTTTATCTTTCCCAAATAGGCTGGTGTTGATATCAACTCATAACGGATGGTCTTAAGGAACTTCTTTTTGTTGGAATTAATAAGGGCATGGCGGAACAGTGACATGAAATTATAGGCCATGACAATAAAGTCCCCGCAAGCCTCGGTCGCCCAGAAGTTGTTGGTGACAAAGTCATCCATGGAGAAATCGTATTTCAGTTCCTTGATCCTGTTCTCGGAATCCGCCCTTCCACGATACGAATCGTACACTATCTTGGCCGGCAGTTCAAGGCTGGTGACGAAACAGCCATAGCGGTATTTGCCGAAATCATTCTCATTTTCGAAAAGCACTAACTGTCTGATTGGCTTGCCCGCCACATTCGGCAGTTTCTCTATTTCCAGCCTGACCATTACTATGCGTCCTGGCTTCTCCCAACCATTTGCCTAATAGGTCGTCTAGGATATTTCCAATCCGTCGGTTATCTCCTCATTCACGAACTTTATGTCACAATCACGCATCAAATCTTATCGTTTTTTGTCGTGGTAAAGTTACGAAATAACAATGAATCAAACAGATGGAAATCCATTTTTTCTAATGCGGTCAGTAGAAATAAAGGAAAGCACACTTTCTAATGACCGATTTGGCTTTATCCTGCCGAGAGCTACTCTTTGTCCTGCCATCTGTTTATAAAACAGCCTTCTTTACGGAAAATATAAGCCTGTTTTTTTATTATTAAGAAAGGATGAAAGCTGGCTCATGGTAGGAGGAGGGGTGGGTATTATTCATGCAAGCGGGCGGCACCGGCTGCAATCAGCAGCCCGAAGAAGGCGATGACGGCAAACGTCCAGTGCAGCGTGATGGCTTGTGACAGGTGACCGATGACGGGAGGGCCCAGCAGCAGTTCCAGGTAGCTGACGGAGGAGACTGTGGCCAGTGCGGTGCTGGGATTCATTTGCTGCGGACGTCCCGCCATGCTGTAACATACCGGCACGGTGGACGATATGCCGAAGCCAATCAGAAAAAAACCGATAGAGGCCGTCCACAGGTTGGGCAGAAGGACGGCTACGGCCAGGCCGAAGGTGATGAGCAGCCCGCTGCCACGGATGACCCGGCGTGCGCCGAACCGGCTGACCAGGTGGTCGGCGATGAAACGTCCCACGGTCATGGTGCAGAGGCAGATGACGAAGCCCAACTGCACCAGCTTGCCGGGGGCGTGCACCACTTGTTGGAAATAGACTCCGCTCCAATCATACATGCAGCCCTCGCACACCATGGCGCAGAACGCCATACCGCCCAGCAGGATGACGTATTTGTCTATCCTTTGACTCAGAGGCAGATGCTTCTGCCCGGTCGTGGGAGGGGCGGAAGCCGCTTTTCGGGGATGCCAGTCGTTGCGCACCAATTGCCGGCGGATGAAGTTGGACAGCAGGAAAGTGACGGTGCCCATCACCAGGAAATGGAGCCACGGCTTAACCTCCAACGCGATGAACCCCATGCTGAGCACGCCGCCCAAAAAGCCGCCCAGGCTCCACAAGCCGTGGAAGGAGGCCATGATGCTGCGGGCATAGAGATGTTCTACGTTTATGCCCTGCGTGTTGGCAGCGATGTTAAACAGGTTTCCGCTGATGCCGAAGAAAAGCAGACCGGCAGCCAGCCCGTAGGGAGTGTCCGCCAGTCCCGGCGGGAGCAGGCAGAACGGATAGAGCAGCGAGGCCAGCGCCAGCATGCGGCGGCTGCCGAAACGGTTGATGAGCCAGGCCGAGACGTACATCGCCAGCATCTGTCCCACGGGAATGGCAAAGAGCACGTTGCCCAGGGCAGCGTCGCTCAGATGCAGCGCGGTCTTGAGGTCGGCAATGCGGTTGGTCCACGTGGCAAACACTACGCCTTGGATGAAGAAAAACAGGCTGACGGCCAGCCGGAAGCGTCGGAGGGCTTGTCTCTTTGTAAGCATGGGATGAATCTTTTAGCAAACCGAAAATCGCTGCAAAGTTCGCAATAAATGCAGTTCGTTGTTTTGACAAAAGGCAAAAACTAGGTTCGAAACCGAAGAATGAGCCTTTCAACAATCAGATTTGAGCCTTTCAGACATGCGATTGCCAGGCTTTTGCCCTATCTTTGTATCGTAATAAAGATAAGAAACAAAAGAATATATGCCAAACGGACAGAAGAAGGAACATAGAGTCACATTCCCCAACGGACAGCAAGTAACTGCGTTGGGACAAGGGACCTACCAGATGGGGCGCCGGCGCCAGGAAGAGATAAAAGCCCTGCGGCGAGGCATCGACCTGGGGCTGACGCTGATAGATACGGCCGAGATGTACGGCACGGAGGAACTGGTGGGTGAAGCCGTGCGCCCCTGCCGCGACCGAGTGTTCATCGTCAGCAAGGTATTGCCAAGCCATGCCAGCTATACCGGTACGAAACGTGCCTGCGAGCACAGCCTGCAACGCTTGGGCACGGACTACATCGACCTTTACCTGTTGCACTGGATAGGCCCTTACCCTTTCTCCGAAACCGTCCGCGCCTTGGCCGAATTGCAGCAGGAGGGGAAAATCCGCCAGTGGGGCATGAGCAACCTCGACGTGGATGACATGGAACACATCCTCTCGCTTCCCCACGGCAAGGATTGCGCCGCCGACCAGGTGCTCTACAATCTTTGCGACCGTGGCATCGAATACGATCTCATGCCCTGGAGCAAGCAACACACCCTTCCCCTCATGGCCTACACCCCTTTGGGCGAAGGGCGGTTGCGGAATCATCCGGTTTTGCAGGAGATAGCGCACCGGCACGATGCCACGCCCACCCAGGTCATGCTGGCATGGGTGATGCGCACGGCCGGCGTCATCGCCATACCCAAGGCGGGCTGCGTGGCACATGTGGAGGAGAATGTCCGCAGCCTGGAACTTGCCTTGACGAACGAGGACTTGGAGGAGATAGATAAAGCTTTCCCGCCTCCTACCCGGAAAATCAGGCTGGTCGGCTGGTGACCTCCTGCCGGTATCGAAACATACATGCGCCCGGTGCGCACCATTGTGTAACCTATATGTAAGGAATATGGAACAACAACACTTGGAAGCAGAAAACCTTGGTCCGATGAAACTCATCTTTAACTACGAAAACGTGTTTTACAGTTTCTTCTACGATGACATCAGCGGTTGTATCCACCGCTCGCGCGAATATGCCATGAACTACGTTTACTCCGGCGAGATGGTGTTGGACAACGGCCAAGAACAAATTCACGTGGGGAAAGGCGAATGTGTTTTCATTCCACGCGACCATCACATCACCATGTACAAGAAACCTGCCGACGGCGAACGCTATTGCGGCATCTTCCTGAGCTTCACCCGCAGCTTCCTACGCGAGATGTACACCCGCTTCGGGCAATACAAAGTGCCGCCCCACACGCCAAAGCTAGATTCTAGGGTCATCAAATTGCCTCACACGGCAGAGATTACCAGCCTTTTCTCTTCGCTCACTCCTTTTTTCGACCCCGAGGTGAAGCCGCAAGATGATTTTATGCACCTGAAGCTGCAAGAAGGGCTGTTGGCCTTGCTCCACATAGACAAACGTTTTGCCCCTACGTTGTTCGACTTCAATGAGCCGTGGAAAATAGACATCCTGGATTTCATGGATAAAAATTACATGTACGAGTTTTCCTTGGAAGACTTGGCACACTACACCGGCCGGAGCCTGGCTACCTTCAAGCGCGATTTCAAAAAAATCAGCGACCTGACGCCCGAGAAGTGGCTCATCCGCAAACGGCTGGAAGTGGCGTATGGGCTGATGCGCGAGGGTGGCAGGAAAATCGTGGATGTCTGTACTGCCGTGGGTTTCAAAAACCAGTCCCACTTCTCTGCCGCTTTCAAGAAGCAATATGGCGTGCCGCCCACAGCAATTTCTGCATGAGCTTTTCGGCAACCAACATTGAGCTTTACAGCAATCGTCTTCTGGAACACTTGCTCTATCTTTGCATCGTACAATCAAGAGCTTGTTTGAGAATCGTTTTCTGCCATATCGGACGGAGAGGGACATTGGCAAAGCATCTCATTTGATACCAAGTGCCTTCTTCCGCTTACGCTCGGTGGATGGTGACGCAAAGAAAAGAACAGGCCTTAAAACAAAAAAGTATGGGAACTTTATTTAAACAATTATGCGTAACAGTCCTGGGCTGCATGTGCAGTTCGGGTGTCCTCGTGGCACAAGACAACCAACTTATTAAGAACAACACAATGGAAGAAAAACTGAATCTGACACAAGAGTGGGACAAGATCTTCCCGCTGAGCGACAAGGTAGAGCACAGCAAAGTGACCTTTCACAACCGTTACGGCATCACACTGGCTGCCGATTTATACATTCCCAAGGAAGCTTCTGGCACGCTGGCTGCCATTGCCGTCTGCGGGCCTTTCGGGGCAGTGAAGGAACAAGCTTCCGGGCTTTATGCCCAGCAGTTGGCCGAACGTGGTTTCCTGACCCTTGCCTTCGACCCCTCGTTTACGGGCGAGAGTGGCGGAAAGCCTCGTTATGTAGCCTCGCCGGACATCAATACGGAGGACTTTTGTGCAGCGGTAGATTATTTATCGACGCGTGAAGACGTAGACCCTGAACGTATCGGTATTCTGGGCATTTGTGGCTGGGGAGGCATGGCCGTAAATGCGGCAGCCATTGATACACGTATCAAGGCGACGGTGGCTTCTACAATGTATGACATGAGCCGTGTCAATGCAAACGGCTATTTTGATGCAGCCAACAATGCTGATGCCCGCAATGATTTGCGTCGCCAACTCAATGCACAGCGCACGGAAGATTACCGCAACGGGACGTATGCCCTGGCCGGAGGCGTGGCCGATGTATTGCCCGATGATGCGCCGCAGTTCGTGAAAGATTATTTCGCTTACTACAAGACTAAACGTGGATACCACAAGCGGTCGCTCAATTCCAACGGGGGATGGAACAAAACATCTACCCTTTCGTTTCTCAATCAACCGATACTGGCTTATGCCGGAGAGATTCGCAGTGCGGTGCTGCTGGTGCATGGCGAGAAGGCACATTCACGCTATTTCAGTGAAGATACCTACAAAAAACTGACGGGTGACAACAAAGAACTGCTAATTGTTCCCGGAGCCAATCATACCGACTTGTATGATAACTTCGATAAGATTCCGTTTGACAGAATCGAACAGTTTTATCGCACTTATCTGAAATAGCCTTTTGCGGGATAGCGAGTCTTTATGCAAGAAACGGGCCAGAGATGACATTCAGTGTTCACCTCTGGCTTTTTTCATAGGCTATCAGCAGGCCGACCACTTGTGAATAGCTCTTCTGTCCGCCTTCGACGCGATTGCCGCGCAGGTAAAATTCGTATAATTTGCTTTGGAGATTGCCGATGCGGCGATTGTATTTGCTTTGCCAATATTCCTGGTTTTCCTGAGCCAAGCGAATTACTTCGGGACGGATGTCGTGGCAGAGGGCAGTATAGTCGGCAGAAGGCAGCATTCGGTAGGCATTGTTCAGCACATGAGGCAGAATGGACATCAGACCGCTGAAACGGACAGCAGCGACACTGGAACGGCTGCATACCTGGTAGGCATAGAAATTGGCTTCTCCTTCATTGGATATGCCCAGCAGATGGGCCAGTTCATGGGCGTATGTGGCAGGATATTCAGAAGAAGTAACGTCACCGTTGATGGTAAATTCACAGAAGAAAGGCCCCATACTGCCTTTGACTCCTACCATCGAAGCAAGAGAGGAGAAAAGCATGGTTTTTGCTTGCGGCCGGTCGTCGAATGGGGGATGTATGCCCAATTGGGGAGCGATGTGCCGGTAGAGCGTTACTACTTCACGGCGCAAGACGTCTCGGTTGACGGCTGTATGTGGGGTATAAGCAGAGTTTAGCTGTTGGACATATCGGTGGGCGAAGTCTCGAAAATCAGTTTCTGTATACGTAACAGGTGCGATGCCTGTACGATGATAAAAGTCTGATTGGGAATAATTCAACCCCCAGGCCAGGTAGAACCATACGTAAATCCATATCAGATATTTAACAACGTTTGTCAGTACGCTCCGCCATTTTCTCTTTTGGCAGAAGTGGAAGTATAGGGGGTATAGTATAATCCCTGCCAGGCTGAGGGCTATGAATAAATCGCCTATTGCGAAAGGAATCGGGCCGGAAAGGTCGGATAATGCTTCTGCTATATGTAGATAAATCT